>NZ_JAXOFP010000021.1:0-36700 GCF_041224285.1 Corynebacterium drakensteinense
CCCCCCCCCCCCCCCCCCCCCCCCCCCCCCCCCCCCCCCCCCCCCCCCCCCCCCCCCCAGCACAACGACCAGGCGAATGAACTTAAAACGCCCCACCCACAAACCAACACAAAAAACACAAACACACTCAACCGATTCAGAAAAGAAGCACAAGCTTCCCACCAAAACGGTGATCATGTGAAGTTATTTTCTCTGTCAGCCCCTCGCGGCGACTTGGATTAATCTACACACGTTATAGAATCTTCACAAATCGCCTGCTTAAAGGGCATAAATGGCGGTCTTTTATCGAGCTTATGTCGCGGCTATATCGCGCTTACAGCGCGAGCTTCGCGCCGGCGAAGTTTTTCTTGCCTCGGCGCAGCACCAGCCAACTACCGTGAAGCAAATCCTCCGCCGAAGGCTCCCATTCGGCGGATTCAATGCGCTGGTTGTTCACGTAGGCACCGCCCTCTTTGATTGTCCGACGGGCAGCACCCTTGGAATCAACCAAGCCGGAAGCCACGAGCAGATCAACGATCGTTCGTGGATCATCGTCGCCCAACTCAGCAACAGTGGTTTCCTGTAGTGCACCTCGCAGGGTTTGCTCATCCAGGTCGGCCAATTCGGCCCGCCCAAACAACGCCTGTGATGCCAGCTGCACTGCCTCACGGGCAGCAACTCCATGAACGAGATCGGTCATCTCTTCTGCCAAACGTCGCTGTGCGGCACGTTTATGTGGTTCTTCTGCCACTGCACGCTCGTACTCAGCGATTTCATCCTGGCCCAAGAACGTAAACATCTTCAGGTATCGCACGACGTCGGCATCACCGGAGTTCACGAAATACTGATACCACGCGTATGGGCTGGTCTTTTCTGGGTCCAACCACAACTTGCCGCCGCCGGTCGATTTGCCGAATTTCTTGCCGTTGGCATCGGTGACCAACGGAACCGTCAACGCGTGGGTCTTCGCTCCGGATACTCGCCGGTTGAGATCAACCCCGGAAACGATATTCCCCCACTGGTCGGAGCCGCCGATTTGCAAGCTGACGCCGTATTCACGGTTCAAGTGCACGTAGTCGTTGGCCTGCAACAACATATAAGAAAACTCGGTGTAGGAAATACCGTCGCCTTCTAGGCGTCGCTTCACCGTATCCCGGTCCAGCATCGTGTTCAGCGAGAAATTTTTCCCTACTTCACGCAAAAACTGCACGACGGACATACCCATCGTCCAGTCCGCGTTGTTCACCAGGGTTGCTGCGTTTTCGCCCTCAAAGTCAACGAATTGGCGTAATTGCTTCTTAATCGCTGCGACGTTGGTGTCAAGCTCTTCCTGGCTCAACATGCTGCGCTCGCCAACATCGCGCGGGTCACCGATGAAACCGGTAGCCCCACCGGCAAGCGCAAACGGGCGATGCCCAGCTTCCTGGAAACGACGCAGCATGATCATTGGCACCAAGTGGCCAGCATGCAGCGAATCCCCGGTGGGATCGAAACCGCAATACAGCGCGATCGGTTCTTCGGTCGCGGCACGAAGTTCGTCTAGATCAGTGGACTGGTTAATGAGTCCACGCCATTGCAGCTCATCGACGATATTGTTCATTGCTTAGTTCTCTCCTTGGGATTTTTCTGGCCAGTCGATCGCTTCATCAGCCAACAAAACGGGTACATCTTTGTCAATGCGATACGCGATGCTTTTGCGCTCATTGACCAGCACCTCGTCTTTTTCGTGATAGACGAGTGGGCCTTTGTCTTGCGGGCAGGCCAGAATTTCCAATAACCGGGGATCGAGACTCATGCGGTCAGTTTATCGCTTCGCTTTATCAGCAACGGTGATCGAGGCCCACTCACGCGCGTCGGCTGCTGCCTTTTCGACGGTGTCGCGCTGTTCATCAACGCGCGCGCCCGCCGTTCCGCCGCGGGTAGAACGCGACGCGACTGCCCCATCAATGGTCAACACATCGCGTACCTCAGGGGTTAAACGCTTGTCGACGCTTGCCAGCTGCTCATCACTCAGATCTACGAGATCAACACCAGCCTCTTCCGCCAAGCGCACGCACGACCCCGATGCCTCATGAGCCTCACGGAACGGTACGCCTTGGCGCACCATCCATTCTGCGAGGTCAGTCGCCAGAGTAAACCCGCGGGGAGCGAGCTCACGCATGCGGTCTTCGTGGAAAACCAGCGTAGATACCAAACCAGTCATCGCCGGCAGCACCAAATTCAGTTGCGCAAAACCATCGACAAGCGGTTCTTTGTCTTCCTGTAAGTCGCGGTTGTATGCCAGCGGCAGTGCCTTGCAGGTTGCAAGCAAGCCAGTGAGATTACCGATCAATCGACCAGTCTTTCCGCGCTGCAATTCCGGAATATCTGGGTTTTTCTTCTGCGGCATGATCGACGACCCGGTGGACCACTCGTCGCTCAGCGTGACGTAGCCAAATTCGGGTGTGGACCACGCGATGATTTCTTCCGAGAGCCGCGAGATATCCACCGAAATCTGGGCCAAAACAAACGCAGTCTCGGTGGCAAAGTCACGAGAAGACGTACCGTCCAAGGAGTTTTCCGCAGAAGAATCGAACCCAAGCTCTTCGGCAATCGCTTCTGGGTCCAACTGCAACGACGATCCCGCCAAGGCACCCGAGCCATAAGGCGAGACTGCCAGGCGCTTATCTAGGTCACGCAGGCGATCAATATCGCGCAACAAAGGTTGTGCGTGGGCAAGCAAGCCATGTGCCAGCAAGATTGGCTGAGCAGCTTGGAAGTGCGTCTTGCCCGGCATAATCACACGCGGGTGCGCTTTGGCTTGCGCAGCGAGTGCGTCGATGAGGTCTACGAGTTGCAGCGCTACATCACGCACCGCATCGCGTACCCACATGCGAAACAGGGTTGCGACCTGGTCATTGCGCGAACGTCCTGCCCGCAAGCGGCCACCAAGCTCCTTGCCGACGCGATCAATCAGACCACGTTCCATCGCACCATGGACGTCCTCGTCGGTCGGGTCGGGGGTGAACTCGCCTGATTCCACGTCGCGGCCCAACTGGTCCAGCCCAGCCAGCATCTTTTCCAGGTCTGCCGACGAGAGCAAATCCGCCTTGTGAAGTACCCGCGCGTGAGCCTTCGATGCCAACACGTCGTATGGTGCTAGCACCCAGTCGAAATGCGTGGACACAGAAAGTGCAGCCATGGCATCGGAAGGGCCGCCGGAAAAACGGCCTCCCCACAGTGCACCCTCGTTCGTGGAATGCGCCTGGATTCCAGACATTAGTTGTTTGCCTCGCGATCACGTTTGTTGGAGATCTGGGTGGACAGGCCGTGCAGCTGCACGAATCCCTTAGCCGCGGTCTGGTCGAAGGTATCGCCAGTGTCGTAGGTTGCCAGGTTGAAGTCATACAGCGACTGGTTCGAACGACGACCGTTGACGATGATGTTTCCGGCGTGCAGCACCAGACGGATATCGCCGGTGACGTGCTCCTGCGTCGACTGGATGAACGCATCCAGCGACTTCTTCAATGGGCTGAACCACAAGCCGTCATAAACCTCTTCGGACCAACGAGCATCGACGCCGCGCTTGTAGCGAGCGACCTCGCGCTCCAGGCAGACATCTTCGATGGCCTCGTGCGCCTTGATCAACACCATTGCGCCAGGTGCTTCGTAGACCTCGCGCGATTTGATGCCAACCAAACGGTCCTCGACCATGTCCAAACGGCCAACGCCTTGCGCTCCAGCACGACGGTTCAGCTCTTCGATGATCTGCAGCGGCGACAACTTCTTGCCGTCGACAGCAACCGGACGGCCAGCTTCGAAGGAAATGATGACCTCATCCGGGGCGTTGCCCATGGCTGGGTCTTCGGTGTAGGCGTAGAGATCCTTTGTTGGTGGGTTCCACAGATCTTCCAGGAAACCAGTTTCTACCGCGCGGCCCCACACGTTCTGGTCAATCGAGAACGGCGACTTTTCGGACTGCTCGATCGGCAAGTCAATCTCGTTGGCGAATTCGATGGCTTTGTCGCGGGTCCAGGCGTAGTCACGGGCCGGCGCGATGATATCGAGGGTCGGATCCAGCGCACGGAAGGAAACCTCGAAACGAACCTGGTCGTTACCCTTACCGGTACAACCGTGGGAGACGTGCGTACCACCATGTTCCTGTGCGGCTTCCACCAGGTGCTTCACGATCAACGGACGAGAAATCGCAGACACCAGCGGGTACTGCTTCATGTACATACCGTTGGCTTGGACCGTCGGCAAGCAGTATTCTTCTGCGAATTCATCGCGAGCATCGACGACGATGGATTCCACGGCACCACAGTCCAGGGCACGCTGACGTACCGATTCCATGTCCTCGCCACCCTGGCCCAGGTCCAAGGCCACGGCGACGACTTCACCTTCGGTCTGGCGCGCCAGGTATGGGATCGCGACCGAGGTATCTAGTCCTCCGGAATAGGCAAGTACAATGCGGTTTTTCATGAAATTTCCTTTACTGTTGTTCTCGGCCATGTGCCACCGTTCGGGCGGCGTCGGCCATTGTTGATTTTAGGTTCTGTGCTTTATCGCGGCTTAATCGGGGCCAAGCCGGGTCGCGCCAATCGACAGCGATTCAATCAGTTCGCGGCCAGTCAAGGGATCACGGGCCAAAACGAAGACGGTGTCATCACCGGCAATCGTTCCGGCGATATCGCTGATGCCGACGCGATCGATGAAACTCGCGAGATACTGCGCGGCACCAGGTGGGGTGCGCAGCACCGCCGTATTCGCCGAATGATCGGATGAAACCACGAGGTCAGCCAACATCTTGCGCAGTTTGTCCCGCGGCCCGCTGATCGTTTGTTCGGCCAAGGACTCGCTATCTCCGACCGCATAAAAACTGCGGCCATCGGAAGGTTTAACTTTGCGTGCGCCCAGCTCATCGAGGTCGCGAGATAACGTCGCCTGGGTGGTCTCGAACCCCTCAGCCAGCAACAATTTCGACAGCTGCGCTTGCGAGTAGATCCGCGTCTGCTCGAGCAGCTCGACGATCCTCCCCTGGCGTCCGGTGCGCGAGTAGGTATTTTTCATCGCATCCTCGCATTCGTTGCCGGTTGGCCCGGCTCTTGGCTTGCCGCAATGCCGAGCAGCCACACTAACACGGCTTTTTGCACATGCAGACGGTTTTCGGCTTCATCGAATACGCGGGAAGCCGGGCCGTCGATGACTTCTCCGGTGACTTCGTTGCCGCGATAGGCCGGCAAACAGTGCAAGAAGATCGCCCCATCAGCGGCTTGATCCATGATCTCCTGGGTGACCCGGTAAGGCACGAATGGCGTCGTGCGGTCTTTGCCGTCGTCTTCTTGTCCCATCGACACCCAGGTATCGGTGATCACGACTTCAGCACCGGACACATCGGCGGGATCCGCACTCACGGTGACGCTGCCGCCGGTGTTTTGTGCTTGTCGACGCGCCCGCTCGACGAACTCAGCCTGCGGTTGGAAATCCTCCGGCGCGATGATCCACACATCCATGCCAGCCATCGCCAAGCCCAGCATGTAAGAATTCGCCATATTCTGGTTACCGTCTCCCAGGTAGGCGACTTTCTTGCCGGCTAATCCTGACACGCCTTGGTCTGGACACAACGATTCGATCATGGTTTGCAGGTCCGCCAAGATCTGGCACGGATGAAAATCATCAGATAAGGCGTTGATCACTGGAACACTGGCATGTGCCGCCATGTCTTCGAGCCCGGCTTGTTCGTAAGTACGCCAAGCAATGGCTTCGACGTAGCGGGAAAGCACTTTGGCGGTATCAGCAACGGATTCGCCCTTGCCCATCTGGGACGCACCCGCCTCCGTAACGATGGCACTGCCACCCAATTGCGCGATGCCCGCGTCGAAAGAAAAACGGGTACGCGTGGAGGTCTTATCGAACACGACTGCCACGCTGCGCCCACCGGACAAGGGGCGATGGCTCAACGGATCTTGCTTGAGTTGCGCAGCAAGGTGCAGAATCTCTGCTTGCTCGGCCGGCGTGATGGAATCGTCGGCCAGAAAGTGTCGTAAGTGTGTCATGTTTATCCTTGCGTTGAGTTATCTTGCTCAGAGTTTTCTTGCGTATGGTTTTCTTACGCGGTGGGGAGGCTAAGCTAGCCGGCGAGTAATCTGCGCATAATCCCAACGCATTCATCGACATGATCGCGCTCAATGATCAACGGCGGTGTCAAGCGAACAACTCTGTCTGATGGGGCATTCACAATCAGCCCATGCTCTAAACCACGGCTCACCACGTCTTTGGCGTTCGCGTTTTCTAAAACGACTCCGAGCATCAGACCGGCACCACGAACCTCTTTCACGCCATCGAGAGCTTCCAGGCTGCGTCGTAGATACCCACCGGTGTCGACGACATGTTCCAAGAATTTCTCATCAACGGTGTTCAGCACCGTGCGGGCGGCCGCAAGCACAACCGGATTCCCGCCGAACGTCGTTCCGTGTTGCCCGGGCTGGAAATACTGTGCAGCTTTTCCACGAGCAAGCACCGCACCCAGCGGCAAACCGCCACCGAGCCCCTTGGCCATCGTGACGACGTCTGGGGTTACACCGGCATGTTCATGGGCGAAGAATTTTCCGGTTCGCCCGACACCCGTTTGGACTTCGTCGGCGACCATAAGGATGCCGTATTCGTCGCAAAGCTCACGAACCGTGGCTAAAAATCCTGCAGGTGCTGGGATAACCCCAGTTTCGCCCTGGATCGGTTCCGCGAAAATTGCAGCGATATCATCCGGATTTTTCTCCACGAGCTCGCGCAACTTCGCGGCATCGCCATAGGGATAGAATTCGACACCACCGGGCAATGGCTCAAACGGGGCACGCTTATCCGGCTGCCCAGTCAACGCCAATGCGCCCATCGTGCGGCCGTGGAAACCAGCTTCTGCCGCAAGAACTTTGCCGCGGCCGGTAAGCCGTGCGATTTTGAACGCCGCCTCATTCGCCTCGGCACCAGAATTGCAGAAGAACACGCGAGTGCTTTCGTCGGCGCCGTCCGCGAAGCGCTTCTTGAGCATCGTTGCCACCTCCACCGCGTGCGGGGTGGCAACGATATTCGAGGTGTGCCCCAACGTCGCAATCTGTGTGCTGACAGCTTCCACGATCGCCGGGTGCGCTTGGCCGAGCACGTTGACGGCGATACCGGCGAGCATATCCAAGTATCGCTTGCCCTCGGTATCGGTGAGATACATGCCCTTGCCGCCAGACAGACTGATAGCCGGGGTGCCGTAATTATTCATCAAAGCGCTTGCCCAATCGCTGTGTGCGTGTTCGGTCATGAGTGGTCATCCTTTCGCAATACCGTGCCACCTGGGTAATCAGCACTGCGGTGATCATTCGGCAGCACCATGGTGCCGATTCCGCCTTCTGTCAACAGCTCGAGAACGACCGCATGCGCTACCCTGCCGTCAATAACGTGGGCTGCATTAACGCCACCACGCACGGCATTCAAGCACGCTTCCATCTTTGGAATCATGCCGCTATCCAAATCCGGCAAAAGCGGAGCCAGCTCATCAACTTCAATCGTAGAAACCAGGGAATCACGATCTGGCCAGTCCTTATACAGACCTTCGACGTTAGTGAGCACCAATAAACGCTCCGCGCCGATGGACGAGGCCAGCGCACCGGCCGCGATATCAGCGTTAATGTTATAAACCTCACCGTTGTTGTCCGGAGCAATCGTCGAAACCACCGGGATTCTGCCGGCGTCGATAATATCCATCAAGGCTTCTGGGTTGACGCTGACGATATCGCCGACGTTACCGATGTCTACCTGATCACCATCGATTTCCACGTAACGCTTTTCCGCGGTGAACAATCCGGCATCTTCACCAGAAGTTCCCACCGCGTACGGGCCGTGCGAGTTGATTAATCCCACCAGGTCGCGGCCAACTTGCCCAAACAAAACCATGCGCACGATGTCCATGACCTCGGGTGTGGTCACACGAAAGCCGCCTTTGAACTCGCCTTCGAGACCCAAGCGTTCCAGCATCTGCGTAATTTGTGGGCCTCCGCCGTGCACGACGACCGGGCGCGCGCCAATCGTACGCAGCAGCACCATGTCTTTCGCGAATGCTGCTTTCAGCTCGTCGTCGACCATGGCATTACCGCCATACTTGACGACGACGATTTTGCCGCGCAGGTGCTGCAGCCACGGCAAGGCTTCCGAGAGCACCGCCGCGCGGTCGTGGTTATTGAGTCGATCTAACATTGCACGCTGCTCCTTATGAGCTATAAGCAGAATTGATTTCGACGTAATCGTGGGACAGATCCGTGGTGCGCACGAATGCACTGCCCGGCCCACCGATTCCCAGGTCGACCCGGACTTCGATATCCGGCCCGGAAAGATCCACCTCCCGCGCCGCCGGCGTGCCTGTGGTCGCTTTGCAGACAGCGTGGTCATTGAAGTACACGCTGATATTGTCTGGGTCCATATCGGCATCGGCCATACCCACAGCGGCTAAAACTCGTCCCCAGTTCGGGTCAGAGCCGAACATCGCGCACTTGAACAAGTTGTCGCGCCCCAAAGTGCGCGCGGCATTCAAGGCGTGTTCGTCGTTGGTGGTTCCTTCGACGATCACTTTCACGCGCTTGGTCACACCCTCGGCGTCGGCTTGCAGCTGATCTGCGAGATCCGCGCAGGCAGCGAGCACCGCGTCGTTGAGCGCTTCTTGGGTTACCGTCTGCCCGGAGGCACCGTTAGCCATGATGAGCACGGTGTCGTTCGTCGACGTCGACCCATCCACATCCAGGGTGTTGAAGGTTACTGCTGATGCCGCACGAAGGGCAATTTCCAGCTGCTCTGGGGTGGCGGACAGGTCCGTAGTCAAGCACCCCAGCATGGTCGCCAGTGATGGCGCCATCATGCCAACGCCTTTGCCCATTCCGCCAAGGCACCAGCCATCGCCTTCTACCAGAGTCTGCTTGACCGTGGTATCGGTGGTCATGATCGCTCGAGCGGCACCTTCGCCGTGGTCGGGGCTTGCACCCAATGCAGCAGGAAGTTTCTGTATGCCTGCGACCACGTTGTCCATCGGCATGGGCTCGCCGATCAATCCAGTGGAACACACCGCGATATCGTCGGTGGCAAGCCCGGTGAGTTTTGCGAGTTCAGTCTGCATTTGCTGAGCATCCCGCATACCCAGAGCACCGTTGCACGCGTTGGCATTTCCCGCGTTGTATAACACTGCCCGCAAGCTGCCGTCGGCAAGCACTGTGCGTGACACCGTGACGGGTGCTGCGACCACGCGGTTGCGGGTAAATACTCCAGCCGCTGAATATTCTGGCCCATCGTTGACCACCAGGGCGAGGTCAGTATTACCTGAGACCTTAATGCCCGCTTTCACGCTCGCTGCGCGGAACCCACGTGGAATGGTGACTCCCCGTGCAGAGTGCACAGGCTCTGCGTGCGGTTGTGCGCTTGATTTCTGTGCAGCAGTGTTGTCCGCTGCGGGGCCAGGCTGTGTCATCTTAATTTCCTCGTCTCATTCTCGTCGGCAGCTAATTCTTGTCGCGGGCCAGTCTTTTTCGGTGTTTCCTGCTCGTCTGCTCGTCTGCTCATCGCCATAAACTTTCTTGACGACGACTTCCTCCGCGATGTCGCACTGTTCGTGGTAAAAACTCGCCGTTTACGGTGCTAGCCCGGGGTGGTTCAGTCCCGCAGTTTCGTCGAAGCCCAGCATCAGGTTCATGCATTGCACTGCGGCCCCGCCGGTGCCTTTCGTCAAGTTATCCAGCACCGCGGTGATCAACAACGTGCCGGTTGCCTCATTAATCTCAGCCTGAATTTGGCAGAGGTTCGCACCGATCACGTGCTGAGTCTCCGGTTGTTGCCCGGCAGGCAATACCTGCACGAACGGCTCGTCGCGGTAAAAATCACTAAAGATTTCAGAAACCGATTCTTGGCTGACTGGCTTCGCGAGCTGGGCAGTGGCCGTCGTCAAGATCCCTCGCGTGGTCGGGGCGAGCACCGGGGTGAAACTAATGCGGTAGTCCTGCTCGGCAACCTCGCGGAGGTTTTGTACGACTTCTGGGTTGTGACGGTGTTTTCCCGAGGTGTTGTAGGCACGCAGGTTTCCGGTGGTTTCTGCGCCTAGCAGTGGGACGGCGGCTTTTTTGCCTGCCCCAGAAGTACCGGTGATGGAGACGATGTTGATCGCCGGCTCAATAATGCCTGCTGCCACTGCTGGTAACAGAGCGAGTGTCATGCCTGTGGGAAAGCAGCCGGGCACAGCAACTTTGCGCGATGATGCAATCTCTTCCCGGTATCCTGGCATTTCCGGAATGCCATACGGCCAGGCACCTGCGTGCTCACCGCCGTAATAGGCCTGCCAATCGGCACTGTCACGCAGACGGAAATCTGCTGCACAATCGATGATGATGGTTTCTTCTGGCAGCTGTTGCGCTAATTCTGCGGAATACCCGTGGGGCAAGCCGAGAAAAACTACGTCATGACCAGCAAGAACATCCACGGACGTATCATCAATCATGCGATCATGCAGCTGCGGGAGGTGCGGCATCTGGCTAGCAACCGGCTTACCTGCTTGCGAATGACCAGTCAGGGCGCCGATGCGCAGCTCGCCGCTGTGATACTGCGGGTGGTTGAGCAAGAGTCGAAGAATTTCGCCTCCTGCATAACCGGTGGCTCCTGCGACTGCAACGGAAATCGTCATACCGCAAAGCTAGCATATTTTATGCACTAATATGCAAATTATTCATTAATGATTATAAATGCTTCTTTTCGACGTCTTTAAGCGTAGGGTGTGCATCACAAAGTAATCTACCGCACTTTAAGGAGTGACCATGTCCAGCACTGGTTCAATTTCAGCTTCACCCGACGGATTGTTGATGGCGCTTATCCAATACCGTGTTCCCATCATCGAGGGGCCGGAAGACGTGCAGAAAAACGTCGACGAAATCTGCCGCCGAGTTGCCTCCACCAAGGCCGGGTACCCGGACCTCGACCTCATCGTTTTCCCGGAGTACTCCACCTCCGGCCTCAATACTGCGATCTGGTCCTACGATGAGTTTCTGATCGCGATCGATTCACCAGAGGTCGATAAGTTCCGCCAAGCCTGCAAAGACAACGACGTCTGGGGCGTGTTCTCCATCATGGAGCCGCACCACGAGGAAGGTAAACCGCCATTCAACACGGCGATCATCATCGACAACAAAGGTGAGCTGGCTTTGCACTACCGAAAGCTGCAGCCTTGGACTCCCATCGAGCCGTGGTCCCCGGGCGATCTGGGCATGCCGGTGTGCGAGGGCCCGAAAGGCTCCAAGCTGGCCGTCAACATTTGCCACGATGGCATGTTCCCGGAGCTGGCGCGCGAAGCCGCTTACAAGGGAGCAAACGTCTACATCCGTATCTCCGGTTACAGCACCCAGGTGCAAGACCAGTGGATCATGACGAACAAGACCAACGCGTTCCAGAACCTCATGTTCACCGCATCGGTCAACCTCGCGGGATATGACAACGTCTTCTATTACTTCGGTGAAGGCAACGTGTGCAACTACGACGGCAACCTCATCGCCGAAGGTCACCGCAACCCTGACGAGATCGTCACCGCCGAGATCTTCCCGGAACTTGCCGACAAGGCACGCATCAACTGGGGTCTGGAAAACAACATCTTCAACCTCGGAAACCGCGGCTATGTCGCAGTCCCAGGTGGCGCAACCGAAAACTACCTGACCTGGATCGACGACCTCGCCAAAGGGCAATACAAGCTGCCGTGGGCCGACGACGTCCGCATCAAAGACGGCTGGAAGTACTATCCGGACGGCCCACAGCTCGGCCCACTGCCGGACGAGTACAAGAAATAATCGCGGGTTTTCTTAAACCGACACGGTTCACAAACCGGACATCACCGGCTATCGCAAATTCTCAGCTCGAATTGCGGTAGCCGGTTTTTGTGTCAGCACCTGCAACCGATTCCCGTGACCTTGTATTCCTTACCGTCGCCATCCGACCTCATCGGTGTGCAATGAATTCAGCTATCAATTTCAGGAAATATACAAAATGTTCAACAAGTCACTTGTTTTTAGTGACGAAGCTCTATTACGCTAATAACACTTGGGCGTCGCCCGTGTCACACTTTTCATTCGTAGTGGTTGCCTAACACGACGCTGCGGCTGCCATTACAAGCAAGCAACTAGAAGGCGAGAAAGTCACATGTCAGAACAAACCCCGAAGCCACACGGTGGCGCTATGGGGCCCAAAGTAGACGGAAGGCGTGAATCCTACCTTGACGAAGACCAAGGTCTGTCCAAGGGAATGGGACAACGCCAACTGCAAATGATCGCGATTGGTTCCGCAATCGGTACCGGATTGCTGTTGGGTACCGGTGGCCGCCTGGAACAGGCCGGACCATTTCTGGCTGTCCTCTACCTCATCTGTGGTTTCTTCGGATACATCATCCTGCGCGGGCTCGGCGAGCTCATCGTCTACCGTCCGTCGTCAGGATCTTTCGTATCCTATGCCCGCGAGTTCTACGGCGAAAAAGCTGCATTCGTTACCGGTTGGCTGTACTGGGGAAACTGGGCGATGACTATCGTCGCCGACTCCACAGCGGTGGCCTTGTATATCCTCTGGTTCGACCGCTACACATCGGTCCTGGACAGCATTCCGCAATGGCTATTGGCTCTGGGCGTGGTGGTGTTCATTTTGGGCTTCAACATGCTCTCGGTGAAGATCTTCGGTGAATTGGAATACTGGTTCTCCCTGATCAAAATCGTCGGCCTGCTGGTCTTCATGGTGCTTGGCATCTGGGTTGTCCTCACCGGACACCCACAGGGCTACGACACCGGCTTCCAGCTCATCAGTGAAGGCGGCGGCTGGCTGCCAAACGGCCTGCTTCCAGCGATCGTCGTCATCCAGGGTGTTGTTTTCGCCTACGCCGGTATTGAGCTCGTCGGCACGACCTCCGGTGAGACCAAGAACGTCGAAAAGATCATCCCGAAGGCAGTCAATGCGGTTCTGTTCCGCATCATCTTCTTCTACTTCGGCTCGGTCATGCTGCTGACTCTGGTATTGCCGCATACCGAATACATTGCTGGTGTTTCGCCGTTCGTCACTTTCTTCGATTCCTTCGGCATCGGCGTCGCCGCTCCAATCTTCCAGCTGGTCTTGATCACCGCTGCGCTGTCGTCGCTGAACGCTGGCCTGTACTCCACCGGCCGCGTGATGTACAACATGTCTATTTCTGGTTCGGGTCCGAAATTCGGTAAAGCATTGTCCAAGGACGGCGTTCCCTACGGCGGTATTTTGCTGGCAGGCGCGATCGCTTTCGCAGGTGTCTTCCTGAACTTCGTGGTCCCAGAAATGGCCTTTGAGATTGTGCTGAACCTGGCAGCTTTGGGCACCATGGCCAGCTGGGCAGCGATCAGCCTTGCGCACTGGAAATTCGTCAAACTGTCCAAGACCGGTGAATACCAACGCTCCAGCTATGCAAGCCCTTTCAACTCGTGGGGCGATATCGCAGTTGTGATCTTCATCGGTGTTGTGATTGTCCTCATGGCGTTCGACTGGCCGGTCGGCACCTACACCTTGGCGGCATCGTTACTGCTCATCCCTATGTTCTGGATCGGCTGGAAAGCATGTAAACCACAGGTCATGGCTCAGCTCGAAGCTCGCCAAGCTCGCCAGAAAGAGTACAATCAGGGAAGCACGAGCCAGGATTCTGGCGAATAAATAGCTTCTCCGAATCAAAAATACAAAACGAAAGGAGACCACCAACCTATGGTCAAATTTGTAGATGTCGACAACATGGCACGCTGGATCCAGCGTGAAGGCGTCGAAAAGATCATCACCGGAATGGTCAGCTACTTGGAAAAGGACTACTCCGAGTGGGAACGCTTCGACCTCATTCCACGCGTCGCCAGCCACACCCCGTTCGGTGTCATCGAGTTGATGCCGACCTCGAACGGTGAAGAATATTCCTTTAAGTATGTCAACGGTCACCCTTCGAACCCAGCGCGTGGTTTCCAGACCGTCACCGCATACGGCATGCTTGCCGACGTAGACAACGGCTACCCAACCTTCTTGACGGAAATGACGCTGCTGACCGCCCTGCGTACCGCAGCGACTTCCTGCATGGTGGCGAAGAAGCTCGCACGTCCAGATTCCCAGACCATGGCCATGATCGGCGCCGGCTCACAGGCAGAGTTCCAGGCACTGGGATTCCGCGGCGTTTTGGGCATCGAAAACATCCGCATTTACGACGTCGACCCGGACGCTCTGGAGAAGGTTCGTCGCAACCTGGAGCCACTGGGCTTCAACATCACTGTTTGTTCCAGCACCGACGAGGCAGTCGAGGGCGCAGACATCATCACCACCTGCACCGCGGATAAGGCGCAGAACCAGATTCTGGGCACCCAGCACGTCAAACCTGGCGTTCACATCAACGCTGTGGGCGGCGACTGCCCGGGCAAGACTGAGTTGGTCGAAGACATCTTGGATATGTCCACCGTTTTCGTGGAGCTGCCGGAGCAGACCCGCATCGAAGGCGAGATCCAGCAGAAACCAGATGACTACGAAGTGGTCGAGTTCTGGAAGGTCATCACTGGTAAAGAAAAGGGTCGTTCTTCTGACGACGAGATCACGTTGTTCGACTCCGTCGGTTTCGCGATCAACGACTTCTCTGCCCTGCGTTACCTACGCGATGATGTCGCCGGTTCGGAACTTGAGGCTGATATCGACCTGATCGCCAACCCAGATGATCCGAAGGATCTCTTCTCGCTGGTCGCCGAGGTTCCGTCGCTGGTTTAAGCTTTCACCGGTTGGCCCGGAGCCCCCCTTGGGGTTCGACGGCAGGCCTTGGGGTTCGGGCTGCGGGCTCGACCGTAGGACAAAACCGGGCCAAAACCGGGCACGAATGCAGAAATCGTGGCCAGATTTACAAATAGTGGCTTAAAAGTAGGCAGTTTTCGACCACTATTTGTAAAAGAGCGCCCTACCGCACGGTAGGGCGCATTTTTTATGCTCAACGAGCCTGGCGAGTGCAAGCAGCCCCGCCAGGGCTTACGAGCTCGACGGGCAGCGAACCAAACTGGGCCACACCCCGCCGTTGCTCACGGAAGCTCGACGGGCAGCGAACCAAACTGGGCCACAACCCGCCAGAGCGGCGAAACCGGCTTAGGCGCGCATCTGCGCACCCAGCTCCACGCGTGCTTTCTCCGCAGCCTGCACGCGATACTCATTGACTTCTTCATCGGTCAACGTGCGGTCAGCGGCACGAAAAATCAGATTGAACGCCAGTGATTTCTTGCCTTCGCCAAGTTGCTCACCACGGAAGACGTCGAAAAGCTCGACGGATTCCACCAACTCACCGGCTGCGGATTCCACGACGCGTCGCACCGTTTCGGCAGGTATCTCGTCGTCAACAACCAACGCCAAGTCTTGGTGCAATGCAGGGAACGCAGACAAACGCGGCGCAGGGAAGTTCTCCTGCAACGGCAGAGCGGAAAGATCCAACTCCATCGCGCAGGTACGGGCAGGCAATCCCAGGTTCTCCAGAACTTGCGGATGCAGTTCGCCAGCATGCCCCACGACAGTGCCCGCCACGCTCAGCTGCGCACAACGGCCTGGGTGCCACGGGAGATACTCGGCGTTCGCAATCTCGAGCTCTACCCCAGCAGCACGCGCGACGATGCGCGCAGATTCAATTGCATCAGCGTAGGTGTAGTCGCGTCCACCACCCCACGGTCCGGCGAATTCTTGTTCACCCGAACCTACGGTAGCAACGTGCAACGGCTGGCGCGGCAGGCTATCAACCACGGAAGCAACCGTGGCATCGTCCGGACGTGAAGCAACCGACGGCATCGGCGTGTGATCAGCGACCGCAAAGCTCACCTGCTGCACACCGAACAAGCCCACCGAGTCGCGGCCGCGGGCGACGTTACGACGCACCGCATCGAGCATCGACGGCAACAGGGTCGTGCCCAGCACCGCGTGATCGGATTCCAGCGGGTTTTGCACGGCGACGGTGTTACGTCGTGGATCATCGGCGTCGAGCCCCCACGCATCGAAGGTGTCGTTGGCGATGAATGGTGTTGGCAAGATCTCGGCGTAACCGGAATATGCCAGCGCATGGCCTACTGCGCGGCGTCGCTTTTGTGCCGGGCTCAGGCCGCGACCAGCCGATGGGGTCGGCAGAATGGTCGGAATGTCTTCCAGGCCTTCGAGGCGCAAAACTTCTTCTACCAGGTCGACGGGAACACCGAGGTCGGAGCGCCAGGTCGGAGGTGTAACGCTAAGCTGCTCGCCATTGTTGACGACGTCTGCCCCAATTTCTTCCAAGCGATCGACAACGGCCTGCTCTGGGTAATCAACACCGGCGATCTGCGATGGGAAGCCCACCGGCATGGAGATCTCTGGCATGACTGGCAGCTCACCCTGCAGCGTGCGGGTCGCCTCGATGGTGCCGTCGGCGATCTCTGCGAGCAACGCACAAGCGATATCCAGGCTCACCTCGACGAGTGCCGGGTCCACGCCGCGTTCGAAACGGCGCGATGCCTCCGAGGACAGCTTGTGGCGCCGCGAGGTACGCGCCACGGTGATCGGATCCCAGTTTGCGGCTTCGAAGAACACGTCCGTGGTCTCATCACCGATTTCCGAGGTCGTACCACCCATCACGCCGGCCAGCGACTGGATTCCGCTATCGTCGCAGATCACGACGTCTTCAGCGTTCAGCTTGCGCTGCACGTGATCCAACGTTTCGAATTTTTCGCCTTCTTCGGCGCAGCGAACGTTCAGCCCGCCCTGGATTTTGCCAGCATCAAAGGCGTGCATCGGCTGGCCCAACAGCAACATCAGGTAGTTGGTGATGTCAGTGGCCACGTTGACCGGGCGCTGGCCCGAAAGCATCAGTTCGCGCTGCATCCACCACGGGGATTGTGCCTTCGGGTCGATGCCGGTGACCTTGCGCAGGCCGAAACGGCGAGTCTTGGTGTCTTCGGCGATGTTGAGTTCCAGCGTTTCGCCGGTTGTGCTCGGCACGCCATCAGTGCTCAGGCCAGCCACCGAAGGGTCGACCGCAGGATCAACGTATTTCAGGTTAAAAGCCGAAGCGATCTCGCGGGACAATCCGCGGGCAGACAACGCGTAGCCACGGTCCGGGGTGATGTTGACATCGAAGATGACGTCGTCAAGCCCCAAGTATTCGCGGGCATCCTCGCCTGGCTGGCCGGCGTCGGCAGGCAGGGTCAAGATGCCGTCAGATTTATCGGTGAGGCCCAGCTCTGCTACCGAGCAAATCATGCCGCAGGACATTTTGCCGTAAGTCTTACGTTCACCGATCGCGAAACCACCGGGCAACACGGTGCCCGGCAGCGCGATAACCACCAAATCGCCTTCCGCGAAATTCCGCGCACCGCAGATGATGCCCTGCAGATCACCGGTGCCATTGGCCTTGCCGACGTTGACCTGGCAATAGCGGATCGGCTTTTTGAACTCGGTGAGCTCTTCGATCTCTTCCACGCACCCGAAAACCAGCGGTCCGGTGGTTTCTTCAATCGGCTCGTAACCTTCGGTTTCAAAACCCACGCGGACATAGCCGGCGTCGAAGTCGGCAGGCCCGACGGACCACTGCGGATTGTGCTGCTTGAGCAAACGGGTAACCCAGTTCTGGGTGATCAACATTGTTGTAGCTCCTTATTCTGGGTCGTCGGTTAAGCCTGAATGCCGAATGGCAGGGTGAATCGAAGGTCGCCTTCGACCATATCGCGCATATCTGACAGGCCATTGCGGAACTGCAGGGTGCGCTCGAGGCCCATGCCGAAAGCGAAGCCGGTGTATTCGTTCGGGTCTACACCAACGGCGGTCAAGACGTTAGGGTTGACCATGCCGCAGCCGCCCCATTCGATCCAGCCGGCGCCGCCCTTTTTGTTCGGGAACCAGACATCGACCTCTGCGGAAGGCTCGGTGAACGGGAAGTAGTTCGTGCGCATGCGCGTGGTGGTCTCTGGCCCGAAAAGAGTCTTTGCCAGGTGGTCCAGGGTGCCGCGCAAATGTGCCATGTTCAGGCCCTTGTCGACGGCCAAGCCCTCAATCTGGTGGAACACCGGGGTGTGGGTGGCATCGAGCTCATCAGTACGGAAAACGCGGCCCGGGCAGGCGATATACAGCGGAACCTCGCGCTCGAGCATGGAACGCACCTGCACCGGTGAAGTGTGTGTGCGCAGCACCTGCTGCGAGCCGGGCTTGCCGACGTGAAAGGTGTCCTGCAACGTACGTGCCGGGTGGTCCGGTTTGAAGTTCAGTGCATCGAAGTTGAAGTATTCGGCTTCGACCTCGGGTCCGTCAGCGATCTCCCACCCCATGCCGATGAAAATATCGGAGATGCGCTCAGAAAGCGCAGTAATTGGGTGCAGCGCGCCGGTTTGGTGGCGCGTCGTCGGGATGGTGACGTCGACTTTTTCGCGGACCAGCTGCGCCTGACGTTCTTGCTCTTCTAATTGCGCATGAATGCCGGCATAAGTCTTTTCCACTTTGCCACGCGCCATGTTGACTGCCTTACCAGCGTCTTTGCGCTGGTCCTTCGGCAAAGTGCCCAGCGATTGGCGCGCGCGTGGGATATAGGCCCCATCACCCAGGTGCTGCCGACGTGCTTCGGCGAGTTCTTCGAGCGTCGTGGCGGCAGAGATCTCGGCAATCGCCTTATCTGCGGCGGCGGCCAACGCTTCTTGGCTCAAGTCAATATTCGTTTCGTTGTCTGGTGCATTCGACACGTCAGCAAAACCTCGTGATGATCGTTAGTTGGTTGATCGTTTGATTCCAGTTAATGTGCAAATTCTCATTATGGCACCTGCCAGTTTAGCGAGGACCAGCAGCTAACTGTTAGCGGACTCAGCATGCTCTACAGGCAGTGGGTTATTTACCGACGCGGGCTTGTGCCTTCGCTGATTCATAGAGGCAAATCGATGCCGCCGTCGCCAGGTTGAGCGATTCCGCATTGCCGCGAATGGGAATAGAAATCCGGTGATCTGCGCGTGCGGCGACGTCGTCGGCAAGCCCGTGCGCCTCGTTGCCCAACAACCAGGCGGTGGGTTTTTCTAGCATGCCGGATTCTTCGGCTTCTTCCAGGCTGATCTCGCCGTCGGCGGCGGTGGCCAGGATCTGCAAGTTTGCTGCGCGCAACTGCCCGAGCACGTCGTTGACGCCGGTGTCGCGGGCTACCGGGGTATGAAACAGAGAGCCGGCCGACGCGCGGGCGACTTTGTTGGAGTGCGGGTCCACCGTGTTCCCGGCAAAAACAACCCCGTCTGCGCCCAAGGCGTCGGAGACACGTATCAGTGTGCCGGCGTTGCCGGGCTCGGAGGTTTCTACCGGCACCGTGAGCAGGCGCGGTGAGGATTTGATGATCTTTCCGGCGGTGAACATCACCGGCAAGCACACGGCGAAGATACCTGGCGTCGTCGTGGTTTCGGACAGCAATTTTGCTGCGCCGTCGGTGATCGGGTGAATGTAGACGTCCATAAAACCAGCCGTGGTGACGATGTGCTCGAAGCGCTGCGCGGCCGATTCGGTGACGAAGACATCGGTGGCAGCCCCGGTGGATACCGCGGCATCGACGGAATTTTCACCTTCGATGAGGAAGCGCTGCTCTTTTTTCCGTGCTGCGGCGCGGTGGAGCTTCGCAGCGCGGGATACGCGCGGGGTACGTTCGGTAAACGGCTCAGAGAAATCTAGCGTCATGGTCGATTAGTCTACGGGATAGCGATCTAGCAGATTACAGTATCCAGTCCTATCCCCTGCTTACCTATCCCCCTGCCCCCTGCTTACAACAGCAGTGCAACGGACCCCTAGAATCCAAGAACTGCTTGGTAACAGCAAAACGCCCCCGGAAGTTATCCGAGGGCGTGTGGCGCAACGATTGCGTTGCGCGAAGAGTCTGCGCGAAAGTCGGCGCAGATTCCTTATGCGTTTGCCGGTGCGTTGACGTCGGCAGGCAGTGCGGACTTGGCAGCCTCGCAGAGTGCGGAGAAGGTGTCGAAGTCGTTGACAGCCAGCTCTGCAAGCATCTTGCGGTCAACCTCGATCTCGGCCAGACGCAGGCCGTGGATCAGACGGTTGTAGGTGATGTCGTTCATGCGAGCTGCAGCGTTGATGCGCTGGATCCACAGTTTGCGGAACTCCGACTTACGCGCGCGACGGTCGCGGTAAGCGTAGGTCATGGAGTGCAGCCACTGCTCTTTCGCTACGCGGTAGCGGCGGGAGCGCTGACCCCGGTAGCCCTTGGCGGACTTCAGGATTGTGCGACGCTTCTTTTTGGCGTTAACGGACCGCTTTACTCGTGCCACGGTGAAACTTCCTTAAATCTTGTTGTTGGTACTGATGTGGGATGAAACGAGCGGGCCTTTAGGCCTTGCCAAGCAAACGCTTGATGCGCTTCTGATCAGCCTGTGCAACGTCAACGTCACCCTTCAGACGACGGGTGCGCTTAGAAGGCTTGTGCTCCAGCAGGTGACGACGATTCGCCTGCTCACGACGCAATTTGCCGGAGCCAGTCTGCTTGAATCGCTTTGCTGTGCCCTTGTGGGTCTTCTGCTTCATGGAGTTTCCTTAATCCCTTAATTGACGGTTCGTTATTTCTTGCCCTTGCGTACTGGACCAAGCACCATGGTCATGTTGCGACCATCCTGCTTCGGCTTGGCTTCCACAACGCCGTATTCTGCGACGTCATTGGCCAACCGTTCCAGCAAGCGGAAACCAAGTTCAGGACGCGACTGCTCACGACCGCGGAACATGATGGTTACCTTGACCTTGGAGCCCTTTTCCAGGAAGCGGACAACATTGCCCTTTTTGGTCTCATAGTCATGGTCGTCAATTTTCGGACGAAGCTTTTGCTCCTTGACGACGGTCTGCTGCTGATTCTTCTTGGACTCACGGGCTTTTTGGGCTTGTTCATACTTGAACTTGCCGTAGTCCATGATCTTGGCGACAGGTGGCTTTGCCTTCGGCGCAACCTCAACTAGATCGAGATCGGCCTCGTAAGCAACCTTGCGGGCGTCGTCGGTACGAACGACACCAACCTGCTCACCTTCAGGACCGATAAGACGGACTTCCGGTACTCGAATACGCTCATTAATGCGAGCTTCAGCGCTGATGTGTGACTCCTAAGTTCAAAAGGGGCGAATGAAACGTCTACCCTGCCACAAAGGAGCCCTCCCCCGATAAAAACACACACAAGGGCGCAAAATGCACCCAATGTGTGTACCTTTACCCGTAGCCAGCCTGCGTGGCGGCATAAGGTGGGAGAAAACTCCACTTGTGACCTAAGTTCCTGGATGGAACCCTAGGTGGTAGTGCGGTTGACTGTAGCACAGCTTGACGACGTTAGCAAAACATCACTGCCAATGCTGCCAATCCGCCCACAGTCCTGGACTTCAGTCCCAGGGTTCAGACCCAGACAGCAGCCCCGGGCATCAGTTCAAGGCATCAGTCCCCGCCCCAACATCAGCCATGCAAAATCTCCGCGAGGAACTGCCCGGTGTGCGATTCCGCGACCTTTGCGACATCTTCAGGCGTTCCTTGCGCAACCACTGTGCCGCCACCGGAGCCGCCCTCTGGCCCCATGTCGACGATCCAGTCCGAAGCCTTGATCACATCCAGGTTGTGCTCGATAATCAACACTGAATTGCCCTTGTCGACAAGGCCCTGGATTACCAACATCAGGCGGCGGATGTCTTCGAAATGCAGACCCGTCGTCGGCTCGTCCAGGATATAAATCGTGCGACCATGCGAACGCTTCTGCAGCTCGGAGGCCAGCTTCACGCGCTGGGCTTCACCACCGGACAGCGTCGTCGCGGATTGGCCCAAGCGCACGTAGCCCAGGCCAACGTCGACAAGCGTGGCCAAATAGCGGTGGATCGAAGTGATGGGTTCGAAGAATTCGGCAGCTTCCGAGATCGGCATGTTGAGCACCTCGGCGATATTCTTGCCCTTGTACTGCACCTCAAGCGTCTCTCGGTTATAACGCGCACCCTGGCAGACCTCGCACGGCACGAAGACATCGGGCAAGAAATTCATCTCGATCTTCAGCGTGCCTTCGCCCTGACACGATTCACACCGCCCGCCTTTGACGTTAAACGAGAACCGCCCCGGCTTGTATCCGCGCACCTTGGCCTCTTGCGTCTCAGCAAACAGGTTGCGAATTTTATCGAATACGCCGGTATAGGTCGCCGGGTTGGAGCGCGGGGTTCGACCAATTGGTGACTGATCGACTTGCACCATCTTGTCCAGGTTTTCGATGCCCTCCACGCGCTTGGCTCGGCCGGGGACCTGCCGCGCGCGGTTGAGCTCGTTGGCCAGCGTCTTCGCCAAAATTCCGTTAATCACCGTAGATTTGCCGGAACCGGACACACCCGTGATGCAGCACAAAACGCCCAACGGGATGGTCACGTTGATGCCGCGCAGGTTGTTTTCGCGGGCGCCCACCACGGTTAACTGACGGTCGTTATCCACCGGCCGACGCGATTCCGGCACCGCCAGCACCTTGCGGCCAGACAAATAATCACCGGTCAATGACTCCGCGCAGTCTTCGATACCATCTGGTTTGCCCTGGTAGACCACCTGGCCGCCGTATTCGCCAGCGCGCGGGCCGATATCCACCATCCAGTCCGAGGCGCGAATGGTATCTTCATCGTGCTCGACGACAATCAACGTGTTGCCCAAATCGCGCAAGCGCTGCAAAGTCGCGATCAAGCGATGGTTATCGCGCTGGTGCAGGCCGATCGATGGCTCGTCCAAGACGTACAAGACGCCCGCCAGGCCCGCACCAATCTGGGTGGCCAAACGGATACGCTGCGCCTCACCACCGGACAGCGTCGAGGCCCCACGGTTGAGCGTGAGATAGGTCAGGCCGACGTCGACAAGAAACTGCAGGCGCGCCTGGATTTCTTTCAATACCGCCCCGGCAATGATCTTGTTGCGGTGGTCAAGCTGCAGGGTGTCCAGGAATACCGTGGCTTCTTCGATCGGCAACGAGGCCAAGCCCGCGATGGACTGCTCCCCATGCGAAGTTGAGGCCAAACGCACCGCGAGAATCTCCGGCTTTAAGCGCGTCCCTTTACACTTTTTGCACGGAACCTGTCGGGTATAGGCCATGAACCGGTCTTTCTGCGAATCCGATTCTGCGGTATCCAGCTTGCGGCGCACATACCCTGCCGCGCCCTCAAACGGGGCGGTCCAGTCGCGCTGGCGACCATAGCGGTTGCGGTAGCGCACACGAACTTCGGTTTTCGTGCCGTTAACCAACGCGTCGCGCTGCTGTTTAGTCAGCTGCGAATACGGTGTTTCCGGGTCGAACTTCAGGGTTTTCGCCAGGCCTTCGACGAGTTTGATGAAATAGCGCTGGTTCGGGCTGGCGTACCACGGTTGCACAGCTTTGTTCGCCGGCGCGTCTGGATCCGGAATCAGCAGGTCCACATCAACTTCGTGGCGCGAACCCAAGCCGTCGCACGACGGGCAGGCGCCGTAGGGCGAGTTGAACGAGAACGACCGCGGCTCATATTCATCAATGGTCAAGGCATGGCCATTCGGGCAGGCCGATTTCTCGGAAAACAGCCGGGTGGAATCCGGGTCATCGACAAAGTCGATGGTTACCAAGCCGTCGGCAAGCCGCAGCGCGGTTTCCACGGAATCGGTCAGGCGCTGTTTCTGCGAGGCTTTGACCTGCAAACGGTCGACCACAACATCAATATCGTGCTTAATCTGCTTTTTCAGCTTCGGCGGATCATTGAGCTGATGAATCTCGCCGTCGATGCGGGCGCGAGAAAAACCCTGCGCTGCCAGATCGGCAAATAAATCGACGAATTCGCCCTTGCGGGTGCGCACCACCGGCGCAAGCACTTGGAACTTGGCTTTTTCTTCGTGTTCCAGAACTTGGTCAACGATCATCTGCGTGGTTTGACGCTCGATCACGGCATCGCAGACCGGGCAGTGCGGGGTTCCCGCACGCGAGAACAACAAACGCAGATAGTCATAAATCTCGGTGATCGTACCCACCGTCGAGCGCGGGTTGTGGTTCGTCGACTTCTGATCTATCGATACCGCTGGCGAGAGCCCCTCGATGAACTCGACGTCGGGCTTGTCCATTTGCCCCAAGAACATCCGCGCGTACGACGAGAGCGATTCGACGTAACGGCGCTGGCCTTCGGCAAAAATCGTGTCGAATGCCAGCGAAGACTTTCCCGAACCGGAAAGCCCGGTAAACGCGATCATTGTATCGCGTGGCAAGTCAATGTCCACGCCTTTCAGGTTGTGTTCACGTGCACCTTTGACCACCAAACGGTCCGCCACGGATCCACCAAGCCTTCCCAGAAAATTTACGGATTATATAAGCGCTTATATAAGTTTTTGACTCTTTAAAACTACCAGGCCGGGCGCTTTTCGACGAAGCACCGTTGTGGGCGCAACCGGCAGTGCCCGTCGGCTACAAGCGGCACCAAGCCACCGGGCGCAATTCTGGGCGCAAATCCGTAAAATAAGCCTTATGAGCACACTGACATTACATTCCCTGTCCGTTTCCGAGATGGACAACCAATGCTACTTTCTTGTCGACGGTGACCAGGCGTTATTGATCGACGCCGCCGATGATTCCGCGAAGCTGCTGGCTTTCGCCGAAGGGCTCGGGGTCAAGATCACCACGGTGCTCACGACCCACCGCCACTGGGATCACACCCGCGCGCTGGAGGAAGTGTTGGAAGCGACCGGAGCACGCCACTACGCATCGTATTTGGATGCCCCCGCCATCCCAGCGGAGATTGATGTCGAGTTGCACCACGGCGATGTCATCGAATTCGCCGGGGAAGAGTACCCAGCGATCATCTTGCGCGGCCACACTCCGGGCGGAGTTGCGCTCGCCGCTGTCATCGATGATGTGCCCAATCTGTTCGTGGGAGATTCGCTGTTTCCCGGCGGATTGGGCAAAACGGAATCCGAAGGCGATTTCGTGCGCTTGTTCCACGACGTCAACAGCCGCATCTTCGACCAGTACCCGGACGAGACTAAGGTGTGGCCAGGTCACGGAGATCCCACCACGCTGGGCGACGAGCGCCCAAAGCTCGACGAATGGTGGGAACGGCGCTGGTAACACCGGAGGTATACCGCGCTTATACCGAGCGTGATCCAGCAGGATTCACCGTATAATTTCCCACACACTTTTGGCTATTCTCGCGTAGAATTAACCACTAGCACTTCTAGCGACTATTACAAGGAGCATTTTTAGCTATGATCCGCAAGATTGCACGACCAATGTTGGCTTCGGTCTTCATTATCGACGGCGTTGACGCGCTGCGTAAGACCAACGAGCGTGTGGATGCGACCGAAGACTTGATTAATCGCGTGCGCAAGATTGTCCCAGCCGACATCGCGGACGCTATTCCTAACAGCCCAAAGACCGTCGCTCGCGTTCTGGGTGGAACCAAGGTGGGTGCTGGTTCCTTGTTCGCTATCGGCAAGGCCCCTCGTGTTGCTGCCAGCGTGCTGGCACTGACCACCTTGCCAACCCTGATTTCCCGTGATGCTTTCTGGGCAGCCGACGAAAGCGACGAGCGTCGCGTTCGCCTGAACAACTTCGCTACCTCTTCTGCCCTGCTCGGTGGCTTGTTCATCGCTTCGCAGGACACTGAGGGCAAGCCTGGTTTGAAGTGGCGCGCAGAGCACGCGTCGAAGCAGGCCAGCAAGAAGGTCCAAAAGGCGCTGCCAACCCAGTCTGATTCCGAGAAGGCTTTGGACGAGGCTCGCGAGAAGGCCGCCAACTTCACCGAGCAGGCTGGCGACTGGTTCAAGGATTCCAGCGACAAGGCCCAGGCTTTCGTCAACGACAACAAGGACGACTGGCTGGATGCTGCTCGTTCCAACGCCAAGACCGCCAAGAAGGGTGCCGTTAAGGCAGCCAAGAAGGCGCAGGATAAGGCCAACGACGCGCTGAAGGATGCCGAGAAGAAGCACGGCAAGAAGGCCAAGAAGGCACGCAAGAACGCCGAGAAGATTCAGAGCAAGGCAGACAAGGCTCTGTCCAAAGCTATGAAGAAGCTCGACAAGAAAATCGATCTCTAAGAAAGAAACTATTTCGCATTGTCTCCCCGTTTTTCTACGGGACAGCAATCCACGGGTTCGGATAATTCTGCGGGGTTAGACTCCGCAGAGTTTTCTGCAGAACTCGCCGCCGAACAAAGCTATGTTGATGCTTTGTTCGGCATTTTGGATTCGGATGTCTCTCACGCACGACAGCGTCTCGCCGACGCTCAGCTCACGATCGACCCCAGCAACGCCGATTCCGACGCTTTGCTGCGCCGCGAAACCGAGTACCACCGACTGCAGGAAAAGCTCGACCAGCTCAACCTTGCCCAGATCGGATTAGTGTTTGGCCGTATCGACGTCGACACCGACGGAGTGGCCGGAGATAACCCTACCGACGAGGGGCTCGACCGCCGCTATATCGGCCGCATTGGTCTCATGGATCGCGATGATGACTACCGTTCGTTGTTGATCGACTGGCGCGCGCCGATGGCACGGCCGTTTTATCTGGCAACCACCGCCCACCCGGAAGGTGTGCGCACACGTAGGCATAT
This sequence comes from Corynebacterium drakensteinense, assembly GCF_041224285.1. Classification (NCBI taxonomy): domain Bacteria; kingdom Bacillati; phylum Actinomycetota; class Actinomycetes; order Mycobacteriales; family Corynebacteriaceae; genus Corynebacterium; species Corynebacterium drakensteinense. The sequence goes on from NZ_JAXOFP010000021.1 coordinate 26,559, forward strand.
CCGCACCGCGGATCGCGTCGTCAAGGACATCGACGACGAGTACCTCTCGGGTGTTGCCCCGATTGATGCCGATAAAGCAGACGTGGCCGGCGAAGCAGCGTTGCTGCAAGCCATGAACCAGGCGCGCGGCGAACACATGCACTCGATCGTGGAAACAATCCAACGCGAGCAGGATGCGATTATTCGCGATGCCACCCGCGGGGTGCTCGTCGTCGAGGGTGGCCCGGGCACGGGGAAAACCGCGGTGGCGCTGCACCGCGTGGCATACCTGCTTTATACCTGGCGCGAGCAGCTTTCCCGCACCGGCGTGCTGATCATCGGCCCGAACCCGAAGTTCTTGAATTACATCTCGCAGGTGTTGCCAGAATTGGGCGAAACCGGCGTGGTGCTCAGCACCATCGGGCGGCTCTACCCTGGCCTGCGCCCCAACCTGCACGAAGACGCCACCACCCGCCGGATCAAAGGTTCGCTGCAGATGGTGGACGTGCTCAAGGCCGCGGTGAAGGCATACCAAAGTGCCCCGACAAAACCGCGGGAAATCGTTCTCGACGGAACACCGGTGGAACTTACCCCGGCGATGGTAAAAGCCGCGCGTACCCGGGCGCGTCGTTCGCGCAAGCCGCATAACGAGGCGCGGGAATTTTTCACCGAACAGCTACGTATAGAGCTGGCCAATGCCTTGGCGGCGATCATCGGCCACGACCCGGTGGACGGCGGCAACCTGCTGAGCAACGCGGATATCGCTGCCCTGCAAGAAGATATTGCAGACGAAGCCGTCATCGACGAGCTTGTCGACGAATTCTGGCCGCAACTTGGCCCGCGCCAGGTGCTGCGTGAACTGTTGCAGGATCGCACCGCGCTGCAAGCAGCATGCCGTTCCCGGGACGGCGAAGAATTCGTCGCTGCGCTCTGGCGTGGCGGAAATGCGGCCGCCGAGCAAGGCTGGGCAGACTCCGACGCTGCGCTCTTAGACGAGCTTGCGCAACTGTTGGGCAGTGGCGACGACGAGCAGCAGGCCGCGGCTGATGAACGCGAGTGGCAAGAAGCACTGGACGAGGCCGAAGGTGCACTGGATATTCTGGCGACGTCCGAATCCACGGATAACGATGACGTTTTTGAATCCGAGATCCTCTCGGCGCACCACGTCATTGACGCCGAAACGCTGGCGCGGCGCCAACAGGCGCGCGATTATCGCACTACCGCGCAGCGTGCGGAAGGTGATCGCACCTGGGCATTTGGCCACGTGGTGGTCGATGAAGCACAGGAGCTTTCGCCGATGGAATGGCGCATGGTCTTCCGTCGCAGCCCGAACCGCTGGATGACGCTGGTGGGCGATCCCGCCCAGACTGGTTCACCGGCAGGTAGCGATAACTGGGACGAGGCGCTGGCGCCGTTCGTCGACAAGCGCTACCGCCATCACCAGTTGAGCATCAACTACCGCACCCCAGTAGAGATCGCCGAATTGGCGGAAGCGATTGTGCGGCGCATCAATCCGGATGCTGCGGTAGCGCAAGCAATCCGTCACCGCGACGGTGCGGTGCACTGGTTGCCAAGCGGCACTGATCCAGAGCAGCTACGCAAAGACATTGCTGCAGAGACCGGCGGCGAGCAGCGCAGCTGTGCAATCATCAATGCCGCTAACGCTGCCGAGCACAAGGGCTTGGAATACGATCACGTCATCGTCGTGGAGCCGGAGGACATTATTCAGGCTTCGCCGCGCGGCTGGCAGGATCTTTATGTTGCCTGCACACGTGCGACGCAGACGTTGCGCATCATCGGCGAGCTGGAGCTAGAGCTGGAGGCTTAGCGTTTAGGCCACGGTGTGCACAATCATCACATCGCAATCAGACTGCCGGGCGATATCGGCCGGCACCGAACCCAGCAGCCGACCGGTAAGGGTATTTATGCCGCGGTTACCCACCACGAGCAAATCGGCGTCGTGCCGCGCGACGACGCTCATCAGAGCCTCCACCGGGCTGCCGTTTGCCACCGCACTGGTTGCTTTCTCGGCTCCTAAGGCGCGGGCTTCGTCGATTGCCGGACGCACGATGGAATCGGCCTGTTGCGCACCCACCACGGGGTGTTGGCTCAGGCCGTCATGGTGTGCTGCTTGTTCTTCCGGCTCGTAATACGCGCACGCGATCACCAGTTGTGCATCGAAAGCGGCAGCCAAGCGTGCTGCTCGACGCACCGCGAGCAATGACGACTGCGAACCATCGCTGCCAACGACGATCGTGGAATAGTCATCGCTGTTAGTGGCAGCACTTCCGGAACCAGCGCCAGCGTTCACGGCTGCGGCATGACTTGTCATAGTTATTCTCTACCCCGCCCGGCTAGTGATCTGCGGAAGAAGCAGCATCGTCGCTGTTAACCACCAAGACGTCAACGTCGAAACGCCGGGTGACTTCGCTAGGAATGCTGCCAAATACCCGCCCGGACAAGGTTCGCAGCCCACGGTTGCCGATAACGACGAGATCTGCGGCAGCTTCTTCCACCACCCGACGCAAAACCGCCACCGGTGCGCCGTTGAGCGCGCGCAGCTCGACATCGCTGGCACCTTCGTCGGTAGCAACTTTTTCGGCGTCGCGCAGGATCTCATCTGCGGCCTCGCGGTTGATCACCGGCAACGCATTCGCGTCAGCTTTGGCATCGATGATCAAACCGTTTTTCTGATAATACGCCGAGACGATGATCAACCGTGCTCCGTATGCGTGCGCCAAACTGGCGGCAGAGCGCACCGCATGCAGGGACGATTCGGATCCGTCAGATCCGGTGACAATAGTCGAATATGCAACCACGTGGGTGATCCTTCCAGGCTGGGCGATAGTGAAAGTTTAACGCCTGTTGCCTGCGGACACCGCTAAAACAGCACTAATTGTGACGGATTCTATGCCGGTTTATTCTCGCGGCTTTGTGCGCGCAATCCAGGAGCGCACCGCATCACCGTCGGCACCCAACTGGGGCGGCGGGCTGTGGTAGTTGGCCGGCGTGCGCGAATACGTCACCGGATTGCTGACCGTGCGGTAGGTGGTGCCTTCGGCGCTGTGAATCGCGACGACGGGGTCCAGACCGAGCGAATCTGCGAATTCGATACCTTGCCCGACAGAATTAATCGGCGCAGACATCACACCCGCTGCCAGGAAATCCTCATACCACTGGTGTGCAGGTTTGTTCCGCAGCACCTCTTCGATTTCCGCGCGCAGGATCTCGCGATTGTGATTGCGCGCTTGCATGGTGGCGAAGCGCTCGTCGTCGGCGAGTTCGGGCTTTCCCAATTCTTCGACAAGCCGACGATATTGCCCGTCATTGCCACACGCGATAATCAACGGTTGATCCTGCGCCTGGAACGGCCCATACGGGTACAAGCTGGGGTGATCGTTGCCCATGCGCTGCGGCTCTTGCCCGGTCGCGGCATAGCCGCCCGATTGGTTTGCCAGGCTCGATAGCGCCACAGACAGCAGATTGACCTCCAAAGACTGCCCGGCCTGCGAGTTTTCGCGTTCCAACAATGCGGCCAGGATGCCCACCGCGCAGTGCAGTCCGGTGCAGACATCGACGATCGCCACCCCAGTTTTTTGCGCCGGGCCATCTGCTTCACCAGTAACATGCATCAACCCAGACAGCGCCTGAATCAGCAGATCATACCCCGCCAGGTGGGCGCCTTTGCCGGAGCCAAAACCGTTGATGGAGGCGTGAACCAGCCGCGGCCATCGCTTCGTGGTTTGCGCGGGATCTAAACCGAATTTCTGCAGGCCACCGGGTTTGAAGTTTTCGATGAGCACGTCGGCACGGGCGACAATATCGTGTGCGGTCTCAAGGTCGGCTGGGTCTTTTAGGTCCAGCGCGATCGATTCCTTGTTGCGATTGGCTGACATGAAATACGTGCTCATGTCGTTAGCGATTGGCGGTGCCCACTGCCGCGTATCGTCGCCGCCGGGAGATTCCACTTTGATCACCCGCGCACCAAGGTCGGCCAACAGCATGGTGCAAAATGGCCCGGCCAACACACGGGAAAAATCCGCGATGACGATGCCCTCGAGTGGCCCGCCGGTCTGTTGCGCTCGTTGTGTATTCATGCGCAGCTGCCTCTAGCGTGCGTGGAACGCGCCGACGCCGGTCAGGTGGCGACCGATCGTGAGCTGGTGCACCTCGTCGGTGCCCTCATAGGTGCGCACGGATTCCAGGTTGTTTGCGTGCCGCAGCGGCGAGTGCTCCAGAGAAATGCCGTTACCACCGAGCATCGCGCGGGACTGGCGGGCGATATCGAGCGCAACCCGGGTGTTATCGAGCTTGCCCGTCGAAATCGTTGCCGGTTGCAGCGCTCCGGTGCTGTCTTTCAGTCGCCCAATCTGGTGGGCCAACAGGTAGCCACGATTGATGCCGACGGCCATATCCGCCAGTTTGGTTTGCGTAATCTGGAAGTGGCTCAGTGGCGTGCCAAATTGCTCGCGCTGTTGGCTGTATTCCAGCGCGGCGTTGAAGCTATCGCGTGCAGCGCCCATCACGCCCCAGATGATGCCGTAGCGTGCCTCGTTCAAACAGCGGAACGGCCCGCCCAAGCCCACCGCGGTATCTGCTGGCAACATGGCAGATGCTGGCAGGCGCACGTCGTCCAAGTGAATTTCGCATTGGATGGAAGCACGCATGGACATTTTCGGTTCGATAACCTGCGCAGAATAACCCTTGGTGTCAGTCGGCACCACGAAACCGCGCACGCCGCGTGCATCACCATGCTCACCAGTTTGCGCCCAAATGATGGCGACGTCGGCCACATTCGCCAAACCAATCCAGCGCTTAGAACCGTTCAGCACCCAATCACCACTGGCATCTTGCTTGGCGACGGTGCGCATCGAAGCCGGGTCCGACCCCGCAGTAGGTTCGGTCAATCCAAAACAGCCCACGGCTTCGCCCTTAGCCATCTTTGGCAGCCAGTGTTGTTTCTGCTCTTCCGAGCCGTGTTTGTGAATCGCCGACATCGCCAGCGAACCCTGCACCGAGACAAAGGTGCGCAGGCCGGAATCTCCGGCCTCGAGCTCTTGTGCCGCCAGCCCGTATTCCACAGCGCTGCGGCCCGGGCAGCCGTAGCCATCCAGGTGCATGCCCAGCACGCCGAGTTTGCCCATTTCCGGAATGATCTCTAATGGGAAATGCGCTTTATCAAACCACTCGGCAATGTTGGGGCGGATGTGCTCGTCGACGAAACCGCGCACCCGCAGCGCAGTGTTTTTCTCTTCGTCGGAAAACAGTGAGTCTAGCTGCGTGATATCTACAGCACCGAATAGGGATTCTGCTGCGGCGTTTGTGTCGGGCATGGTGACGGTGAACTCCTCGTGTAATTCTGTGCGGTGTAGTGCACCAATACGAATTGGCCAGTCTTTATTGTGCACCTCACACTATTACGCGGTTTACCCAACTTCAACCGGTTTGGAAAATTTTTTCAACCAGAAACTATCAGTGGATTCACAAGGCAGCAGCGCGAGCCCAACGGGCACTAGATTCCTGCTTCTTTCACCCCGCGTAGCTCCTTTTTCAGGTCTGCGATCTCGTCGCGCAACCGGCCAGCCAATTCGAATTTCAGATCCCGTGCGGCAACCTTCATCTGTGTGGTCAGCTCGTCGATAAGCGTTTGGATTTCATCTTCCGCCATAGAAGAGACATCTGGCTTTTCCACCAGCGCGGCGTCGCCGGTCTCTGATTGGGTGGCTGCTTCCCCATCGTCGTCGGAATCATAGACTTGGTCGAGGATGTCCGCGATCTTTTTGCGCAGCGGTTGCGGGTCGATGCCGTGCTCGGTGTTGTAGGCGATCTGCTTTTCGCGACGACGCTCGGTCTCATCGATTGCGTTTTGCATCGAGTCGGTGACCCGGTCGGCATACATGATGACCTCACCGGAGACGTTACGGGCGGCACGGCCGATGGTCTGAATCAGCGAGGTAGTCGAACGCAAGAAGCCTTCTTTATCGGCATCCAAAATGGCGACCAACGAGACTTCTGGCAGGTCGAGGCCCTCGCGCAGCAGGTTAATACCCACCAGAACGTCGAACTCACCCAATCGCAGCTGCCGCAGTAGTTCCACGCGCTGCAGGGTATCGATATCGGAGTGCAGGTAGCGGACCTTGACGCCGTGTTCCAGCAGGTAATCGGTCAGGTCTTCGGCCATGCGCTTGGTCAGGGTGGTGACCAAGACGCGCTCGCTTTTCGCGGTACGGGTTTTTACTTCGTCGATCAGATCATCGATCTGGCCCTTGGTCGGCTTAACGGTCACCTTTGGGTCCACCAGCCCGGTCGGGCGAATCACCTGCTCGACGTATTCGCCACCAGCCGCCGTGATTTCATAATCGCCCGGGGTTGCCGAGAGATAAACGGTCTGGCCGACGCGTTTTTCAAATTCGTCGAAGGTCAGCGGCCGGTTATCCAGTGCCGAAGGCAACCGGAAGCCGAAGTCCACCAGGTTGCGCTTGCGTGACATATCCCCTTCGAACATGCCCCCAATCTGTGGGACGGTCACGTGGGACTCGTCGATGATCGTCAGAAAGTCTTCCGGGAAATAATCCATCAGCGTCGCCGGGGCGCTGCCGGCTTCACGGCCGTCGATGTGCCGGGAGTAGTTCTCAATGCCGGAGCAAAACCCGACCTGTTCGATCATCTCGAGGTCATATTCGGTGCGCATGCGCAGACGTTGCGCTTCGAGCAGCTTGCCGCGGTTTTCCAGCTCGGCTAGCCGCTGCTGCAGCTCTTCTTTGATATCCGCGATGGCCTTTTCCATGCGTTCGGGGCCCGCGACATAGTGAGTGGCGGGGAAAATGCGCACCTCGTCGACTTGTTCCAGGATGTCGCCGGTCAACGGATGGATGTAGTAGAGGGCGTCGATATCGTCGCCGAAGAACTCAATGCGCACCGCACGCTCCTCATAGGCCGGGATGATGTCGACGGTATCGCCGTTGACGCGGAAGGCGCCGCGGGTAAAACCAACGTCGTTGCGCTCGTATTGAATATCAACGAGCAGCCGCAAGAAACGATCACGCTCGACTTCGTCATCGACGCTCATGACCAGCGAGCGGTCCAGGTAGGACTGCGGCGTACCCAAGCCGTAGATGCAGGAGACCGACGAGACTACGACGACGTCACGGCGGGAGAGCAGCGCCGAGGTTGCCGAGTGGCGCAGGCGCTCGACATCTTCGTTAATCGAAGAGTCTTTTTCGATATAGGTATCGGTCTGCGCGACGTAGGCCTCGGGTTGGTAGTAGTCGTAGTAGGAAACGAAGTATTCCACCGCGTTGTTCGGCAGGAGTTGCCGCAACTCGTTGGCCAGCTGCGCCGCGAGCGTCTTATTCGGCGCCATGACCAGCGTGGGGCGTTGCTGCTGTTCAATCAGCCACGCCGCAGTGGCGGATTTACCGGTACCCGTGGCACCGAGCAACACGACGTCGGATTCTCCTTCTTTGAGCCGACGGTCGAGCTCTTTGATTGCCTTTGGCTGGTCGCCGGCGGGCTGGTATTCGGAGACGACTTCAAAGGTCTTTTTCCGGCGCTCGATTGCCCCGACGGGGCGGTGTTCGGATTCAGAAAAGACGGGATATTCAGCAGCAAAAGCCATAATCCTCAGTCTACCGCGCTGTTAGTCGCGAGAAAGCTGGTGGATTTTTTCTGCCGCGGCAGTGATTTGTGGGCGCAACTCGTCTTCGCCCCCGTTGTTGTCGATGAGGATGTCCGCAGCGGCATTGCGCGTTTCATCATCGATTTGGGCATTGATGCGGCGGCGGACGTCATCGCTGTCGAGACCACGTTTGGTGGTCAGGCGTTCGATGCGTAGGTGTTCATCGGTGTGGACGACGATGGTGGCGTCCATGTCTTTGTGCAGACCTTTGTCAATGAGCAGGGGCATGTCGTAGATGACGGCCTCTGCCCCATTCTCGCGCGCTGCGTCAAAAAGCTCTTGGGTGCGTTCGTTGATGCGGGGGTGGGTAATCTCGTTGAGCGTGCGGGTGGCTTCCTCGTCGACGAAGGCGCGGGATGCGAGCAGGCTGCGGTCGAGTGCGCCGTCGGCATTGAGGATGTCGTCGCCGAATTCTGCGGCGAGTTCTTGCAGTGCTGGTTGGCCGGGTTCGACGATTTCGCGGGCGATGCGGTCGGCGTCGACGATGGGGAATCCGTGTTCTTTGAGCATTGCGGCAACGGTTGACTTACCGCTACCGATGCCTCCGGTAAGTCCGATGAGTTTCATGCGTTTAGTCTAGAACGCACAAACCCACTTCTCAATGCCCTGGTCGGACATAAAGAAGTGGGTGATGGTTTCTGCGCAGCTGGCGCACTCGGTTATCGCTTAGGCGCTACCGGAACCGCCAGCCTGGTTACTGGTTTAGTTGCCAGCCAGCTTGTCGCGCAGTGCTGCAAGCTGTTCGTCGGATGCCAGCGAGCCAGCGTCTTCGGTGGTGCCTTCGGATGACGGAGCGGCATCGGAAGCACCAGTCTCGGACGAGTAGTTGGCGGCATCGTCGTTAGCGGCTGCTTCAGCGGCTGCGGCACGGTTGCGCTCGATCTGCGCGGTGTGCAGCTGGAAGCGGCGCTCGGATTCGGCGTAACGAGCTTCCCAAGCCTGACGCTGTTCGTCGAAGCCTTCTTTCCACTCGTTGGTCTCTGGGTCGAAGCCTTCTGGGAACAGGTAGTTGCCCTGCTCGTCGTAGGAGTCGGCCATGCCGTACTTGGAAGGATCGAACTCTTCGGTGTAGTCCTCGTCTGCCTGCTTCAGCGACAGGGAGATGCGACGACGCTCGAGGTCGATGTCGATGACCTTGACCATGGCTTCTTCGCCGACGTTGACAACCTGGTCTGGAACCTCGACGTGGCGCTGTGCCAGCTCGGAGATGTGTACCAGACCTTCGATGCCTTCTTCGACGCGAACGAACGCACCGAATGGAACCAGCTTGGTGACCTTGCCCGGAACGATCTGGCCCACAGCGTGGGTGCGGGCGAAGACGCGCCATGGGTCTTCCTGGGTCGCCTTCAGCGACAGGGAGACGCGCTCGCGGTCCAGGTCAACATCGAGAACCTCGACGGTGACTTCGTCGCCAACGGTGACAACCTCGGATGGGTGGTCGATGTGCTTCCAAGACAGCTCGGAAACGTGTACCAGACCGTCGACACCGCCCAAGTCCACGAAGGAACCGAAGTTGACGATGGAGGAAACGACACCCTTGCGTACCTGACCCTTTTGCAGCTGGTGCAGGAACTCGGAACGAACCTCGGACTGAGTCTGCTCCAGGTATGCGCGACGGGACAGAACGACGTTGTTGCGGTTCTTGTCCAGCTCGATGATCTTAGCGTCGAGTTCCTGGCCGATGTATGGTTCCAGGTCACGAACGCGGCGCATTTCTACCAGGGATGCAGGCAGGAAGCCACGGAGACCGATATCCAGGATCAAGCCACCCTTGACAACCTCGATGACGGTACCGGTGACGTGCTCGTCGTTTTTCTTGAGGTCTTCGATGGTGCCCCAAGCGCGCTCGTACTGTGCGCGCTTCTTGGAAAGCAGCAGACGGCCTTCCTTGTCTTCCTTCGTCAAAACCAGGGCGTCGATCTGGTCACCCAGTTCAACAACCTCATCTGGGTTAACGTCGTGCTTGATGGACAGCTCACGCGAAGGGATTACACCTTCGGTCTTGTATCCGATGTCAAGCAGTACCTCGTCGTGATCGACCTTGACGACGGTGCCTTCGACAATGTCACCGTCATTGAAGTACTTGATGGTCTCGTCGATCGCGGCGAGAAAATCCTCAGCGGTGCCGATATCGTTTACGGCTACCTGAGGGGCCTTAGAAGCTGTCATATTATTGCGTGCTCCGAAATGGATAGGAAATCGATTGTGTACATTCGCAGTCTCTCACAGAATCCAGCCGCTTGTTCGATGTTTTAGCCAAAGAACATGGAACGACACACACTGCATTCGGTGATCTCGCACTAGAAATGTGTCGAACCTCCTATCAAAGTTCACACAATTCCAACGCATAGACGTGCCCCTAATAGCATAAACGCACCATGGGAGGTACGCAACTTTTACTTCTGCAGGTTTTCGGGATCTTTTGCGTTCGCGATTTCATGGCGCACCCACCCATTTCAACGCACCCCCACCCACGGCACTCCCC
>NZ_JAXOFP010000022.1:0-36146 GCF_041224285.1 Corynebacterium drakensteinense
AGGCTCCACCAGAGCTTGGGGTACCGAACCCCGGTTGAGGTTGAAGACGCGTTTTGGGAACAAGATGAGTCTCGGGAAATAATGGAAAATAGGGTAAATGCCTAGGAACAAAACCCAGTACACTTCACATCAGTGGCTATGATGTTGAGCCGGTGCATGGCCTGCAACGTACTAGCTTTACCGAAAATTCGTGGGTGAATTTCTTTCTCGCGCGCAATGATGCGGTTCGTGAGCTCGTCGTCAAGATCATCCAGGCTTGCGCGGTGCACAATCTCCAAATCCCACGACGGCTGATGAGATTGTTCCAATAGCCGGTCAATTTCATAGCGCTGCAACAAGTGGTCGCCATCAGCGGTACGAATATATGATCCACGGTACATTCCCTTATTCGTGACGTACGCGGGTTTGTCGTAGTCTGCAATAGCGGGAATTTGTGCGACGACAATGGAATGACCGTCGATAGGGATAGTCTCAATGAATAACGGACGAATTGCCGGATAGACCTTGGTGGCGGCCGTATTTTGTAGGCCGTCGGTGATGGCCTGGGCATCGAATTTTTCCGAGGTAGTGAAATTATTATTCTCGTCGAGCCCAAGGATGAGTAAACCGCCATTGCCATTAGCGAATGCGGAAATAGTTTCCGGTAACTCTTTGGGCAAGCCCCCGAATGCAGCTTTAACTTCGACGTCTTGTGTGTCTGTTCCGAGCTCTCGTAGTGATGCGATTGTCGCGTGAATAGCGTTGATGTCAATCATGAAACAAACCCCTTAAGTGTGGTTCATGATAAACATACTACACATACGACACTATGTCTTATGTTTGGTGTCGTATGTTGTATGTCGGCAGCTAATTTATGCTTCCCGCGGGGCAGCATCAACGGCGGCAGGGGCGCGTACAGTCAAAGCAGCAATGGCGGTGGTGAGTGGAACCGCCAAGACCAGCGCAATCGCTCCGGTAACCGACCGCAGTATTTCCGTCGCCATGATGTCACTGCTGAGAATCTGCCCCAGCGGACGACCAGAAATACTCAGCAGCAACAGCGTCGGCAAGGCCACACCCGTATAGCTTAAAACCAGCGTGTATACCATTGAGGCAATATGGTCACGGCCGACGCGCATGGCACCAGCGAACAAGCGTAGGGGTTTCGCGCCGGGTTCCAGTTCGCGCATTTCGTTGACGGTGGAGGCTTGCGCGATAGTGACGTCGTTCAGAACCCCGAGCGCGCCAATGATCATGCCTGCGAGCATCAACCCGGAAATGCTGACTCCCGGCAGGTAGATCAGGATATTCAAATTGTTTTCATCGCCCAGCCCGCGGATGCCGGCAGTGGCCACCGCAAGCGTCGACAAGCCCACGGATAGGCACAATGCCAACAGCGTTCCGCCCATGGCACTAGCGGTTTTCCAGCTGAAACCATGCACTAAAAACAGCACCAAGAACAGCACCGCGGCGCCGCAGGTGAGGGCGAGCAGAATAGCGGAACCACCGTGGATGAGCCCGGGAATAAGAAACGCCGCGATCACAGCCAGGGTGATGACCAGGCCGAATACCGCGCGTAGGCCGCGCCAGGCGCCAACCGCGATGATCAGGATGGCCGCTGCTGCCAGCCAGAGCCACATAGTGGTGCTGCGTTGGAAATCTTGAAAACCATAGCTGCCGGCGTCGTGCTTGGAAAGAGCGATCTTGTCGCCCTCTTCCAATTGCGGATTGCCCGGGATTTCTGGGTGGATCTCCAGCAGGGTACGTTGGCCTTCATGTTCGCCGGAAGTTAAGTCGATAATCGCGTGGGTGCAATCGTGTGGCGCCTCTGGGTTGGTTTGCGGGGAAGTGTCAAAGACCTGGCCATTCGACGGGGAACCGCACATGCCGGGCTGGACGATGGCGACGGTGCCGTCGACAAGCTCACCGGAAAGTGACGAGGTTTGCTCGAATTGCTCACTGACCGGGGGCTCTTCATTGGGCGGCCACTGGATGATAAACCCAATGATCGTCGCCGCGGCCGCGAGGATTAGTCCGGCTGCGAGCACGCGCTGAGGCCACGTCCAGGTTTTGATGGCGCTGAGGTTGCGACCGGATGGCTGATGTTCGGACTGCGACGAGCTAGTGCGGTGATGGCGACCCATGGGCTAAGAATATCGCCTGCGTGCAGTGTTGCCTAAAAAACCGGTGGCAGAATATTGGTTCAGTGTATGTTGCCGGGATGCTGCGAGGTTAGACCACAGCGGTGGCCATGTGGTAGGTTTGTCTGCAGGATCTCGCGTGGCGTTCATCCTCTCAACTCCCCCAGGGCAGGAATGCAGCAAGGGTACGGAGGCTCTGGCGGGTGCGCGGGGTCCGTTTTTGTTACCTGCTTTGTAAGGTTTCGGGGCTGTGACAAAGGCGTTGTGACAAAGGCAGGATGAAACGCCAAAGTCGTGCGCCCGAGTAGTGACGAGAGAAAAATAAATGAAAGCCATATTTAGAACGCTGCTGGTTCTCGGAATTATTTCCGAAATCGCAGTGGTAATCCTCTCGGCGACGTCGTCGTCACTTTCTGGCTGGTGGGTCTTAGCCCCTATCTCAGTCATCGTCGTAGCTTTCCTGCTGTTGTTTGCTGGGATGGCTATGGATCGGCGAAAGAAAGGATCTTGGTCGCTCTCCCTCTCTGACACTGCCGAGCGTTTCGGGGTTCCTAGATTGGTGCTGGCTTTGCTGGTTTCGGAGATCAGTTCGCTGTGGTCGCTCACTAAAATTTTTACACGGTCTTCTTCCACTGCCGGTGCCGACGCCCACCCAGGGTACAAGAACCTACGAACCGTGGTTACCGTAATCGTCGGTCTAGTCATCGTTGAAATCACTGTCATACACCTGGCTGTGCCCAGCCAATTTTGGCGCATTCTGCTGCTGGTGCTGAGCATCTACGCACTCTTATTATTAATCGGGTTTTACACCTCTATTAAGGTCAATCCGCATCTTCTTACACCGCGGGGCTTAGAAATCCGACGCGGCCACAGATTCGTGTGTGAGATTCCATGGGAAAACTTGGCGCGGGCGAAAAAGGCTGGTCCTGGGCAGGGCGGTGACGTCATTATCAATGAAGACGGAGAAGTCAGGCTCCCGGTTCTGAGCGAAGTTAACGTCAGACTTGAGATGGAACCACCGGTCTCGGCGGAAGACCTGCACAAAGGACGGGTCGATGTGACTGCAGTCGAAATTTACTGCGACGACAGAAATTCTTTCCTTGATTCGGTTGCTGAGGCGTGGCAGTCACACACCATGTGAGAAATTAACGCAAGAACTCACCATCACTGGTGTGGTTGCCCGCACACCGTGGATACGTAATGGAGCTACCTAGTGGTTAGTTCTATCCCCTTTTGGTGCCTGTGGTTGGCACTGCAATTTTCCCGGTTACATACGAACCTAAATATGGAAATTTATCGCGGGCAAAGATAGTCGCAGCAACAGGAGTTCTATTCGCGTTGCCTGGTGTTTGGATGATTTACCAGGCTATGGCGGGTTTCCGAAAATTTGGGCTGTGTGAAATCGCTAGACTAGGCATTTTCGTTTTAATTGTTACGGTCTTGATAGAACCCAGGCTTTGTCTGCTGGAGCGTAGATAAGGTACGGTTGACACGCTCTAGGACATAAAGAATGCGCTGCCTGAAAGCACGGAAACCATGGAATTTACGGCCTGCCGAACAGCTTTGATTGCGTATTCACTAGAGTGTTCGAGGTGCTGATCTCCTAGCTTGCGCATACGCGCGCTGACGTCACGAAAACTAACGTCATTGAGTACTTTGCGCAGTTCTACCTTGATGTTGCCAACTTCACCTAGGATAATGAGAGTCACGGCGTCTTGAATGTTTGCCTCGGCTTCTCCTTTAATTATCTTGCCAAGACGATTGCGGAGTTCTTCTTCCGGTTGGCTGTCAATAGTGGGAAACTTTTCCCATTCGGCACCTAGGAACTTCCCTTGATCGAGGGTAATGATTCCTCGATTTTCGAGGGCAGAAGCAATTTCATTCTTCTGAGCAAACCAGGAGGCGTGCAGAAGCTTGTCCACTGTAATATTCGGGTTCTCCGTTATATTTTTGTATCCAGCGACGATCAATTCTGGATGCTTGTCGGTGGAAGGGGCTGGATCGATCGTGCGAACAGCCGGGTTTTGAGAATTATTGGATTCTTCGAGCTCGATGACCCCAGCAAAAACGAGGTCACTGAATAGCCCAGCGGATAGAGCCACGTCTTGGTTGGAAATACCGGCCTTGGCCCAACCGCTGTCGCGGGTAAATAGGAGAAAGAGTTGTTCTGAGATGAGAATGGCTAAATCCTTATCTAAATCATTGTGGGGACAAATAGGTTCGAGAGTTGGCTACTGGTTAGCCGAACTTAAACGGATCAAAACCTGGGACACTTCAGATGATCTAGGGCGAAGGCTATCTTTGGGATGGTGTCTGCGTTGTCCACCCCAGCCATAAGGTCGGTGTTGCGGCAATTATCAGATACGCGCCTAGGATGAGCTGCCATACAGACTGAAGCATGCTGTGAGCCCAGGCTCCGTTGGACTGGCCAACAATTGCAAGGAAGATCATAAGTACAATGCCAAAGCCAATCGCGGTCCAGTACCCAAAGTTAACTGCCCGTATCTTGAGACTATGTTCATACTCATCCAGATATTTTGAATGAGTTTCAGCGATATCTCGGGTGACAAAACGGACAAGCAGCCAGCAAAGGATGAACACGACCAATGACACCCACCAGGTTATCGACCCGAATTCTAGCTGCAGAGTTTCACCGATGAGCATGACCCAAGCTGTTATTGCGGCACCGATTGCTACTCTTTTCCTTGTTTTCATTCTCTCGAGATCCTTTCAGATCTAGTGACCTTGATGGTTTCCGTAAAGCTAACCAGCCACGGAGTTTTTACTTGAAATCATCCGACGAATAGACAAACGGCTTCCTGCTGAAGACTGCTTCAACCGGGAGATCGAACACCTGACTAATGGCCATTGCTAGATCGAGTGACGGATTATGTTCTGCCCGCTCCAATGCGCCAATAGTCTGGTGATTAACGTCCACCTTGTTGGCTAAGCTTTGGCGAGACAGTCCCATGCCGGTCCGCAATACACGGATCCGATTATAAAGTGGGCGTACCTCCCTCTTCTTTCTTCGCATATCCACAATATTACCGCTTCGTTCTGTCGTGAACGATATATCTGTTGTCAATCTACGCTTAAATATTGTGTATATACAACGATTCGTTATATATTCGTACAGGTAACTTCACACGAAAGGGAAGCTCCATGCTTCATCTTTGTAATATCAGTAAAAGCTATGGATCCCGGCGAGTGCTCCATGAAGTCAGTCTCAAGGTTGCTCCAGGTGAGCTGTACGGATACGTCGGTGGTAACGGCGCTGGTAAGACCACTTCTATGCGTATTATGCTTGGTATCGCCGAAGCAGATTCCGGTACGGTCACACTAAATGGAGATCCCATCGATGATCGTGTCCGCTCGAAAATCGGATACATGCCCGAAGAACGCGGCCTCTATCCAAAGATGACGTTGATTGATCAGCTGACATACTTTGGTGTTATCCACGGTGTCACTGCCCGTTCGGCCCGCGACGCCGCAGCCTATTGGCTCCACCGTTTAGGCTTGTCAGAGCGCTCCGGAAGTCTACTGGAGGCATTGAGTCTCGGTAATCAGCAGCGTGTTCAGCTGGCTGCTGCTCTTATACATGAACCAACCGCTCTCATTTTGGATGAGCCCTTCTCGGGGTTGGACCCAAGCGCCGTGGAGGTCATTGTAGACATTCTTCGTGAGGAAGCCGATCGGGGCATTCCAGTTGTCTTCTCAAGCCACCAGCTCGAACTGGTTGAAAAACTATGCGACAGAATTGGTATCTTGCGCGACGGGCACATCATTGCAGAGGGTACTTATGAGGAACTAGGCAGCGCGGTTGACCGGCAATACGTCATCGAGACCCCCGTCGCCCGTGCCATTTGGCTACCACAATTACGGCAGGCCCTCGGCGAACAAGCTGAATACCTGTCGATCTCAGCAAAGCAGGGTACCCGCACTCGCCTCAAGGTTCCTGATCATTTTGACGAACAAATCATCGTAGATGTTATCCGTGAGAACGGTGATCTTGCTGCTTTCTACCGGTGGATGCCGTCATTGACCGAGATTTATGCAACGGCTATGTCCGGCAGGGTGGACTTGCCAACCATCAAATCAACCTCGCATTCAGAGTAGTCCATTCCACCGACAAACAGTCTCACCACGCTTGAAAGAAACACAATGTCACCATTAGAACCCCATTCCTTACAACAGTCTGAAGGCTCCTATCATCAGCGCCCCAAGCTGTTGCGTACCATTGGCACTAGCCGCTGGGCTGCGCTCGTCGCGGTCCTGCGCCGAGAACTGAAAGCCAAACTATTAACCCCGGGGTACCTATGGAGTACCATTGTATTCGCAGCAATCGCTTTTTTTACCCCGGCTGTGTTCAATCTAGGAGATGATCAGACCTCTGTCATTGCGATTCCACCGGAATCGAATGGATTGATGAAGATTCTTAAGGATGGTACTCAAAGCGCGTGGTCGCTACGCGAAGTAGCGAATAATGATGAAGCTGAAAATCTCGTTATTAACGGCGAAGTTGACGCTTACCTGGTCCCCGCTGCTAATGGCAGTTGGTCACTGGTCAGTTCGGAGGCAGTAGACCCGAGGGCGCTGGAGTTATTGCAGACACAGCTAACAACCCATGCGCTAGCTTCATCTGCTGTTGAAGCTGGCGCCACCTCAGGCCAGCTAACAGAGGCTGTCTCTAGAGCTACTGTCACCCCGGTTACTCTCGAACAAGACGTTGTTGATATCGCAACGCTATTTTTCCCTCTGGGTATCGGAATGATCATAGTTTTGATCGTGATGTTATGGGGTTCGACCATGGCCAATGATGTTGTTCAAGAAAAAACAACTCGTGTAGTCGAAATTTTGCTGGCGACGTTGCGGTCGTGGCAGCTACTGGCAGGGAAGATCCTTACAATCACGATTATAGGAATCCTCCAGGCTGCTGCGGTTATTCTCGGCACTTGGGCGGGCCTAGAATTTTTCGGAGACGGGATCCCATTTGGGGGAGTCCCAATTGAATCGGCCGTCATAGGCGCGTCCAGTATTTTTATTGGCGTACCGCTGCTATCCTCATTTATGGCTGCTATGTCTGCCCGTGTAGACCACCCAGATGACGTCTCTACCGCCACTCAGCCAGTCTATTTACTCTTGATGCTACCGTTCGCCGCGGTTGTATTTCTGGCTCTTGAGAGCCCGAATACCATAGCGCTAGAGATTTTAGCCTATGCACCGGTGACCAATATTTTCGCAATGCCGGTCTTTGCCACCGTCAGTGATGTTGCACCATGGCAGTTATTGGTTAGCCTAGTGGTAGCTTTGCTGACGCTGGCAGCGTCGATCGCATTGGCAGGGCGGATCTACTCCAACTCAGTCTTGCGTAGTGGTACTACTGTCTCCGTACGAGAAGCACTCTTCTCCACATAATTTCCTCTGGCCGATGCCACACTAGAACAAAAGGGTGAATGTTGTGAATACTTCTACCACACGATCGATTCTCACTGCTATCAGCGTGATTATCATGGTTGTGCTCCTTGTCCTTGTCTTCGTGACTTCTTTTCCATGGTGGCTGGGATTAATACTCGCGATAGTGATCTTGCTGCCGATGCAGATGTGCCTGAACAAATTGAATCCGAAGCGAAACAGTCACCGCAATGACCACTAGGTAGCTCTACAGTGGGTCCACGATTTGCGGGCAACCCCAGTCCAACTTATAGGGAGCAGTTCAGTTCAAGGCGGGGGTCTTTTCTCGTTTGCGGACGCTTCAGCCCGAGTAGTGCAGCGCCCGGCGAGGCCATCGGGATGTTAAAAAGCGGGTAATAATATTACGACTGCCTGATAATATCACCAGCTTTGTAACATTCCTGGAGCTAGGGTACAGGCATCTGCAGCGCGCTGAAATGGAACATTGATGGAACACGATTCTGGGCACGCTGGTGCGGTGGTCACGGTGGTGTTTGGATGGCTGGAGACGAAGGCAACGTCGAGATCTAATCAGGAGTTTGCTCGTGGGCCGGATTGGCTGGGGTTCACGGACAAGATCATGGCTGCTTATCCGGTGGAGACGGATGTTCCCTACCGAAGGGTCTCCGGTGCCTGTGCAGATCCATGAGGATTTGGAGTAGTTGATGCCCCCCTTGCTAGAGGGGCACAAAGCCAGCAAGGGGTGGCGGATCCTGAATTTAGCTGAATCCGCTAGAAGCGGTCGGTTATGCCGTATGCTTCGGCTGCGGGGCGGGTTTTGATCAGAGCGTCGATCATATCCACCGCCAATCTGATGGATTGTAGTGCGTCTATGCCGCCGACTGGCAGGTTTCCGGCGTCCAGGCCTTCTGTGAAGATTTCACAGATCCAATCGTTTCCATCTTGGTAGGGGGCGCGTAGCCCCACGGTGAATTCTCCTTCATCATCGCGGTAGGTTCTTTGGGCGATGACCCTATGCTCGCTCATCGGCGACAGTTTGCGTATTGAACGGCTGCGGCAGATCCCATACTGCTGATGAGAGAGCCGACGACTGCGGCGCTGAAGATTAGTTTTTTAGTGGAGAGGTGTTTGGACATCTCGGTTCGTTCTAGTTGTGGGATGTGAGCCGGGCTGGTTTTTAGAATCAGGCGGTGTGAGTGCCTTCCCGGGTTTGGTTCCATTGGTTGGCGTACTCAGTCGGCGGGCTAAACCCCAGGCTCGAATGAGGATGATAGGTATTATAGCGCTTTCGACCACAGTCGCGAGAGTGTCTAATGGTTTGTGGGTAGGTTCCCAACCTGCATAAGGAAAATGAAATGCTGGGGTTGCCCGCAAATCGTGGACACGTAGTGGAGCTACCTAGTGGTTAGGCAGCTATTTCTTTTCTGCTGGTGGTTAAACCAATGTGGTTCTCGAAGTTGACAGGGCTTGCCATACCGAGTGCTTCAGTGCCGACGTCGACGGTTGTAGACGACTTCAATCCAGTAGGCAACGGCCTTGCGTGCGGCATCACGGGTTGGCCAGCACTTACGGTCGTAGAACTCGGTTTCAAGCCTCGACCAGAATGACTCGGCCATCGCATTATTGAAGCACACGCCACTACGCCCCACAGACTGGGCAATGCCCAGGTTGCGGCACAACTCCCAAAGCTTCTCGCTGGTAAATTGCGTTTTGCGGTCAGTGCGAAACACCAGGCCATTAGCAACGTCACCGCGCAGCGTATACGCCATCCGCAAAGCCCGTTCGACCAGGGTATCGATATTGAATACACACACTCAATCGGTATCCGGAAAGGCCAAATCTAGGGAATTGGCGACACGCCGGTCAGACACATTTTTGTCGTTTAACCCCCGGTTCTCTCATTGGTGCATTTCAACGCGAAAACACCCCCGCCGCGATGCTTCAGGCTAGGCCTGGTGTTCGGACGAGAGTGCCTTCTATATGGGGTTCAGTATGCCACTTATGTCACCTGCCCTCTCACTAAAAGAGAGTATAGATCCATGGCGAAAAATCAAGTGAAGCGTCCCAGTTTTGTTCCGTTTGAGTAGATGGGCATCTCTTCAATTACGCCAAAGAAATGTGACCGCGAGCTAAAGACAACCTGCCCCGCGTTGTCGATGACTATATCCCGGCAGAAGACTTGTCGATACAAGCCGCGCTCACTGCCAATCACTCGTGGATAACGGGTATGTGGACTCCGCGGCCCTGAGGCTTGGCCACTCAACTCAGCCATTGTGCGTTTTTTGCAAATAGACCCACTGAAAATGGCCTTTTTTAGTCACTATTTGCAAAAAACGCACAATCTGCCAACCCAAGGCATCGAAAGGACGGCGAAAAGCGGTTTCTCCGGGATAAGGAAGACGGTTAAAGGGGGGGCGAAGCGAGAGTCAGCGGACCAACAAAGCTTCCGGCACCGCGCGAAACCGCAACCACCGCTGGTGCATACTCCGAAAGCCCGTAAGGAACCATGCCTCGAATCCAAGTCATGCGGAAAATCCTGCAAGATTTCGCCCGCATCCCTTTTTGTCGCATAACCCTTCCCGTGCTGGGCCTGGGTCCGGATCCTTGGGGCTTTGCCAACTCGGCACCTGATAGACAAACTTGTCTATCAATCTTCCGTAGCTGACGCAGCGTTACCATATGGACTGAAAAGTTACGTACCTGCACTTGTGCTCAATACCCGTTGTGTGGCCGTGAATGTAGAAATTGACTCTGCCTTGTGTTCCGGCTTAAGTTTGAGCCCTTGCTGAACTGATTGGTCTATTTAAGGAAGAACGCATGGTCTATAACCGCATTCTCTCCCGGCGACAGTTGCTGCGCACAGCAGCAGCCATGGGTGGGGTTGCCCTGGGAGGCGGCATGCTTTCTGCTTGTTCTACACAGTCACAAACACGACAGCCGCAAACAAGTGCTTCCGGGCCCGCACCTTCTGCTAGTTCTGCTTTCCAGGAAGAACTGGTCATCGGTTTTGTGCCCATTGCGTGTGCCTCACCACTGGTTGTAGCGGACGCGCTCGGCGCATTTGAAAAACAGGGACTCCACGTAAAATTACGAAAATACGCCGGGTGGGCTGACCTCTGGACGGCATACGCAACCGGAACCCTCGACGTTGCGCACATGCTCTCACCAATGCCACTGGCAATTGATGCTGGTGCGACGAACGCGTCCCGGCCCACAGAATTGGCTTTTACCCAAAACACCAATGGCCAAGCGTTAACCTTGTCTACCTCTCACCTGGGTGCGGTCTCGCAACCGACAGATCTTGCAGGAATGGTGCTAGGAATCCCCTTTGAATATTCGGTGCATGCATTGCTCCTGCGCGATTATTTGGTCGCCGGTGGCCTCGACCCGGTTTCTGATGTGGAATTGCGGCTCTTGCGGCCACCGGACATGGTGGCGCAATTGGCGGTCGGTGCCGTCGACGGTTTTATTGGCCCCGAACCGTTCAACCAAAGAGCTTTGACCACGGGATCGGGCCGCGCGTTTATTCCCACCCGGCAGATGTGGGAGAACCACCCCTGCTGCTCGGTTGCTATAGCTAAAGAAATTGACCGCGGGGTGCGTGATCGTGTGGTCGCGGCTCTGCGGGAAGGTGCCCAATTTGTCGACAGCCCGCATCACGTACACGAATCAGCGTCGATGTTGGCAGAAGAAAAATATCTGAACCAGAAAGAGGAATTGATCTCGCCTGCTTTGGCCGGATCCTATACCACCTGGGACGGTAACGATGTGGTGGATCCGGACATGATCAATTTCGGCGGACAAACTTCGGCTACCGCGATTACCTGGATGGCTGCGCAAATCGCGCGCTGGGACCTCGGCGGCACGGCCTTGACGATGGACGACGACGTGCTCTTGGCAGCCACAGCATCAGTCTTGCCGCCTGAGGCAGACCGCAGCACGGCCCCGGTTGAAATCAATGGCCGGATATTTGATCCGCTAAAGCCCACGGCTGGATACCAGCGCTAAGGACCCACTATGTCTAAAACTCACACGCCTACTACTCGAACTTCCGCTGGCCGAACGTCTACCAGC
The DNA here is from genome assembly GCF_041224285.1 of Corynebacterium drakensteinense. Lineage (NCBI taxonomy): Bacteria > Bacillati > Actinomycetota > Actinomycetes > Mycobacteriales > Corynebacteriaceae > Corynebacterium > Corynebacterium drakensteinense. Next base: position 11,607 of record NZ_JAXOFP010000022.1, read on the forward strand.
CAAGCGTCCGCTAGCCGGACTTCCACCGGCCGAACGCTGCCAAAGAAAAAGCCCGGCCCGTGGAAACCCGTTGCCCTCGGCGTCGGCCTGTTTTTCGCTTTCCTTCTGGTATGGCAATTAATAGCGGCTGCGGGGTGGCTGTCGGATATCGCGCCGACGCCTGCCCGCACTCTCAGCCGCGGTGCTGAAATCCTGGCTGATCCTTTTTACCGGGATGGTCCAGCCTCCGTCGGCATTTTCTGGCACATGGTGGCATCCCTGCGCCGTGTGTTGCTCGGTTTTATCATCGCGATGCTCATCGCCATTCCGCTGGGCTTTTGGTTAGGATCGTCCACCACCTTCCGCCGGGCGACGGACCCCTTTGTGCAAATTCTGCGGCCGGTATCCCCGCTGGCGTGGCTGCCGTTGGGGCTTGCGCTGCTGCGCGATGCGGAAAATACCGCGGTCTTCGTCATTATTCTCTCCGCTTTGTGGCCTACCCTGCTCAACACCATTGAAGCCGTACGTGGCGTGCACCCGTCGTACAAAAACCTCGGAGCCACATTGGGCACCAGCCGTGTGGACCGGCTCCTTTACATCATCGGGCCTGCCGCGCTGCCCGGCATCATCACGGGCATGCGCCAATCACTGTCCACCGCGTGGCTGGTGATTGTGGCAGCGGAGATGCTTGTCGGCGGGCAAGGCGTCGGCTTTTTCGTGTGGAATATGTGGAACCGCCTGGACATTGATGCCATCGTTGTGGTCATCGTTCTCATCGGTGCCATCGGCTTGGCCCTGGATTACCTGGTTGCTTCATTGCAGAAAGTGGTGCGTTATGACTAATACCTCAACCGATACGGTGCCAAATACCGTCGATGCGCCTAACACCAGTGGTACTGGCACCGCGCATATCGAATTTAAAAGTATTACAAAAAGCTACGGGCCGACGACGATCATCGGCGAGACTTCCGTATCTATTCAGGAAGGCGAGTTTGTCTCCTTGCTTGGGCCTTCCGGCTCAGGCAAATCCACGATGCTGAACATGATTGCTGGCTTGGCGACGCCGTCGACAGGCGAGGTGCGTGCCCGAGACGAGGTGATCACCGGCCCGGGCCCAGACCGAGGCGTGGTTTTTCAAAATCACGCCCTACTGCCATGGATGACAGCACGCGGCAATATCGAATTCGGGCTGCGCTCTGCACGGCCGGATTTGTCGAAAGCCCAGCGGAAAACAATCACGCAGGAATTCCTGGATGAAGTCAGTTTGGGCCATGCGGCTGATCGTCGTCCAGCACGATTGTCCGGTGGCATGCAACAACGGGTGGGGTTGGCGCGCGCTTTTGCCATTGGTTCGGATATTTTGCTGTTGGATGAACCCTTTGGTGCGTTGGATGCGCTGACCCGGAGACAATTACAGACCTTGCTGCTCAGAGTTTGGGAAGAAAACCGACGCACGGTGGTAATGGTGACCCACGATGTTGACGAAGCGATCCTGCTGTCTGATCGCATCTTGGTCATGTCGCCGGGGCCAGAGGCAACCATCGTGGAGGATTTACGGGTTGGTCTTGCCCGCCCACGTACCGGTGATGCGGACCCAGCCGTCGTCAAGCGCAAAAATGAGCTGCGCCACCACCTGTTGTCATTGTTGGAGCATGATTAGTGGCAGTGGCGGATTGTGATGGATGGGACACGATCACGTTGCCGCATCGCCATTCAGTTTTGGGTAGCCAACACAGATCTCACACAAACTCGCTACCATGGCAAGCAGCATAGATGTAATGGAAGGTAGGCGAGTACCCCAATGTCACTCCTCGACTTAGATACTGAGCAATTCAACGAACTAGCCCAGCAGGTCCGCAAGGATTACCAGGACTTGCAGGCGAAAAACCTGAACCTGAACCTGACGCGCGGTAAACCGTCGAACGAACAGCTCGATTTCTCCCACGATCTACTTAGCTTGCCTGGCGATGACCCGATTGATGCCGACGGCGTCGACGTGCGCAACTACGGCGGATTGCTGGGAATTAAGCAGCTGCGCGAAATCTGGGCGAATGCCCTGGGACGTTCGGTGGACAACACCATCGCCGGTGATTCTTCCTCGCTGAACATTACTTTTGACCTGCTGTTGTGGTCGTACACCTTCGGCAACAACGATTCTGTACGCCCGTGGAGCCAAGAAGAAAAGGTCCGCTGGATCTGCCCGGTGCCGGGTTACGACCGCCACTTCACCATCACCGAAAAACTCGGCATCGAGATGGTATCCGTTCCTATGCTTGACGACGGTCCGGATATGGATGCCGTGGAAAAGCTGGCCCAAGACCCGCAGGTGAAGGGCATGTGGGCCGTGCCGGTGTTCTCCAACCCAACCGGAGCGATCTTCTCCAAGGAAGTCTGCGAAAAGCTGGCTGCCATGGACACTGCCGCGCCAGATTTCCGCATAGTGTGGGATAACGCGTATGCGCTGCATACGCTGACCAACGAATTCCCGGAAAACTACAACGTGCATGAAATGGCGGCAGCCGCTGGCAACCCGAATCGCTTCTGGGAAATGTCGTCGTCGTCCAAGGTCACGCATGCCGGCTCGGGCGTAGGCTTTTTCACCTCCTCGGAAGAAAACATCGCGTGGTATTCTTCCATCGCCAGCGCCCGCGGCATCGGCCCAAACAAGGTCAACCAACTGGCGCACGCGCGTTTCTTCGGAGACGAAGAAGGCCTGAAAGCGCTGATGCGCAAGCACTCCGGATCATTGGCACCGAAGTTCGACGCTGTCCTGGATCTGTTGGAAAAGAAACTGGGCGGATATGACGTCGCTAGTTGGTCGCACCCAGAAGGCGGTTACTTCATTGACCTCAACGTCATCGATGGCACCGCGACACGCGTGTGGGAGCTGGCGAAAGAAGCCGGAATTGAATTAACCAAGGCCGGTGCTTCCTTCCCGTACGGCAAAGACCCGCACAACCGGAATATCCGCCTGGCACCATCGATGCCTACCGCCGATGAGGTCGCTGTCGCCATGGATGGTGTGGCCACCTGCGTGCTGCTGGCTGCGATTGAGAAGAAGGAGGCTTAAGCCCCTGCAATTCGAAGAAACCGGCTATTGGCTCAGCCAACTCATCCCGGCCAAGCTGGAATTCCGCAAGCTCGATGAGTGGCGTATTGCCAGCGCACAGATAGACGAGCAACAAGCGCTGGCAGCGACCGCCAATTTTGGCGCGGTTGATACCGGGCTGACCAGTGACGAATCCGGCCAGTCCGTGCGTTGCGAGCTGCTCGCCGTGGCGCAAGCCGAACAGCCCGCCATTGCGACAGCCGTTTTGGCGGCTGCAGAACTGCTGCGTTCGGCAGGCGGTGTGCTGCCAGCGCGGCCGGGTGTGCTGCTGCCGGATATTGGCCAGAAATTCGCTGAGCTGGGTCAGGATCATCTCACCGTGCGCCACGGGCTATTGGCCGTGCCGTATTTGTGGTCTGGCAAGACGCCACGCTTGGAAGAAGACGACCGGATCACGCTGATTTGCCAGCTGATCATGCTCACCGATGCAGAGTACGAATTCGCCGTGGATCATGGCGTCGACAAGCTGCAGGACAAATTGTCTACTGAAGGCATTGATCCAGGCGACTGGGGACGGTAAATCCTGCGCCGTTTTTGTTGTCGTTTTGTTTCTGCGCTGTTTTCTGTTGGGGCAGCGGTGGATATCGGTAAAGTGGTGGCGTGGCTCTTTACCGGAAATATCGTCCCGCAAGTTTTGCTGATGTCATCGGACAATCGCAGGTCACTGAGCCTTTATCAGTGGCTCTCGACGCCCACCGCATCAATCACGCCTACCTGTTTTCAGGCCCGCGTGGTTGCGGTAAAACCTCCTCTGCGCGCATCCTCGCGCGCTCATTGAATTGCGTCGAAGGGCCAACCTCGACTCCATGCGGGCACTGCGATAGTTGCCGCGCACTCGCCCCTGGTGGTCCAGGAAACTTGGATGTCACCGAACTCGACGCGGCTTCACACAATGGTGTGGAAGACATGCGCGAACTGCGCGACCGCGGCCACTACGCGCCGGCGGAATCGCGCTACCGCATCTTCATCATCGACGAGGCACATATGATCTCGCAGCAAGGTTTCAATGCCTTGCTAAAGATCGTCGAAGAACCGCCGGAGCACCTCATTTTTATCTTTGCGACGACGGAGCCGGAAAAAGTTATTGGCACGATCCGCTCGCGTACCCACAATTATCCGTTCCGTCTGCTGACTCCACCGGATATGAAGTCGCTGCTCCAGCATGTGGTTGACGAAGAAAACGTGCAGGTAGAAGATGCCGTCTACCCGTTGGTGATGCAAGCCGGTGGTGGCTCGCCGCGCGATACGCTGTCGCTGTTGGACCAGCTGCTCGCTGGTGCGAAAGATGGCGAGCTGACTTACCAGCAGGCTGCTCCGCTGTTGGGCGTGACAGACCTGGCGTTGATTGACCGCGTGATCGGTGCGCTTGCGAACGACGAAAAAGGCGAGTTGTTCCGCATCGTCCATGACGTGATCAACGCTGGTCACGAACCACGGCGCTTCGTGGAAGACCTGCTGGATCGCCTGCGAGATCTGCTGATTATTCAGTCCGTTCCCGAAGCATTCAAAGAAGGCTTGGTTTCCGCCCCACAGGATCGTGTTTCGGTTTTGCAGGAACAAGCTGGTTGGTTTAGTCCGGAGGCGCTGACGCATTACGCCGATGTAGTCAATGAGCGTTTGCCGCAAATGCGTGGTGCGACCTCGCCGCAGCTGTTGTTAGAGATTCTGTGTGCGCATCTGTTGGCCAGGCCTTATGCCGTGGGCTCTGCATCTGGCGCTGGCACCGCAGAGAGCGCTGGTGCGAACCCTGGTGCCGTCGTAAATTCCAATGGTGCTGGTGCTGGTCCGGGGCCTGGTTCGGGTGCTGGTGCTGGTTCGGCAACAGGACCGGGAGACGGTGCTGGCGCAGCAACCACCGCTGGGCAACGTGGCCAGACCGGTGTCGGCGAAAGAAAGAGCGCGCAGCCTGCAGGAGCCCCGCGTGGTGCTGCCGCCGCAATCGCAGCGGTGAACGCGATGGGCGCTGGCCAGCCAGAGACGAAGTCGACTCCTTCGCATGGTCCGGCCCCGAAGCGGACTGAAGAGCCTGCTCAGCACGAACGAGCGGAGACGCCTGCAGCAAGTGAGCATTCTGCGCAGCCTGCCGATGCGTTAGAGATCATCCGCAGCCGCTGGAACAATATCCGCTCCCAAGTCGGGGAGAAGAACCGGGTTGCAGAAGTCATGCTCACCGAGGCGAAGGTTTTGGGCGTTGACGACGACGGAACCGTTGTCTTGGGGCACAACACTGGTGCTTTGGCAGAGCGCATCAACTCTGAGCGCAACAACTCGGTGATTGCAGAAGCGATGAGCGCTGCCGTCGACAAGAAAGTGCAGGTCCGCTGCATTGTGGGAACGAAAGTTCCTGCTGAGCTGAGCGTACAAACGAAGAACACACAGCCCCAGAAAACGCCGTCGAAAGACGAGGCGGTAGATAGTTCGCCACAACAAGAAGCGCCACAACAAGAATCGGCCCGGCAAGATTCATCATCGCAGGAATGGGCCCAGCAAGAATCATCGCAAGAATCGGTCCGGCGAGAATCATCGCAGCAGCCGCAGCCGCCGCAGTCGTCCCCACGGCAAAGCTCTGCACGAGACGCCGAAAAGCCGCAGGCAAAAAACGATGACTGGCGTGAGGTTGCTGCCGCAGCGAGAAATCGGGCGCGGCAACGGTCAGCGCAGTCTGGTGCTGACACGTTTGGTGATGGAGTGCCGTTGCCACCGGAGCCGGCATCCGAGGATGGCGTGCCTGATGAGCAGGCACCCCAGCCACCACAGTCTTACCAGCCAACCCCAGCACCCCAGCCACCGCAGTCTGAGCAACCCGCGCGAACCGAACAACAACCGAAGCCGGACCAGCAACCACAGGCACAGTCGACCCAGCAACCTGACGTGCAAGGAGGACCACAGCAGCGGTCGGCGTCGTCAAGCACAGCTACCAGCGGAGGCGAATACCGCGCAGGTGCCGGAAGCGCGGCGAATGCTGCCGCCACAGAAACACCAGCAAAACCAGCAAACTCAGCAAACCCGGAAACTGCAGAGAAACCAGCAAACCCGGAGAACGCCGGTGGCGCCGATGAACGCTCCCCAGAGCAAATCCACGCTGCCGCGCGGCAATTACTGGAGACAGAATTGGGTGCCCGACCGTTGTAAACTAGGGCCGGTAAAATGGCGTCAGCACGCGATATCCAGCACGCGATATAGCGACAATGCAACCAAAATTTTAAGGAGTAGTAAGAATGACTCAGCCACAAGATATGCAGCAACTGATCAGCCAGGCCGCCGAAATGCAGGCGAACCTGCAGAAGGCGCAGGAGGAAATCCTGGCGACTTCCCTGACCGGAACCGCTGCTAATGGCCTGGTAGAAGTCACCATGACCGGCGGCGCAGAAGTCACCGACATCAAGATTGACCCACAGGTCGTCGATGCCGATGACGTTGAGACCTTGCAAGACCTCATCCTCGGCGCTTTCCAGGATGGCCACCGCAAGGCCGGCGAGCTGGCGAAAGAAAAGATGGGTCCACTCTCGCAGGGCATGGGTGACGGTGACATCAACAACCTCATGGGTGGCATGTAAGTGTTCGAAGGTCCTTTACAAGACCTCATCGACGAATTCTCGCGCCTGCCTGGGATTGGGCCGAAAAGTGCCCAGCGGATTGCCTTCCACGTTCTGCACACAGAACCCGAAGACATCGACCGCCTCCAGCAGGCGCTTGCTGGTGTTCGCGACGGGGTGACGTTTTGCCGCATCTGCTGCAATATCTCCCGCGAAAGCGTGTGCCGCATCTGCCATGATTCCGGGCGTGATCGCTCGATGATCTGCGTGGTCGAAGAACCCAAAGACATCCAATCCATCGAGCGCACCGGCGAATACACTGGCCGCTACCACGTGCTCGGTGGCGCACTCGACCCGCTGGCAAATATTGGCCCGAAAGACCTCAACATCAGCCAGCTGCTGCAACGCATCGGTGGCGTTGTGCATGATCGTGAGCTGGCAGATTCCACGCCGGAAAACCCGCTTTACGACGACACCCCGCAGATCGACGAGGTCATCCTCGCGATGGACCCGAACACCGAGGGCGAAGCAACCGCGTCGTACCTGGTGCGGCTGTTGCGGGATTTCCCTGATCTGAAGATCTCCCGTTTGGCCTCGGGTATGCCACTGGGCGGGGATTTGGAATTCGTCGACGAGCTCACGCTCTCGCGCGCGCTGTCGGGCAGGCTCTCAGTGCGCTAGCAGTGGCCAGCACCAGCTAGCACCCGCCAGCATTAAAGCGCGGCCCAGCCACCCCCAGCTAAGGCCGCGGTTTGCCAGCGATCCAGTAGACACACCACTGGATCGCGCCCGAATCCAAACCATAAACGTCTATACCCAGCTGCCGGGCCTGTTTTGCCAGCGCAGCTTCACCGCTAGCCCACACGTATTCCGGCCGGAAACCGGGATCCTGGTGGGCTAGTTTTTCTATGTGTGCACGCAGCAATTCTTGGTGCTGGGCATAAGGCCCCTTGACGACGTCCAACCCGCCGACGCGCCCGCCCCAACGCGCAAGTGCTGCGCTTTCAATATCGGCGTCGGTTTCTGCCAAGGCAACCACCCGTGAAGTCTGCAGGGTCTCCGGGTGGAAGCGTTCGCAAAAATCCAAGATCGCCCAGACCGACGGCAGTGCCGAGGGATCGGCGACGAATAACTGGTGCGGGCTAGGGTGAAACCACAGACCGCGGGCGGTATAGACAGCGCATTCGGCGCCGGGTTCGACATCGAGAACCCAATTCACCCCAGGCGCCGGAAATGGTTGCCCGTTTTCATCCACCCCCGTCGGTGCGGAAGCGTCGGCTGTTGCGCCCGTGCGTTTGCCATGCGTGGCGACGTCGAAGGTGGCCACGGCACGTTCCTGGTCCAGCGAGCAGAACGTATACCAGCGCAGTTCTGGGCGCCACGCGGCATCGCAGGCAGCGATGGTGGCGCGTAAGTTTGCACGATCGCCGTCGATAAGCTTGGCTTCGAGCCCATCCAAGCTTTCTGCGGCGGTGGGCATGACTAACCCAAAGAATTCATCCGGCCCGCTGAGCTGCATATCTGCAAATTCGGGGGCGGTGAGGTGAAGGCGCAGGAGCTCGTCGGCAAGCACCTCAATGTCGAGCACCCGGCAGCGTACGAATTCGTGGCGCGCATCGCCGGGCGGGTCAGTCAGTGCGGTATCGAGAAATACGGAATGTTCAGCAGCCATGAATTATAGTTTAGGCTACCCAATCACGACTGCAAGCTGGTGGATGACAATAAAGCGGATGACAATAAACTAGCGCAGCCGCTCGGTACGCAACTGCTCGATGGCGGGGATCTCCAGCGGAGACAGCTCTTCAGGGCTTATCCCCATCGCCAGGGCAAGAATCAGGTCCGCGAGTTGCGGGTTGCGTGCGAGCGCTGGGCCATGCATGTAGGTCGCGATCACCGAACCTTGCACAGCGCCTTCTGCCCGGGTCTGTGCATCTACATCTGCATCGTCGAGGTTGCCCTCAGCCGCGCCGCGCCGGGCGGCATCCGCGTTACAGTTACCAATTCCGGTGGTCACCGCACCCAACGGGCTGGCATCGGGGCCGAGCAGGCTGGCGCCCATGTGGTTTTCAAAGCCCGTCAACGGGGCAGTGAGAGAGTGGGTCACACCAGCTTGGGTGGGCTGTGAGGCGACCTCACCGATCGCGCGCTTATCCAACGTCACGGTGCGAGCATCCACCAGTCCCAGCCCGTCGACTTCTTTGCCGGAAGCCCGGAACCGCTCGCCGACCAGCTGGAAACCAGCGCAAATCGCGAAGATCGGGGCGCCGGCGTGGGCTGCGGCGTGCAGGCCGCCGTCGGCAAGCAAGTGCTCGACCGCAAGAATCTGTGCGCTATCTTCGCCACCGCCTAAGGTGTAGGCGTCGAGTTGGTGCGGTACGGATTCGCCCAGCTTAATTGGGTGGATCTGCGCGGAAATACCCCGCATGCGCGCACGCTGGCGCAGCACCAAGGCGTTACCGTCATCGCCGTAGGTGCCGAGAACATCCGGAAGCACCAGACCGATATTGAGCTCGGCGTTGCTGCCGTCGTGTGCCGTATTCGCTGCTGTGTTAGCTGCCATCTGCTAGGCCTCCTTGGAATTTGCTGTTGCTTCGCCGCGCTCCAAGGCCTTTTTCAGGTCGCGGAATGCGGTGTAGTTTGCCAGCACTTCGACACGACCAGCAGGGCACGCATCGATGGCTTTGACTGGGTCTGTAATCAGTTCGTGGCTGATATCGGCATAAACCAAACGCACTGCCAAGTCCGTGCCGCGTTCACCGGCGGCTTTGACGGATTGTTCGCCGAAATCTTCAAAGGTGACATCCCACAGCCAGGAAAGATCCTCACCGTCGGCGACCTGACCGTTGACTGCGATTACCAGGCCTTCGGCATCGCGATCAACCATTGATAGTGCTTCTTGCCAACCGGCTGGGTTTTTCGCGAGCAGCAGGCGGATTTCGTGATCGCCGCGGGTGATCGTCGAATAGCGCCCGGCGACATCATTGACGCGCTCGGTGGCGCGAAGGGCATCACCAAAGCTGACACCGAATGCCTCCACGGCAGCAGCGATAGCTTGGGTGGCATTGCCGCGGTTTGCTCGGCCCGGCAGGGCGAGATTCAGCGGGTGTGCAGTCTCTTCGCTCGATGCAGCCGAAGCGTCGACTGCGGAATTCCGCGTGATTCCTGCATCGGTAATCGTCCAATCAGGCGTGGGGCGTTCAAACGTGGAGCCGTCGGCAAGCTTTTTCGCTGCATACCAGTGCTCACCATCGCGCACGATCGCCCCACCGGTGCGCGGGCAGGCAGTCGACTCACCCAGCCAGCCGCCCCCGGCAGCTACCCAGACGACGTTGTCCGAATCATAGGCAACCGAGGTGATCAGCACGTCATCGCAGTTGGCGATGACCATCATTTCCGGGTGCGCTTCGATCGCCGCGCGGAGTGTGCGCTCAATCTTGTTGATTTCCCCGACGCGATCCAACTGGTCGCGCGAGAGGTTCAGCAGCACCAAAGCCTGTGGGTTAATTTTGTCCGCGACCTGCGGCACGTGCAGCTCGTCGACTTCCAAAGCCAACACTTCAGCATCGCGTCCGGCCAACAGAGCGGAGATGATGCCGGCGTCCATGTTGTCGCCGCCTTCGTTCGTGGCGACGGAATATTCGCTGCGTAGTGCTCCGGCGAGCATGCGCGTTGTGGTGGACTTGCCGTTGGTGCCGGTGACCAACACCGCCGGGCGTTCGTCGGCAAGATTGTGCATGACGTTCGGGTCGATTTTGTCGGCAAGTAAACCACCGATCATGCCGCCCGCACCGCGACCGGTGGCGCGGGAGGCCACCGTCGCCATCTGCGCTACCGAGGTAGCTAGGCGTGTGCGAGCGCGCGAGAATATGGACGCAGAAGACTTACTCATAGCCACCTAGGATAGTAAAAAGATTCGGATGCTAGTGGGATTGCAGACTCGTCGGAGCTGGCGCAGCGTTAGTTCGTGTCGGTCGAGTTGTTGGTACCGGAACCATTGCTGTGCGCACCGCCTTGCGCGTTGGGTTTGCGTGCGCGACTACGGCGGCGCTTATTCCGCCGAGATTTTCCGGCGGCTTTGCCGGAGGTTTTAGCCTCGCCGGATTGCTCGCTACCAGGCTTTGAACCACCAGATTTCGCACCACCAGGTTTCGTACCAGCAGGTTTACCCGCCGCAGGCCTTCCTGCTGCAGATTTACTTGCGGCAGTTTTACTTGCGTTAGGTTTATTTGTCGCAGTTTTCCCGCCAGTTTTCTTCCCGCCGGACTTACCCGCCGCAGCACTCGGCAGCGCGCGCGGGTGCGTGGACTGCTCGACAGGCGCATCGGGGTCTGGGTGTGGTTTCACGCGGGTTAGGGCATCCAAAAATGCCGTATCACCCAGCAAGGGGATGCCTTTGCGCACCGCGTGCATCGCTTTGCCGTGCAGATCAGTGGTTTTATTGCACACCACAACTGAAACTCCGCGGTGCAGGTGCTCGCGATAGACCAGCTCGGCGTTTGTCAGTGCCTCGATGATCGTCTCTGGTGGGTAGCCAATCTCGTCTGCAACGACAACTTCCATGCCTTCCACCAACGAACGCCCCGGTTCGTATTTCCCGGGATTAGCAAGGGTGAGCTCGGCTTCGGCTGCCTCCACGCGCACGTGCGGGCGCTGCAAACCGAAGCGATCAGCCCGCAACTCATCCGGTGCGTAGGCTGCGATGAGAGCGTAATCGCGTGCAGAAGCCTTCGCTGCTGCATCCTGTTGGTGCTGATAAATCTGCCACAGCAAATGGATGGTTTCCCGCGAAGTTTCTTCTTGGCTACGGCCTGCACGAACCACAGACGCCACCGGACTAATCGCGGACAAACCCAGTGCGCGTGCGACGCCAGCAGGGCGAATATCGTGAAAATCAATTTCTTGTCGACGCGCGGTGGCCAGCGTATCGACGATCCGTGCCGGTTGCGGGACGTGCCCGACGCGTTGGCGCTTGCGGTGACCCTTTCGGGATCGCTTCCGGTTCGCGCGGGCAGCGGCACTCATCGCTTGCTTTGCCTCAGAAACCACAAAGCCCCAGCTCAGAGGCATGTCGTGCACGATCAGTGTGCGATCGTCGATAAGCCGGTCAAGAGGTTTTAAGATCTTGCTAAAACGCTGCCCGTGGTTGACTTCTTCGCGCGATAGCCCGTGATAGTGGCGCGGGCCCGGGTCTTCACCCGGGTTGAGCACGGCGTGGAAATTTTCGCCGGTCTCACCGGCGTCGTTGAAAGTGACCGCATCGACGGCAACCAGGCGCGCAGTAGAAGGGTGAATACCCGAGGTCTGCACGGTCATCGCCAGGTAGGGATATTCTGCAACGGCCTCGCGGCGGGCGCGTTCTTTCGGGTGCAGCCCGCCGGTAGAGGAAGTGCCGTTGGATTCAGTGCTGGTGGCCGAGCGGTTCTCGGCACCAGGGCGAGTGTCTTCGCCGTCGTCGTTTTGGGTATGCGCGGTCATTATTACAGCAGTCTAGTTCACCGTTTGGTTCCCGGATAGTTCGCCTAGACAGACCTAGATAGATCTAGACAGACCTAGATAGATCTAGATGCAGCTAGGCGTACCTATATGTGGCTAGACACTGGAATGCGCTCGGTTGGCAGCCGAAACCAAAGCCTTCAGCGAAGCATAGGTGGTCGATCCTGCGATGCCGACGCCCCAGACGCTGGAGCCGTTGATCGTCGCCAAGATATAACATGCGGCCTCGGCGTCCTCACCTGCGCTTCGGGCGTGCTGCGAGTATTCCAGCACCTCGATATCCAAGCCGAGTTTGCCCAGTGCGTCGGCATAGGCAGCAATTGGGCCGTTGCCTGTGCCGTCGATGCTGCGTTCGACGCCATCGTGGATGACTTGTGCCGTGACTGAAGCATCCTGATCTTCGGTTTCGGCGTTGTTCACCGTGACCGAAAGTTGTTCTACCGGCGACTTCGTTTCCAGGTATTCGTTGGCGAAGATATCCCACATCGTCTTGGAATCGACTTCTCCGCCCTCGGCATCGGTGACGGTCTGCACGACGCGGGAGAAATCGACTTGCATCGCGCGTGGCATGGCGATGCCGTGGTCGGTCTTCATGATGTAGGCAACTCCACCCTTGCCGGACTGCGAGTTCACGCGAATCACGGCTTCGTAATCGCGGCCGATATCCTTCGGGTCGATCGGCAGGTAGGGAACTTCCCAGGTGGTCTCGCGTAGCTCTTCCCAAGCAACGTCGGAGCTGCTGGCCTGGGGGTGCACGTTGGCAGCCATCGCATCCAACCCCTTGTTGATGGCGTCCTGGTGGGAACCGGAAAACGCGGTAAAGACCAGGTCGCCACCGTAAGGGGAGCGCTCGTGCACACGCAGCTGGTTGCAGTATTCGACGGTGCGCCGGATCTGCGCAATATCGGAGAAATCGATCTGTGGGTCCACGCCCTGGGTCAGCATGTTCAGGCCCAAGGTCACCAGATCGACGTTGCCGGTGCGTTCACCGTTGCCGAACAAGCACCCTTCGATGCGGTCGGCTCCGGCCAGGTATCCCAGTTCTGCAGCTGCGACACCTTCGCCGCGGTCGTTGTGGGGGTGCAGCGAGATGATCAGCGACTCACGGTTGTTCAGATTGCGGTGCATCCACTCGATGGAGTCGGCGTAGACATTCGGGGTGATCATTTCGACTGTCGACGGCAGGTTGATGATCAGCGGGTTTTCTGGGGTCGGGGCCATGACCTCTGACACGGCATCGCAGACCTCTTTGGCGAAATCCAGCTCGGTGCCGGTGAAAGATTCTGGGGAGTATTCCCAGCGCCAATTGGTATCTGGGTAATCCTTGGCGATCGACTTGATCAGCTGGGCGGCGTCGGTAGCCAGCGCTTTGATCGCCGGGCGATCTTTGCGGAAGACGACGCGGCGCTGCAACTTCGACGTGGAGTTATAAAAGTGCACGATGACGTTCTTCGCGCCCTCGCAGGCTTCGAAAGTTCGGCGGATCAGGTGCTCGCGAGCCTGCACCAACACCTGGATGGTGACGTCGTCAGGAATCAAATCCTGCTCAATGATCTCGCGGACGAAGTCGAAATCAGTTTGGGACGCAGATGGGAAACCTACTTCGATTTCTTTGTAACCCATGTTCACCAGCAGCTCGAACATGCGGCGCTTGCGTTCTGGGCTCATTGGATCAATCAAAGCCTGGTTGCCATCGCGCAGGTCCACCGCGCACCATTGCGGGGCGACGGTGATCTTTTTGTCCGGCCATGTGCGGTCCGGCAGTTGGATGTCTTCTACCTCTTGGGCGAAAGACAGATAGCGGTCGACCGGCATGGATGAGCCTTTTTGTTTATTCCAGGCTGGTTGGTTTTCATTACGCGGGCCGTTGGGCTTGCTTACCTGGCGGGGTGCGGAAATAAAAGCGTCGTTGGGAGACATAACGATTCCTTCGGGGGTTGCGGTTTCGGGTGCAACGTTCACAGATTGTGCAAGAGTGTGCACTGTTTGGTCGGCTTGGTCGGCTGTGAGTGCGTGCCCGGGGAGGTGCAGCTTTCGCAATGCGAGTAACCGCGACGGGGCGCCGACCAAACTGTCGTTATTGGCTCTAAAACCCGCCGCGGCTGCTAAGGAGAAGAAAGCATGCCTCGGAAAACATGTGTTCCAGGATACACAAATTAGGTCTTGGTGTGAAAGTTGGCCTGCATTTAAGTCTGTGGTGAGCGAGACATATTATGGTATAGATAAGCATTAACCTGCGTTTTTGAGCCGCAAGAACAGCAGTAACGAACGATCAGAAAGGGCAGCTGGCCTTATGGCATTAGTCGTGCAGAAATACGGGGGATCGTCCCTAGAAAGCGCGGAGAGGATCCGAGCAGTAGCAGACCGTATTGTTGCCACGAAGAAGGCTGGCAACGACGTCGTTGTGGTGTGCTCTGCGATGGGCGATACCACCGACGAGCTGCTGGATCTTGCAGCGTCGGTGAACCCAGTTCCACCGCAACGTGAATTGGATATGCTGCTGACTGCGGGTGAGCGCATCTCGAATGCACTGGTGGCGATGGCCGTGGATTCCTTGGGTGCGAAAGCACAGTCATTCACTGGCTCTCAAGCGGGCGTGCTCACCACCGAGAAGCACGGAAACGCGCGGATTACAAACGTCACCCCAGAGCGGCTGCAGGAATCGCTGGATGACGGCAAAATCTGCATCGTTGCTGGTTTCCAGGGCGTCAACAAAGACACTCGCGATGTCACGACCCTGGGCCGGGGTGGTTCCGATACCACCGCCGTCGCCTTAGCTGCGGCGCTGAACGCGGACGTCTGCGAAATCTATTCGGATGTCGACGGCGTTTATACTGCCGACCCGCGCATCGTGCCGAATGCTCGCAAGCTCGAGCAGCTGTCTTTCGAAGAAATGCTGGAAATGGCTGCGGTTGGTTCCAAGATTTTGGTCTTGCGCAGCGTCGAATATGCCCGCGCCCACAACGTCGCCCTGCGCGTACGTTCGTCTTATAGTAACGATCCCGGCACGCTGGTGTCCGGTTCAATGGAGGATATCCCAATGGAAGATGCAGTACTGACTGGCGTTGCCACCGATAAATCCGAAGCCAAGGTCACGGTTTTGGGTATTCCCGATAAACCGGGTGAGGCAGCAAAGCTGTTTCGTGCGATCGCCGATGCTGAGATCAACATCGATATGGTGCTGCAGAACATCTCCACCATTGAAGACGGCATCACCGACATCACCTTCACCTGCCCGCGCGAAGATGGCCCTCGCGCTGTGGAGATCTTGTCGAAGCTGAGCCGCGAAGGCAACTGGTCGAAGGTGCTTTACGACGATCAGGTGGGCAAGGTTTCGCTGGTTGGTGCTGGCATGAAATCGCACCCTGGTGTGACGGCAGATTTCACCGAAGCGTTGCGTGATGCTGGTGTGAACATGGAACTGATTTCTACGTCCGAGATCCGCATTTCGGTGTTGCTCCGCGAATCTGATTTGGAAGTCGCTACCCGTGCGCTGCACGACCGTTTCGAGCTCGGCGGCGACGAAGATGTCACCGTCTATGCTGGAACTGGACGCTAAACGCCGTAATTAATCCGCAACACTTCATCGCTCTGGGAGGAGACCACAATTATGACCACTCTCGCCGTCGTCGGTGCTACCGGCCAAGTTGGCCACGTGATGCGCCAGATTCTGGAGGAGCGCGAGTTCCCCGCAGACAAGGTGCGTTTTTTCGCTTCTGCGCGTTCGGCTGGCACTGATCTGGACTATCGCGGCGAGCGGATTACCGTGGAAGATCTGTCGAAGGTGACTGTAGAGTCCGTCTCCGATGTGGATATCGCCCTGTTTTCGGCCGGCGGCGCCACCTCGAAGCAGTGGTCGCCGGTGTTCGCTGAAGCTGGTGCGACCGTGGTGGATAACTCCTCGGCCTTCCGTAAAGACCCCGAGGTGCCGTTGGTGGTTTCCGAGGTTAACCCGGAGGCGGTAAAAGACGTGCCGAAAGGCATTATCGCGAACCCAAACTGCACCACCATGGCCGCGATGCCGGTGATCAAGGCGTTGCACGACGTCGCCGAGTTGCGACGGCTTAATGTTTCTTCCTACCAGGCGGTTTCTGGTTCTGGTCTGGCTGGCGTGCAAGCCTTGGCTGCGCAGATTTATGAGGCCGGGGAGCATTCTGTCGATCTGACTTACGACGGCACCAAGCTCGATGGTTTGGATACCGCGCCGTATGTCGCCCCGATTGCGTATAACGCGTTGCCGTTGGCAGGAAACCTTGTCGACGACGGCTCCTTGGAAACCGACGAAGAGCAGAAATTGCGCAATGAGTCGCGTCGCATCCTCGGTCTGCCGGAGTTGCGCGTGTCCGGAACCTGTGTGCGCGTGCCTGTGTTCACCGGCCACACGATGACGATCCACGCGGAATTTTCCCGGGATATTACCCCAGACCAGGCGGTAGAAACCCTGGAGCAAGCCCCAGGCGTCAAGGTTGTCGATGTGCCAACCCCGTTGGCCGCCACCGGTATTGATGACTGCCTGGTCGGCCGTATTCGCCAGGACCAATCGCTGGAAGGCAACAACGGCCTGGTGCTCGTGGTCTCTGGCGATAACCTGCGCAAAGGCGCGGCTCTAAACACCATCCAAATTGCGGAACTGTTGCTAGAGCGCTAAGCGAATAAACAACGCGCCGTTATTCCGGCTTGGTGTGTTCTACGTAGACAACTCCACCAGCTGGTGCGGTGCGGTCGTAGTCGACGTCGGGATCGTTTTCTAGCTCGTCGTCGATTTCGTCTTTGATGCTCTGCAGGAATTCCTCGGAGCCCATGTTGGATTGGGCAGCCAGGGTGGTCAGCTCGCGGTCGTGCTTTTTGCTGAAGCGTACGCGTGGATCGACCTTGCGGGCCATCAGCTCGCGTCCGCGACGGCGACGCTGACCTTCAGTGCGCATGGTGCGGAAGTTGCGCACCCAAGCCCAGATCAGCACGACGATCAACAGCATGCCGATGTATCCCAGAACCGGGTAGACGTAGCTGACCAGCTGGCGGAAGCCAACGAAGGACAGCACGAAACCGATCAAACACGCAGCAACGTAGACGCGGAAGAACTTCTCCGGCGAATTACGGGTCAGGCGCTTGGCCAGGGCATAGAACATTCCGATGGCGGTGTTAAAGACCATGCCGTAAAGAACCACGGTCATGATGTGGCCCAGTACTGGGTGCAGGCTGATCATCAGCGCCAGCATCGGCATGTCTGCGTCTTTGGTGGTCTCGACGGTGAAGTACATGCTCATCACGAGCAGCAGCAACAGGGATAGGAAAACCGCGCCACCGATGGCGCCACCGATGCCGGCTTCGCGGGTGTCCATGAAGCTACCGCCGATAACGATCGCCATGGAGACGGCGACGATCACCTGGAAGGCGATATTGTTGATCGCGGAAACCCACCAGTTTGGCAGCGTCGTTTGCACTTCGGTCGAGGCTTGGGCGATGTTGTCCCAGTTCGGATCCACGGTGATGACGGTGTAGATCGCGGTACCCAGCACCATGATGATCAAGAACGGAGTGATCACGCCGATGACCGCGGTGGTCTTTTCGACGTTGAGCAAACCGACCAGGATGGTCATTACCAGCATGGCGGAGGCGCCGATCCATGTCGGCCAGCCCCAAGCTTCTTGCAGGTTAGAACCACCACCGGCGAACATAACGAAGCCAATGGAAAACAGCGTGGCGATGGTGCCCCAGTCGAGAATTTTCGCGATGATTGGGCTGTTAGTGATGCGGTCAATCACCGCGGTGTGCTCGCGGGCTTGGTAATAACTACCCAGCTGCAAAATGGCGATACCACAAATGATCATGACGACGGAGCCAAGCAGCGCTCCGACGATTCCCCAATTGCCGAATGCCACGAAATAAGTCATGGCTTCTTGTCCGGAGGCAAAGCCTGCACCGGCCAGGGTTCCGACGAACGCCATCGAAATGGCCAACGATCGTTTGAGCATGAAGGAAACAACTCCGAATCTGTGATCACGCTGTGAAAGCGCGTCTGAAAACTAAAAACGAAATAAAGAAACGTTGAACGGAATATAACAGTTTCTGAGTTTAATTGTCGTATTCTGTGAGAATATCTTTCCGCGCACGCGCCACTCGGGAACGGATTGTGCCAATGCGCACACCCGCGATCGCCGCGGCTTCCTCGTAGGAATAGCCCAAAACCTGCGTTAATACCAGCGCTTCGCGACGCTCATCAGGCAGCGAGGCGATCAGCGTTCGGGTGTCGATCCATTCGCTCCACACCGCGGAATCTTCGTGGACCGGGTTCAGGTCTTCCAATTCAGAATGGGATTTTCGCGGGCGGGCGCGCTCATGGCGAATATTGTCGATCCAGACTCGGCGGGCGAGAGATAGCAGCCAAGTGCGCGCAGTTGATCGTCCGGCAAAACGGGGTAGGGCGCTCATCACGCGAACGTAGGTATCTTGCGTGAGGTCGTCGGCAAGCTCGGGGCCTGCCAGATGGGCAAGGAAGCGCCAGACGTCGTCATGCGTTTCTTTGATGAACGCGGTCAACGCTGCGCGATCGCCACGGCCGGCTTTGAGTGCCAGCTGCGTGGTGCGGGCATCGCGGCTCGCAGAAGGTGGTTGCGCGTTCACTCCGATGAGATTACCAGCGCTGTTCGCGATTGCTGTACACCATTTCCGAGCACCATTTCCGATCCTTTAGTGGTTTTGCGCACTCGCATGTATGCAAGTAGACTATCAATAGACCTCGACCCCATAAGAGCGTCTAATCAATTGCTAACAGGAGTGAGCATTTCCATGACTAAGAACATTGATGACAAGCTGGATCTTGGCCAGCGGGAGGACGCCCCAGGTACCACCACTCGTCAGGGTGGTCAGCCAATCGCCTCGGAAAATATTTCCATTACCGCTGGGCCACAAGGTCCAAACGTTTTGAACGACCTGCAGCTGATCGAGAAGCTGCAGTCTTTCAACCGTGAGCGCGTTCCAGAGCGCAACCCACACGCTAAGGGCCACGGTGCTTTCGGTGAATTCCACGTCACCGAAGACGTTTCCAAGTACACCAAGGCAGACCTGTTCCAGCCGAACAAGGTCACCCCAATGGGTATCCGTTTCTCCACCGTCGCTGGTGAGCAGGGTTCGCCTGATACCTGGCGCGACGTGCACGGATTCGCTCTGCGTTTCTGGACCGAGGAAGGCAACTTCGACATCGTCGGTAACAACACCCCGACGTTCTTCCTGCGCGACGGCATCAAGTTCCCTGATTTCATTCACTCGCAGAAGCGCACCGGCGCTTCCGGCCTGCGTGACGCTGATATGCAGTGGGATTTCTGGACTCGTACTCCGGAGTCCGCACACCAGGTGACCTACTTGATGGGTGACCGCGGTACGCCAAAGACTTCCCGTCACCAGGACGGCTTCGGCTCCCACACCTTTCAGTGGGTCAACGAAGACGGCGAAGCATTCTGGGTGAAGTACCACTTCAAGACCCAGCAGGGTTGGGAGTGCTTCACCGATGAAGAAGCTGAAGAGATGGCCGGTAAGAATGCCGACTACCACCGTGAGGATCTCTACAACGCGATCGAGAACGGCGACTACCCACGTTGGGACGTCTACGTGCAGATCATGCCGTTCGAGGATGCAGAGAACTACAAGTTCAACCCATTCGATCTGACTAAGGTTTGGTACACCGAGGACTACCCACTGCAAAAGGTTGGTTACTTCGAGTTGAACCGTAACCCACGCAACAACTTTGCGCAGATCGAGCAGATTGCCCTGGACCCATCCAACATCGTTCCAGGCACCGGCCTGTCCCCAGACCGCATGCTGCAGGCACGTGCGTTCGCATACGCTGACCAGCACCGTTACCGCATCGGCACCAACTACCGTCACCTGCCGATCAACCAGCCAATCAACCCTGTGAACACTTACAGCCACGAGGGTTCGATGCAGTACAACTTCAACGGCCCAGATCAGCCGGTATACAGCCCGAACCGCTACGACAAGGGCGCTGGCTTCCTGGACGACGGTGAAACCTCCTCGTCGAACCACACCAGCTACGGTCAGGCTTCCGACTACTACGTCAACCCTGACCCACACGGCACCGACTTGGTTCGTGCGGCATACGTCAAGCACGAGCAGGATGACGACTTCACCCAGCCACGCAAGCTGTACGAAGAAGTCATGAACGACGAAGAGAAGGATCGTCTGGCGCACAACATCACCAACGCTATGGCTGGTGTTTCTGAAGGCGTCGAGCAGCGCGTCTACGAGTACTGGGACAACGTTCACGAAGACTTGGGCGCAGCAGTTCGCAAGAAATTCGCGGAGAAGTACAAGAACTAAATCGTTCCTGAGGCGAGACGCGGGAAGCGTGGCAAACGTACCCGTGAGCTAGCTTCTTGCGCAGGGGGCCGCATCGGTGATCCGGTGTGGCCCCTTTTTGCATGTTCGGCCTCTTGATATGGCTGTGGTCATTGTTGTTTATGTGACTCGCCGAGTTTGTTGCCGCACCAGGTCGACATGAGCAATTAAAGTGCCCGGGTATGAACGATTATTCGTCCGCGACCAATTCTGCTGCCACCGAACAACAACCTGCTGTGGGCGGTGCAGGGGAATCACGGCTTGGCTCAGCCGCTGCAGCAGGCGGACGCATGCGCGGCATCGTTGTGCTGGTCTGCGTGCTGTTGCCTTTGGTGGTTGGTGCGGTGATCGCTGCGGTTGCCTCGTTGAGTCCGTCTGATAGTTGGTCGTCGGCAGAGGAGCCGGCTGGAGCGCCCGCGGTAGAAAGCCCTGGCGTGGATAACAGCAAATTGATCGACGCTCGTCGTGCAGCGGGGCAGGCTTCGTCGCAGGCTGGAATTTTGCAAGGTGCGATCGACGAGCTCATCGCCGGATTGGAAGGCGTCGACGGCGAGACTGAGCAGCTGGTCGGCGCAATGGGCGAGGCTGCTGATGGGGCTGATCGTCTGCGCCAGGGAATGGTGGAATTGCAGGCGGGAACGGGCCAATTGGGCCGGGGGGCTACTGAGCTTGCCGATGGCGTAGGCCAGGCGGTCGATCAGGTTGTTGGTTTCGGTGCGGTGCAAGGCCAGCTACTGGAGGCTGCTGACCGTGCTATCGAGGAGCTGCGCGGTGTCGATGGGCCGGAAGCGGAGCAGGCGATTAAAGACTTACAACATCTGCGCCAGCAGGTGCATAATTTTAATTTCCAGACCGAGATTGCCGATGATTTGCTAGCGATGAAAAATGGTTCGCGCGATTTGGCGAATCAGTTGAATGTGCCGGGATACGGCTTCCACGACGGAGTTTATGATCTGACCAACGGTTCGAAGGAATTGTCTGTTGGCCTGCATGAACTGCGGGATCGGGTGACAGAAGCTACCGCCGGCTTAGAAGAGTTTGATGGTGGTGCAGATCGCCTGGAAGCGATGGCGCAAAACAATAAGCAGAAGTCTGATGCGGTGGGCCGCGCAATCCCGGCAGGCCCTACCGGTGACGAAGCGGCTGATGAGCAGCAGGGCCACGGTGTGCTGCCGCCGGTGGTAGCGATGTTGATCGCGGCATTGGTGATGTTGGCCGGTGTAGTCATGGCAGTCATGAGCTATTTCTATGCTTCTGCGTGGTTGGTGCAGCTTTCCGGTGGGGTGCTGGCTGCTGCGAGCGGTGCCGTGCTGGTTGGCTTGCTTGGCGACGGCTTGAGCGCTGCGACGGTTGCGGTTGCTGCTGGGGTGGCGGCGTTGAGTGCTTGGGTTGCTTCTGGCCTGACGTGGGCATTGATGCGGATAGCAGGCCTGCGGGGTGGGCTGGTGATCGCTGCGGTTGCCGGAATAGCGCAAGTAGGGCTTGTTGGTTGGGTCTGGCAAGCTGCGGCAAGTGCAGACATTGCGCAGGCATGGTCTGCGTTGGCTGGTTTGGTGCCGTTGCACTGGTCGACCACCGCGTTGAGCACGATTGCCAATGATGGTGACAACCTGGGGCTGTTGTTAGCACTCGTCGTGCTTGCGGTTAGTGCAGTGATTGGTGTGATTGTGGCGCCGCTGTTGGCCCGCCGACGTGCGAGCTAGCGCTACATTAAGCTAGCGTCGCGCTACAACGAGATTTCGTCGGGCTACAGTGAGATTTCGTCGGGCTTGCCGTAAAACTCTTCCGGAACGGAAAGTGGGGTGGGCCCTTCCTTTTTGAATGCCTCGAGGCGCGGTTTCCATTCTTTTGGTAATGAGCCGAGTTGTTCGAGCTCATTGGTCTTCCGGTTGACCATGATTGGGCCTTTGCCAGGTTCTGGGCTTGCCGGGGCAAACAACCACCAGGTTTCGCTTTCGGCTGCTCCGGAAAGTTTGCCGCGACGCTTATAAACCCACTGCGCGGCTTCGTAAAAGGTGATTGGTTCGGAAGAATTCATGGGGATAGTTTAGTGGCCGATAGTGATCTTTGCTACATCAACTGTGCTTTAGCCCTCCCGGGTCCGGTGTGAGCTTGGGTAA
This sequence comes from Corynebacterium drakensteinense, assembly GCF_041224285.1. Lineage (NCBI taxonomy): Bacteria > Bacillati > Actinomycetota > Actinomycetes > Mycobacteriales > Corynebacteriaceae > Corynebacterium > Corynebacterium drakensteinense. The sequence continues at coordinate 34,199 of NZ_JAXOFP010000022.1, forward strand.
TTATATGCACTTTGTGTAATATGCGACGTTTTCAAAGAGGGTAGCGAAAATCATTGCAAAGACGCTTGTGTACTGAATCGATTCAGGTTTAGATTTATGGCTAACTATTTTGGATCACCGAAGTAGTATTTCGTGCACCTGCGTACGCAGGAATGTACTTGGCTTTTGAAGAGAAATTCGGAGACCACACCGTGGCTAAAAGGAAATCAGTTGGCATAACTGCGTGCGCAGTTTTCGCCCTGAGTTTGGGCCTGTTGAGCCCAATCAATACTGCACATGCGCAGGAGGCAGCAGGTACAACTGCAGCTTCTGAAACTCAGCTTTGCCCAGTCGTTGAATTTGCTGTGTCGTCGTCGGCATTTTCTTGGGATATTTCGCCGGAGAACGCGGAAAAATATAAATACGAAGGCAGCGCTGTAAAATACGATGAAAATGGAAAACCGGTATCTGCTACTTTCCGCGGTAACAAAGATGAGACTTCAGTGAAGGTAAGTGCAGAAAACCGCATTAGCAGTGCGACAATTGCTGCCGATGGCTTGTTTTCTATAGGTCGCGATACTATAAACTCGCTAGTCCTGACTGTTTCGCATGACAAAAAGGTTTCTATTAACGCAAGTTACAACGGCGGGGCGCAAACGATTGCAAAAGGCACGCTAACGAAAGAAGAAGCTGATATTCGTCCGGTGCTCGACAGCCATACCGTGTTGTTCCGTGGTCAGGTAGACAACCTTGAGTTTTTGAGCAATATTTCCGCTGACGTGAAGGCTGCTTTGTCTGGAACGCTCACTGTATATGGTGAAGTTGCGCCGGTGCGCAAGGAGAATTGCACCGAGGAAGAAAAGCGCGGAATTCAAGGACCACGCGGTCCGATTGGGCCGCAAGGTGATCGTGGCCCAGCAGGTCCAGCAGGCCCTCCAGGTACCGAAGGCAAGCCAGGCGAGCCTGGCCCAGCAGGCCCAGCCGGACCAGCTGGTGAGAAGGGCGAAAAAGGTGAACCAGGTAAGCCTGGTGCAGATCTGAAGATCAAGGAGCAGACCGACGACGGCAAAGGCAACATCATCGTCGAGTTCACCAACGGCCAAAAGATCACGATTCCTAAAGGCAAAGACGGTGCTGCAGGTAAAGATGGTGCCGCTGGCAAAGACGGTGCTGCTGGTGCAGCCGGTAAAGACGGCCAGGACGCAAAGCCACTGACTATCGTTGGTCAGGAGATCAAGGACGGCAGGGTCATCGTCAAGTTCTCTGACGGCAGCACGGTAGAAATTCCGTTGCCGAAGGATGGCAAAGACGGTAAAGACGGCAAGGATGGCAAGCCAGGGCCACAGGGCGAAAAGGGAGAGTCTTCGTCCTTAAGCTCTGGTGGTACCTTCGCTTCGTTCTTAAAGTCACTGGTCAGCATCACCTCCGCCATTCCAGTGATTGGCGGATTCGTGGCTCAGCTGGTCAAATTGATTGGTAGCTTCACCGGACAAAACATCTAAGCCACAACAGGCTTCGTAGTGCAAAACACCGCATTCTGCCCACCGGGCTGGAATGCGGTGTTTTTGTGTTCTCTGCTTCGTGCGCCTTGTCTGCCTCGTATGGCGATCCATGAGGGCTCATCGGGGAAGGGGATCAACTACGCTCGCAGCTGACTCAACAAAGCTGACGCTGTAATCAGGGGTTGCGCGACAAAAAGTGCATCTGGGGTTGTTACCCCGTGTCGGGTGTTAGCATTTGGTGTCTTTTTTACAAATAGTGGACGAAAAAAGCCGGTTTTAGGGGGCTTATTTGTAAAAAAGACACGATACGCTGGTTGACGCCCCGATCAGACACATTTTTGGGGATGCGGACATTTTTTAGGAATATTCAGAGTAACAGCTTGCGCCGACGCTGATTAATACTTAATCCACCGAACTCAAGCTTGATTCTTCGTTCGTTATAGAACTCGACATACTCATGAATCGCT
>NZ_JAXOFP010000023.1:0-34228 GCF_041224285.1 Corynebacterium drakensteinense
CCCCTGGGGTTGTCCCACCCCATTGATAAGGCGTGCCCAATTGGCTGCGCGCTGCAGCAACAGCTTGTCGTCCAGCTTCCGCACCCTCGTCGGCGGGCACATCGGTGGAATGACTAGCTAGTGCGATGTCTGCTTCGGAGCTCGCCGCAGGCGCTTGCGCGGCCGCGGTTGTCGCGTGGGCTGCTGGTGGTGCTTCCCCGGAGGTCACCACTGCTGGGGTAGTGGTGGCGCTCGGTACACCTGCGGGGGTTGCCTCGAGGCGAAACGGCTGCTCGGCAATGCTGTGGAGCCGCCCGGCGAGACCAGAAAGCTGCTGATCAAGTTGCTGCGCGCAGCTGTGTGCCTGTGCGATATGAGCCTGCGCGAGCCCTTCCAGTTTTGCGACTGCAGCGGTGGTTGTGCCGGGGCCAGGAAGCATCGTAGAGGCGAACACGGGGACAGCTTGGTGCACAAAAGATTGCCCGATGCCCACCAGCTCGGCGATGCAGGATTCGACGGCGGCTTGCGCCTGGGCGGTGATTTCTGCAATTTCGTGATTGGAGCCGTCGATAAGCGCAGCGGCAGACTCGATATCGGCGGCACTTTCGCCACTGATAGCAGCGAGCTCAGTAACGGCGGAGAGATCCGGCATGGCAGGGATCCCGAAATTGCCCAGCTGTGCAGGCTCAAGTGAGCTTATGCGTTGCAGTGTAGAAATGAGATTCATCGGGTCACCTCCCTGCTGTTGGCTACGCTATGTGCAACTGGAAAGCCGTCGTTGAGGGATTCATCAAGCCCTCCCAGGGCGGTGCTGGTCGTAGATTCGGCCAAGCCGGCATCGCGGACCATACGGAAACCAGAATCTGCAGCGAAGCTGAGCCGTTGCGCCAGTATTCGTGACTGTGTTGCGGTGACAGCCGTGGCGCGCTCTAAAGCCGTGTAGAAATCGTGCTGGTTTGGTGATGCCCCAAGTGCAGTGAGCAACTGTGGGGGCACAGGTTCTCGGATGTTGGCAGCAGCGCGTTCCACGTCTGCGGACAAGGCGGTGGCGTGGTCGAAGTCAAAAGCAAATGTTGTCATGGCCCATTAGACGGCCAGCACGCCGTGCAGGTTCCCAGAATCAGAAGTTTTCCTTGTCCTACCTTGTCGTACCTTGTCCTAGGCCGTTTTCCTCGCTCCGCGGGGCACAGGCGCATCGTGTGCCGTGTCATTGCTGTCACTACAACAGGGCTGACCACAAAACGCTTTTGTTTAGTAATGGCATAGCATAGGAATCATGGATATCACCGTGGTAAAACACCCCTTAGCCGCAGCGCGTTTAAGCTTGTTGCGTGATCAACGCAGCGACAACGCCGCCTTTCGTGCAGCGTTGAAAGATCTCGGATCCATGCTGGTGTACGAGGCCGCTCGGAACTTAGATACCGACGAATTCGCCCTGACCACCCCGGTGGCAGAAACCACCGGAACTCGGCTGTCGAACCCACCGATTATCGTGCCGATTATCCGCGCCGGGCTGGGCATGGTCGATCCCGCACTGGCGATGATCCCGGATGCGCAGGTTGGTTTCATCGGTATGGCTCGCGACGAGACGACGCACGAGCCGGTGCCGTATCTGGAAGCATTGCCCGACGACCTCAGCGACCGCACGGTATTTCTCGTTGACCCGATGCTGGCGACCGGAGGCTCGCTACTGCACTCGCTGCAGCTGTTGGTTGATCGTGGGGCTCGCGATATCACCGCCGTGTGCATCGTCTCGGCGCAACCAGGTGTGCAGGCACTCGAAGAATCTGGCTTGCCCGTTCGTCTTGTCACCGGTGCGATTGATCCAGAACTCAACGAAAACGCCTATATCGTTCCTGGTTTGGGAGATGCCGGAGATCGTCTCTACGGGCCGCGCAATATTGACCTATAACTCCGCAGCCCTGTAGCGCCTAGCACCATAGCCTTCTAACCCCATAGCCCCCTAGTTTTCGTGGTCTCCCGCGTGTGTCTGCTGTGACCGATGTGCTTCAGCAGATCTCACACGGTGCACCGGATCGCACACAGGACAAGCGGTGCGTGCGCTCATAGTATGATGGATGCAGCATTATTCATGTTTATTCGTGCGGCATTATGCGCACAGAAAAATTAAAAATATTAATGCGGCATTATCGGGGGAGGATGCACCATGGCGGAACTGCACCGCTGGTATTGGACAAGTTACGGTCACGCGCTCGCAAACAACCTGCGTGCCTTGCGGAAAATGCGCGGGCTTTCGCAATCGCGCCTTGCACAATTATCCGGGATTTCGCGCACGCAAATTTCGAATCTGGAGCGCAACGAATGCGGTGACAAAGCCGCTGACCCGCTGCTTTCTACAGTTTATAAGCTGGCACAAATTCTTTATGTCCCGCCAGCCGTGCTGTTGCCGGGTGCTGATCGCGTCGTCGCGGGGTCCTGTTCTTTGACGACGCCACACCTGCAGAGGCGATGGCCCGTCGACGAGATCGACACCGCGCCGTTTACTAAGCTCTACCGCGCCGACGCTGCCACCGGTGAACTTCCCGAATTCGACACCGCGCTCGGTGGCACGGACCGTCCACGGGGATCCGAGCTAGCCTGAGTTAGACTGAGTTAGTTGGCGATTAGCGGGTATACTCAACCGGTGTGCCAGGAGCAGTATTCTGCACGGTAAATACACGAATACACGTCAAATACATCGCCGCGCGACTGCTAGCGCGCGGGAAACAGCTTGCTAGCTTTTGATAGCTGAAGAAAGGATCGGGTTGATGGACATTGCCTCGTTCGTTGCTGAGTGGATCGAACACCACCACGACGAGGTGATCGGTTGGCGCCGCCATATTCACCGCAACCCAGAGCTTTCCCACGAAGAACACGCCACCACAGATTTCCTCTGCGGTGTCTTGGAAGAATATGGACTGTCGCCGCAGCGATTCCCAGAAACCGGCTTGTACGTCGATATCGGTGCTGATCACGGCACTGGGCGCATCGCCTTTCGCGCAGATATCGATGCATTGCCCATCCAAGAAATCACCGGCGCAGAATTCGCCTCACAAACAGACGGGGTGTCGCATTCGTGCGGCCACGATATTCACACCACCGTCGCCTTGGGGCTTGCTTGTTCGCTGGGACAGCTGCTGCGGGCCTATCCGGGTGCATTGAGCTTTGGTGTGCGCGTTATTTTCCAGCCTGCCGAGGAAGTCATGTCCGGTGGTGCCGTCGACGTGATCGAATGGGGCGCGCTGCGGGGAGTTTCTGCTCTTTACGCGGTGCATGCCGAGCCGAAGCTGCGCGTTGGCCAAATTGGAATTCGTACTGGGGCGATCACTTCGGCCTCCGATGTCATCGAAATTGAGGTCTCGGGTACTGGTGGGCACACCTCGCGGCCGCATCTCACCAGCGACGTGGTTTATGCGCTGGGCAAGGTGGTTACAGAACTGCCAGCCGTCTTGTCGCGCCGGGTTGATCCACGTACCGGAACCGTTGCGGTGTTTGGTGCTATCCATGCTGGTTTTGCCCCAAATGCGATCCCGGAGCAAGGCTCGGTCATGGGAACTCTGCGCACGGCAGATATCGGTGTGTGGCGTTGGTTGCGGCGTGAACTTTCGGAAATCATTGGAGAGATCCTGGCACCAACCGGTGTGAACTATGTGCTCACCCATGACCAGGGAGTGCCGCCGGTGCTTAACGACGAAGTCGCCACCGCGATTTTGGCAGAAGCGGTCACTGACATTGACCCGCAAGCAGCAGTGCAAGCGCCGCAATCGTCGGGAGGCGAAGATTTCTCCTGGTACCTCGAACACGTGCCAGGGTCGATGGCACGATTGGGCTGTTGGTCTGGTTCTGGCGAAATGCAGGATTTGCACCAGGGCAATTTTCACCCGGATGAGCGTGCATTGGCCGTCGGTATCCGTTTATTTGGTGGGATTGTCGCGCGTTATGAAGCACAAGCGCGCTAACATAGAGTCCAAGACTGAACATGACTGTAAAAACTCAGAATTAAAGCAGACGGAATTCTGTGCAGAAAAAATGCTGCACGCTGCACATTGCTGCTACAGGTATTTTCGATGAGAGTGTAAGGAGCCCGCGTGTCTCACACCGCAAAGCGAATGGTCATCATAGGCGGCGGACCAGCCGGGTATGAAGCTGCCTCGGCGGCAACAAAATATGGTGCGAAAGTAACCCTGATCGATGATCTGGCTCCGGGCGGTAACTCGGTGCTGTTGGACTGTGTTCCTTCGAAGTCGTTCATCGCCGGAGCCAACATTAAAACCGACTTGCGCCGTGCCGACGATATGGGCCTGAACGAGGGGATTGGCGAGACCAATCTGTCGGTGAAAGCCTTGAATGAGCGTGTGCAAGTGCTGGCGAATGAGCAATCGGCCGATATCGCAGAAGGCTTGGAAGAACTCGGTGTGCGCGTCATCAAAGGTCGTGCCAGCTTCGAGGAAATGGTCTCCGGTGTTACGCATTTGGTGACTGCCACGCACAGCGAAGATGGCCGCGAAGAACTCATCCCGTGCGACCTGGTGTTGCTTGCCACCGGTGCTAGCCCGCGGATCTTGCCGGGCGCACAGCCAGACGGTGAACGCATTTTGACCTGGCAGCAGATCTACAACCTCGAAGAGTTGCCAGAGCACCTCATCGTCGTCGGTTCTGGTGTTACGGGTGCCGAGTTTGTCTCGGCGTTTTCTGAGCTAGACGTCAAGGTGACGATGGTGGCCTCGCGTGACCGCATTCTGCCGCATGACGACGCCGATGCTGCGGACACTCTCGAGGAAGTTTTGGCAGAGCGCGGCGTAGAGTTGGAAAAGCATGCTCGCGTGTCGGAAGTGAAACGCACCGACGGCGAAGGAGGTCAAGGCGTTGTTGTGATCACTGACGATGGTCGCGAAATTCACGGCTCACACGCGCTGCTATCCATTGGTTCCATTCCGAACACTTCCAACATGGGTCTGGAGCGTCTTGGTGTAGAGATGGAAAAGTCTGGCCACATCAAGGTCGACCGCGTCTCGCGCACCAATGTAGCCAATGTTTACGCTGCTGGTGACTGCTCGAACCTGTTCCCGTTGGCTTCGGTTGCTGCGATGCAGGGGCGTATCGCGGCATACCACGCTTTGGGTGAAGGCGTGTCGCCGCTGCGCCTGAAAACCGTGGCCACCGCGGTGTTTACTCGTCCGGAAATTGCTGCCGTCGGCGTGACGGAAAAAGAAATCGAAGACGGCGAGGTGTTGGCGCGTAAGTTCAAACTCCCGCTACACACCAACCCGCGCGCGAAAATGCGTTCGCTGCGCCACGGTTTCGTGAAGATTTTCTGCCGCGGTCAGTCGGACTTGGTCATCGGTGGAGTAGTGGTAGCACCGCACGCCTCCGAGCTGATTTTGCCGATCGCAGTGGCCGTGGCCAACAACCTCACCGTGACGGACCTGGCTGATTCTTTCGCCGTGTATCCGTCATTGTCGGGTTCGATTACGGAAGCCGCCCGTCGCCTGATCGCGCCGGACACTCTGACTTAAAAACCAAGCGTCACGCTCACTGGCTTCACCGCCGAGCTTCAGCTCGCCTCGTGAGCGCTGCAATTTTTCACCCCGCCCGCCGTTTCGTACGGCGGGTTTAGTATATTGAGATCTAGATTACCCAGGCCCTTCTGCTGTGGGGCTGGTCGGGTGATTGCTCATGTGTATATCCGAAAGGAATTTGACGTGGCAGAGTCAGGCTTGCCCGCCTTCAACAAAATTCTCGTCGCCAACCGCGGCGAAATCGCCGTCCGCGCATTCCGCGCCGCATTCGAGACTGGGGCACGGACCGTCGCGGTGTATCCGCGAGAAGACCGAAACTCTTTCCACCGTGCCTTCGCCGATGAGGCCGTGCGCATTGGTGCCGACGCCCAGCCAGTAAAGGCTTATTTGGATGTCGACGAGATCATCCGAGCAGCGAAGAAGTCGGGTGCAGACGCGGTCTATCCTGGCTATGGTTTCCTCTCTGAGCGTGCTGATCTGGCTCGCAAGTGTGCCGAAAACGGCATCAAGTTCATCGGGCCGACCGAAGACACCCTGCATCTGACTGGCGACAAATCGGCTGCCGTGCAGGCTGCAGAAGAAGCCGGTTTGCCAACGTTGAAAGACTCCAAACCGTCGTCCGACGTCGACACGCTGGTGGAGTACTCCTCTGAGTTTGAATACCCACTGTTCGTCAAAGCCGTCGCCGGTGGCGGCGGCCGTGGTATGCGCTTTGTGAAGAGCGAGAAAGAACTGCGCACGAAGATCGCTGAAGCCTCCCGTGAGGCGGAGGCCGCGTTCGGCGATGCCAATGTCTATCTCGAAACTGCGGTGATTAAACCGCAGCACATCGAGGTGCAGATTTTGGCGGACTCGCAGGGCAACGTCGTGCACTTGTACGAGCGCGATTGTTCGCTGCAGCGGCGACACCAGAAGGTCGTCGAGATTGCTCCGGCACAGTTTTTGGATCCGCAGTTGCGGGAAAAGATTTGTGCCGACGCGGTGCGTTTCTGTGAGCACATCAACTACGAAGGCGCCGGTACGGTTGAGTTTCTTGTCGACGAAAACGGCAAGCATGTCTTCATTGAGATGAACCCCCGCGTGCAGGTCGAACACACTGTCACCGAGGAAGTTACCTCTGTCGACATCGTGAAATCGCAGATGCACATCGCTGCTGGTGCGAGCTTGGAGCAGCTGGGGCTGCGCCAAGAAGACATCAGGCTGTCTGGTGCTGCTTTGCAGTGCCGCATTACCACCGAGGATCCAGCAAACGGCTTCCGCCCAGATACGGGTACTGTTTCGTCGTACCGCTCTCCGGGTGGTGCTGGTGTGCGTCTGGATGGTGCGACTTCCGTGGGTGCAGAGATCACCCCGAATTTCGACTCATTGCTGGTGAAGATGACCTGCCGTGGCGCAGACTTCCAGATCGCGGTGGCCCGTGCCCAGCGCGCCCTCAACGAATTCACGGTCACCGGTGTGTCGACGAATATTGGCTTCCTGCGAGCCCTCCTGCGCGAACCAAAATTCGCGAACGAGCGCATCAATACCGGCTTTATCGCTGATCACCCGCACCTGCTGGAAGCTCCTCCGGCTGATGATGAGCCAGGCCGCATCCTGGAATACATCGCGGATATGACCGTCAACAAGCCGCATGGTGAGCGCCCAACTGCGCTGCGTGCCTTCGACAAATTGCCGAAGCAGCTAGCACCAGAGATCCCGAAGGGCTCGCGCGATCGCCTGTTGGAATTGGGGCCAGAAGGATTTGCGAAATCGATCCGCGAACAAGACGCCTTGGCGGTCACCGATACCACCTTCCGCGACGCGCACCAGTCGCTGCTTGCCACTCGCGTGCGTACCTCCACACTGTTCGCTGCCGCGCAGCACGTTGCGCGCATGACCCCAGACTTGTACTCCGTCGAGGCTTGGGGCGGTGCCACTTACGACGTGTCCATGCGCTTTTTGCACGAAGACCCATGGCAGCGCCTGGACCTGTTGCGCAAAGAAATGCCGAACATCAACCTGCAGATGCTGCTGCGTGGTCGCAACACCGTCGGCTACACGCCATACCCAGATGCAGTCGCCAAGGCCTTTGTGCAGGAAGCCTCGGATTCCGGTATCGATATCTTCCGCATCTTCGACGCGCTGAATGATGTCTCCCAGATGCGCCCGGCGATCGATGCCGTGTTGGAGACCAACAAGTCTGTCGCCGAGGTTGCCATGGCTTATTCCGGTGATATGACTTCGCCGAAAGAAAACATCTACACGCTGGATTATTACCTGCGCCTGGCCGAAGAAATCGTGGAATCCGGCGCCCACGTGCTGGCGATCAAAGACATGGCTGGTCTGTTGCGTCCGGCAGCCGCGACCAAGCTGATCACCGAGCTGCGCAAGAACTTTGATGTTCCGGTGCACGTGCACACGCACGACACCGCAGGCGGCCAGCTGGCGACTTACCTGGCGGCTGCGAACGCGGGTGCCGATGCCGTCGACGGCGCCTCGGCACCACTTGCTGGCACTACCTCGCAGCCGTCGCTGTCGGCGATTGTGGCGGCCTTTGAAAACACCGAGCGCGACACTGGCCTGGACTTGCAGGCCGTGGGTGATCTGGAACCGTACTGGGAGGCCGTGCGCCAGGTTTACGCCCCATTTGAGTCGGGAATTCCTGGCCCCACCGGGCGCGTGTACAAGCACGAAATTCCGGGTGGACAGCTGTCCAACCTACGCACGCAAGCGAGCGCACTGGGGCTGGCCGATCGCTTCGAGCTCATCGAAGATACCTACGCTGCCGTCAACGAGATGTTGGGCCGGCCAACCAAGGTCACACCGTCATCGAAGGTGGTTGGCGACTTGGCGCTGCACCTGGTGGGCGCCAACGTCTCCCCAGAAGATTTCGCTGCTGATCCGCAGAAGTACGACATTCCAGATTCCGTTATCGCCTTCTTGCGCGGTGAGCTGGGAACGCCACCGGCTGGTTGGCCAGAGCTGAAGGATAAGGCGCTGGCGGGCCGTTCCGAATCGAAACCGCAGTTGACTGAAGTACCGGAAGCAGAAGAAAAAGCGCTTGCCGACGACGACAAGTGGGTACGGCGCAATGGATTGGACCGACTTCTGTTCCCGAAGCAGGTCGAAGAATTCGCCGAATTCAAACGTCGCTTTGGTGATACCTCGGCATTGGACGATCGCGTGTTCTTCTACGGGTTGGTGGAAGGCGAAGAAACCGTCTTGCACTTCGCACCGGATGAGACTGGATTTACCCCGCCATCCATGGTGGTGCGTCTGGATGCCGTGGGTGATCCGGACGAAAAGGGTATCTGCAATGTCGTGATGAACGTCAACGGGCAGATCCGTCCGATCAAGGTCCGAGATCAATCCGTGGAATCGTCGGTAGCGTCGGTGGAAAAGGCTGATAAGTCTAACCCGGGCCATGTCGCCGCACCGTTCGCCGGCGTGGTGAACCCAACCGCCAAGGTCGGAGATAAGGTCTCTGCTGGTGACGAGGTGGCGATCATTGAGGCGATGAAGATGGAAGCCCAAATCTCTGCCACCGTCGACGGCACCATCGAGCGCGTCGCTATGGGGCAGGCGACCAGCGTTGAAGGCGGCGACTTGATCGTGGTAATCAAAGAAGACTAGTGCTGTTATGTCCATGAGGTTTTTGGACTTGGAGTCCAGCTACTTTTTGGACTCGGAGTCTCCCCGCTTTTTGGACGGGGAGTCCACAGAGTTTTTGTACTGGTGCTAACTTGGCTTCTTCCGGCGGCTTGGCCGTGGCCCAGAAAGGTTGGGTTTTAGCTCTGGGGGTTGTCGGTGCCACATGCCGACAACGTGGTTTATGTTGATTTGACCGCCGGGTGGACGCTGATTCAGTTGGATCGGCAGCGGAAATGACAACAGTTTCTCACCGTCGTGATCAGTAAAAATTCCACATAGTCATCGGCTACGCTGCTGTAGATGGCTCGATTTTTGAAGCGCAGCCCGACGTAGAGGCCGTGTCCCATAACGCGTACCACCCCGCTTTTGTTGATCCACAGCTTGTCCGGGATAGGCCAGAGTGCATTTACACCGGTAGAGCTTGGCATTACGGTTGAGGAATCGGCATGGGGTGCATCTTGCTGGATCGCCTGAGTGTCGTTACTTGGTGCCCTGTCTGAAGCTGCAACTTCAGGCAGGGCATTATCTGTCGCGACCACTGTCTCGGCTGCTAAGGCATCTGCCTGGTTGTCGGGGTGAATCCGGTGATATCGTTTCGTGATTTTTGTCTATAAAACATCTGGGTCAATCGGCTGCGTCGGTGGCTGGGCATGCGAGATAATCTCCCAGGCTTGGGCTGGGGTGATGTGCATCTTGCCTTTGAGAAGTCCTTGCTGGCGACGGCGTGTGTTGTAGAAGTTGCGGTAGTCGACAATCAGCTGTTGGACCTGCGCCAGCGTCGTTGGGGTACGAGCATCCAAAAACCTGGTCATGGTTTGGTGCGATCGCTCGTCTTTGCCTTGCGTCGTGGGAGCAAAGCCCGCACTTGATTGAACTCCCAGGCTGGCGAGCCAGCATTCGGTTTGCGACAGCCGGCCGCGATGGTAGGTGGCAAAGGCATCACCGTTGTCAGACAGGACTTCTTGGGGAAGTCCGTAAGCATCAATGGCTCCACTTAGCGTGATGCGGGCATCGGTGCCGTTTTCTGGAGTTCCAAAAGCTTGGGAGCCGAGGTCGAAGCGGCTGGCATCGTCGACGACTTGGTAGATAGTCACTTGCGTGTGAGCCACATCGAAGAGTCTGTAGGTAAACGCATCGATCTGCCACAGTTCATTGACTTCGCCCCTGGCAAAGTGCCTGTAGGACTTACGCGGTCTTTTACGTGCATTGATCTCAGCGACGCCAGCCTCGTGCAACCAGTGTGCGATTAAAGCTCGTGACGGTGGTTGGTCGTAGCCGAGTTCGTCGAGGAAGAAATAGAAGATTGACCATGGGCCGTAGTCTTGGCCGCGGGCTTTTAACGTACCGCGAGCTTGCAGGACCTGTTGTCGAATCTTGTCATCGTAGACCCGTCGCGGGTTCAGTGGTGCCGTGCGATCCGGCACGATGCCAGCCCGCCCGCGTTCGGCGATACGTGCTTTGATGTTGTAGTACGTCTGCTTCGATACGCCGATGTTCTTGCAAAACTGCTGGACCGCGATGCCCTCACGGATGGGGTCGAAATCCGCTATCTTCTTGCGGAGAGTAATGGGAATTGCCATCCCCACATTGTCAACAAGCCAGAGTCCAAAAAGTCGTTAGACATCCTGTCCATAAACTTCCTGGACTCCGAGTCCAAAAAGTCACTAGACATCACACAGCTAGTCTGCGTCCACTTCGAAGTACTCGGCGATATCGTCGAGTACTTCGTTTGCTCCATATATGCCGACGGCGCTCATCCAAATGGTGTCGTCGACATCGTGGATCTCACCTTTCAGTTGGTTCCAGAGCGGATTGCGCTGGAATTCTTCTTGTGTCTTTGCGGCTTCGCCATCGTCGTCGCCATACGCGCTGGTAAAGATGTAGTCTGCATCCGCTTTGGCGATTTCTTCTGCGGAAATTTCGGTGCTGAACCCAGTGCCGGTGGAAGCGTCATTTCGTGCGAAGCCGAGATCGGCAAAGATCACCCCGATATAGCTGTCGTCTTTATAGATCCGAGTCGGCCCATCGACGAATCGCACGGACGTCACGCTAGGGTTTTTCCCGAGCTTTTCGCGTACGCGATCACCGATGCGCGCAGCACGCTCTTCGTAGTCGGTGATGAGCTCGTCGGCTTTTTCGGATTTATCCGCTACTTCACCTACCAGGCGCAAGCTGTCTTTCCAGCCATGGCCTCCAGAATCAGAAAAAACCGTCGGCGCGATGCTGCTCATCCGTTCGTAGAGATCTTCATGCCGGACTTTCGACGACAAGATCGCATCGGGTTTCAGCGCAGCGACTTTCTCTAATGACGGGTCACTAAGTTCACCAACCGAGACCGCGTCACCTGCGTATTTCTCGCCATCATCGCCGAAATAAGCAGGGATTCCGCTGTCTCCTTGGAGCTCGGTGAAGCCAACGACGTGCAAGCCCAGAGCGATAGCTGGGTCCAATACCGTGCGGTCGAGTGCTGCAACGGTGGTAATTTCTTCGCCCAGCTCCGTCGATCCCATTGCGTGCGAAATTGTCCGTGTAGCAGACGATTCTGCAGGTTTGAATGTGCTGTCTGCAGTGCCGGTGGTTGTATTCTGGCTGGAGCGCGCAGAATCATCGGCTGGTGCGGTACATGCAGTCAGTAGCCCCAAGCTGCAGGCGACTGCGAGGAATGCGCTTCTGGCCTTCCGGCTGTGGAATGGGCTGCCGAGCGATTGCCTGCTTATCGACGTTGGGTGTGGGGAGAATTGCCTGTGGGGAAGTGGTGAGGAAACTGCTGCTGCTTCGGGCAGCGGGGATGCTGGCATTGTGGCTGTACCTCTTGGTCGCAAAACTGAAGTGCAGACCAGAAACGCCGAACTAGCGTACGGTGTTGCTAGCCTACCCTTATTACAACCAATAGGTTAGCATAGCCAACTTTATAAGTTATTGTGAAGCTGGGTGATGATGTGGAGACCATGAAATAGGCACGGAGCCGTGGCGGGTTAAATCCCGCTCAACGTGCAGACCGGCCCCGCTAGACTCCCACAACGCTCCCGCTAAACACGCGGCTGCTCGAACCATTTGACCATTGTCGAGTCCGTCTTGTATTCGAAGCCAAATTTTTCATAGCGGGCGCGTGCGCGGGGGTTATTCTCGTCGACAAACAAAGAGATGCCAGGAGCACCCTGGGTGCGCGCCAACTCTACGCCGGCTTCGAGCAGCCGGGTTCCAAGCCCCAAGCCTGCGTAGCGGCGCTCCACGGCGATTACTAGCTCCGGCACCTCTGGGTAGCCAACCCAGCCAGAACCAGGGTTGTTGGACTTCCAGTAGCGCAAAAACAGGCCACCGGCAGGTACCGCGTGGCTAGAGATGGCGATGATGCCACCCTGGGTGTAGGGATCCCAGTGGTTGACGTATTTGTGGTGATCGGCGGCCTCGGTCGCGGGAAGGTCGCGGGATTCGTCGCCGAAAACGTCGGCAAGATAGTGCAGCCGGGACAGGTATGTACGGTCCTCGTTGGTGGCCGGACGCAGGTTAATCGTTGAGTCGTTGGTCATAACAATCTAGGTTAGCCGACAGCGAGCAAATTGGTTTTGCTCACGGAGCTTTTGCCCTACTTGATCTCCAACATGACATCGCCCTTGCCGATCTGCCCGCCCTCAGAGACTTTCAGGCCGGTAACAGCACCGGACTTGTGCGCTTTGACCGGGTTTTCCATCTTCATGGCCTCGAGAACGACGATCACGTCGCCTTCTGCGACTTCTTGGCCTTCTTCCACCGCAACCTTGATGACGGTGCCCTGCATCGGTGCAACGACGGTATCGCCAGAGACCGCAGCCTTGGAGCCACCACCGCGGCGCTTTTTCGCCTTTTTCTTTGGTGCCTCGCCGCCACCGCCGATGGTCAACGAACCTGGCAGCGCAACCTCGATCCGCCGGCCGTCGATCTCGACGACGTACTTCTTCGGCGGCAGATCTGGTTCTTCCTCTGGCTCAACGTGCTCACCGGCGAAAGCGGGAATGTCGTTGGTCCATTCCTCTTCAATCCACTTGGTGTAGACCGTGAAGCCTTCGTCATCGGTAGCTGCAAAGGCTGGGTCGTTGATGATGGCGCGGTGAAACGGGATCACCGTCGGCATGCCGTCAACGGTGAATTCGTCGAGCGCACGCCGGGAGCGGGCCAGGGCCTCCTCGCGGTTTTCTGCGTGCACGATCAGCTTCGCGAGCATGGAGTCGAATTGTCCGCCGATAACGGTGCCTTGGCGCACACCGGAATCGACACGGATGCCAGGCCCAGCTGGCTCTGCATACGTCGCGACGGTGCCCGGAGCAGGCATGAAATTCGCGCCCGGATCCTCGCCGTTGATGCGGAATTCAAAGGCATGGCCAACCGGTTGCGGATCTTCGGTGAAACGCAGCGTCTGGCCTTCGGCGATGCGGAACTGCTCGCGCACCAAATCGATGCCCGTCGTTACCTCGGTGACGGGGTGTTCGACCTGCAAACGAGTGTTGACCTCAAGGAAGGAGATCAAGCCGTCGGAACCGACCAGGAATTCCACAGTGCCGGCGCCGTAGTAGCCAGCCTGGCGACAAATCCGCTTGGATGATTCGTGGATTTCTTCACGCTGCTTATCCGTCAAAAATGGGGCAGGGGCTTCTTCCACGAGTTTTTGGAAACGACGCTGTAGCGAACAGTCACGTGTGCCAACGACGATGACGTTGCCGTGCTGGTCGGCCAAAACCTGCGCCTCCACGTGGCGGGCGCGGTCCAGGTAGCGCTCGACGAAACATTCGCCACGGCCGAATGCCGCGGTTGCTTCACGGGTAGCTGACTCAAAAAGCTCGGCGACTTCTTCACGCTCATAGGCGACTTTCATGCCGCGGCCACCGCCGCCGAATGCGGCCTTGATGGCGATGGGCAGGCCGTGCTCGTCGGCAAAGGCTTCAACCTCAGAGGCATCGGCGACTGGATCTTTGGTGCCCGGTGCCATCGGAGCATCAGCTTTTTCTGCAATATGGCGGGCGGTGACTTTATCACCTAGATCGGCGATCGCCTCTGGTGAAGGGCCAATCCAGATCAGCCCTGCGTCAATGACGGCGCGTGCGAAATCGGCGTTTTCGGATAAAAAGCCGTAGCCGGGGTGAATGGCATCGGCGCCGGATTTTTTGGCGGCGTCGAGTACCTTGTCGAAGTCCAAGTAGGATTCTGCAGACGTGGATCCACCCAAGGCGAAAGCTTCGTCGGCAAGCCCCACGAAAGGGGCGTTCGCGTCCGGCTCTGCATACACGGCCACAGATGCGATTCCGGCGTCTTTCGCGGCACGGATGATGCGCACTGCGATTTCGCCGCGGTTCGCGATCAATACCTTGGTGATCTTTGTCTGTTCAGCCACGTTGGCCCTCCATAGCGTTGTAAATTCGTTCGAAACGTATAAGCACAATTTTTGCGCGAACTGCGCCGCACAACTCGTTCAGTCTATTCTTACACACCAAAACATGAGAAAACCATCAGGTTTTGCGTCGTGTCCACAATCGTGGTGGAAAAAGCACAAAAACACAATTCGCGCAGCGTGGTCATTGTGCGATGATGCGTGGCGCTGCGCGGGGTTGTTCCGCCGTTTAGGCGTCTGCCGCACCCTGTTCAATCGGCATGCCGATCATATTTCCCCACTCTGACCAGCCACCGTCGTAAATTCGGGTGGAATCATGCCCCAGCAAAAACTTGCCCACGAACCACACCAGGGCTGCACGCGCGCCCACCTGCGAATAAATCACGCTGGATTTCGCCGGCCAGAGCTTGTCCAAATCAGCTTTCGAGCGGAACATGCCGTTTGCTGTCAGTAAAGATTTCCAGGGAAGGTGCACCGCGCCTGGCACATGGCCGTGCCGGCGAGTCAACACAGCCCCAGGGCCACTGCCGACCTCGTGCACTACGGCCTCGCGCTCGCTGGTGAGACCAGAAAATTCTGCGGCAGAGCGAACATCGATGGCATTGAGAGCATCGTCGTCGGCAAGCTCGTCGACAAAAACTCGTGCAGCGGCGTCGTCACGCTCGCACACCGGATAATTCGACGGCTGTAACACCAACGCGGGGCTGAGCGAGGTATCGCGTTCTTCTTGCATCCAACCTTCGCGCCCGCCATCCAAAATGCGGGTATCCGGGTGGCCGAATAACTCGAAAACCCACAGCGCAAAACATGCCCAGCGGTTACCGCGATCGCCGTAAAAGACCACGGTGTCATCGCGGTTGATTCCCAGGCGTGAAAGCAAAGCTGCGAAGCCGTCTCCGTCGATGATGTCCAGCGTTGTCGGATCAATCAATTCTTCTGGATTGATGCGCAAAGCCGAAGGTAGATGGCCGATGTTATAAAGTACGGAATCTTCATTACACTCAACGACGTGCAAACCGTTCACACCTAAGCGGGCGGATAGCCACGAAGCAGAAACCAACCGCCCAGGGTCCGCATATTCCCGAAACGAGGGATGGTTATCGAAAGCAATAGCCACGGGTCAGCCTTTCAGACGGCGGGAAAGTACACTCCATAAATCTTATCGAAAACATCGCAGTAAAGGACTCGACATGCATAAAACAATTCCCGACGCCACACAGCACGCTATGCACCGTGCTGTTGTCATCTTCGAAGTCGAAGGTGGCAATGACAAAACCATCCACGGAAACCGTGTGGACACCAAGCCGATTATTGCGGCGCTACAAGCAGCTGGTTGGCACGCCGAAGTAGTTGTTTACCGTCCGGAGTGGACAGAGAAGATTTTCGACTATGTCTCGGGTTCGTTTGATGCTTATATCTCGCGCGTGAACCCAGGCAATATCCCGGGCGGCGAGGACGGCTATTTCGCGCTGCTGGAAAGGCTTGCCGACGGCGGGCTGGCTGGGTTTTCTCGCCCGGCGGAAATGTTGGCGTATGGTGCCAAGGACGCGCTGGTCAAGCTCAACGACACCGCGCTGGTACCTGCAGATACCGCGGCGTATTACGACGTTGCAAGCTTCCGCCAAGCATTCCCGATTTCCTTGGCTCGCGGCGAGCGGGTGCTCAAGCAAAACCGCGGCTCGACGGGTGAAGGAATCTGGCGGGTGCAGCTTGCCGACGAATCCGCCCGCCCAGCAGCTGGCGAAGCCGTAGCAGATGATGCCCAGGTGATCTGCACCGAAGCAGTGGATAACCACACAGAGACCCACAGCCTTGCCGAGTTCATGTCGCGTTGTGAGCAATACTTGGATGGCGAGTCCGGCATGCTCGTCGACATGCGCTTTTTGCCGCGCATCGTCGAAGGCGAAATCCGTGTTCTGGTGGTCGGCGATAACCCGGTCTCGGTGATTCACAAGAAACCCGCCGCTGGTGGTAATAACTTCTCTGCAACGCTGTTTTCTGGCGCGCACTACACCCACAACACGCCGGGGGCGTGGCCGGATCTGTTGGAGGTATTCGAGCGCTATCGCCCGGTGATCGCCGAACGGCTCGGTGGCGAATTGGGTGGCACCATGCCGTTGTTGTGGACCGCGGATTTCATTCTTGCCGACGGCGACGACGGTGCAGAAGGTACAGAAGGTGCAGAAAATGTAGAAGGTGCCGCTAGTTCCCGTGATTCGTATGTGCTCGGCGAGATCAACTGTTCCTGCGTCGGGTTTAGCTCACAGCTGGAATCCGGTATTCAAGAAAAGATTGCTGCCGAGGTAATCTCTCGGGTGGAGGCCCGGGCGGCGAAAGCTTCGCACTAGGCCTGAGCACTCTGCTGGTAGTAAGCGCTTATCCCAGGAGCTTTTCGACGCTACCGGGATCGGCATCAGACAGCATTTGGCGGCAGCGATCGTATTCATCGTCATCGCCAATTGCTTGTGAGGCCAAGGCCAACGCGGCGATCGCGCGCAGTACGCCCTGGTTCGGTTCGTGGGAAAACGGTACCGGGCCCCAGCCTTTCCAGCCATTGGCACGCAAGCAGTCTAACCCGCGGTGGTATCCGGTGCGCGCGCACGAATAGGCGATCAGCTTTGCTTCGTTGCGTGATAAGCCTTCTGCGGTGGCTTGCGAGGCCCATAGCGACGAGACCGATTCGGCTTCGTTTTCGCTGACCATCTTCAGCGTTTCTTCGGCACGGAATGCCCAGACCAGCGGGCTTTCCGGAAAATTCAGCGCGGTTTCGGCTGCCTGCAAATCCTGTTCTTGGGCAGGATCAGCGGGTAGTTTGATTGGTTCTGGGGCGAGCATATCTTTCATTTCCATGCCCCTTAGAATACTGGAGAATACGTGGTTCCTGCCTGAAGGTGGGGGCGTGCAGAATCGCTCTGTATCACCGGTTCCAGAATCACCGGTTCCAGAAATCGGCAACGCCGAACCCAAAGTGGTACAGCGCGCGGCGCACTACTGGCAGCGAGAGACCAATGACTGACGACGGATCGCCGTCGATGCGCTCGATAAACCAACCGCCGAGTGCCTCGAGCGTGAATGCTCCGGCACACTCCCACGGCTCGCCGGTGGCAGCGTAGGCAGCGATATCTTCTGCGTTGGCTTGTGCAAATGCAATCTTGGTGGTGGCGGCCTCGGTGTAGACTTCGCCGTCGTAAAGCAGGCAATGGCCGGTCAGCAGCTCTGCACGACGCCCAGCCTGGGCGTGCCAGCGCTCAACGGTGGCCTGCTCGGTGTGCGGTTTGCCCTGCAGCTGCCCGTCGAGAAGCAACATGGAATCGCCACCGATCACCACGTCATCTGGGTAGGCAGCCGCGATGGCTTGCGCTTTCGCCTGGGCGAGGGCAGTGACTACCTCGGCGGGGGTGGAACCGGCAAGCTGGCGTTGAATGGCAGTCTCGTCGACATCAGCCGGGGCGATGACAGGTTCAACCCCAGCGGAACGCAAAATCCCAGCCCGCGATGGCGACTGGGAGGCAAGCACAATGCGTGGCTGCGGTTGTTGCTGCGATGATTGCTGTGGGTTAGTCAAAATGCACATTCCGGTAGGCAGACGGGTTGTACAACGGGCGACCTCCCAGTACACGGCCGGTGCCCCAGCGATTGTGAGGAGCATGCACGCCGGCGGCTTCGGCGCGTGCGCGGGCATCTAATTTTCCGATGACGACTGTAAGCGCGGTGAGTTCACCATCGCTCAGGGTGCCATTAATGACAGAATAAGATTCCACTGCTTCTCCAGGTTCTCGTGGCGGCGATTGCTAATAAACACATCTCGCTGCGCGAGGTATTTGTTACAGCGTGATGTTGCCGTGCTTTTTCTGTGGGTTCATCACGACTTTCCGGCCCAACATGCGCAACGCCTCGACGAGTTGTCCACGGGTTTCATTCGGCGGGATCACCGCGTCCACATAGCCGCGTTCTGCAGCGGCATAAGGGTGAATGAATTTTTCTTCCATCTCTTCGGTCTTGGCTGCAAGCTGTTCAGCATCAGCAGAACCAAAAATCCCGCGTGCGGTTTCGGCGGCCTCGGCGATCGCGATTTGCGCGGTGGGCCAGGCATACACCAGGTCAGCGCCAAGATCTTTGGCACCCATGAACACATATGCAGAACCAAAGGCTTTGCGCAGGATCACGGTGATCTTCGGAACGGTGGCCTCGGCGTAGGCATAGGCCAGTTTGACGCCCCGACGCAACAGACCGGAGCGCTCTTCGTCGGCGCTGTGCACGAAATCCATCGCATCGACGAATTCGATGATCGGCGTATTGAAGGCATCGCAGGTGCGAATAAAGCGTGCGGCTTTTTCTGCAGCCGCCGATGTCAATACACCCGACTGGTGTGCAGACTGGTTAGCGATGATTCCGACAGCGCGGCCTTCGATATGCGCAAAAGCGGTGACGATATTCGGCGCGTAATCCTGCTGCAATTCGAAGATGCCGTCGTCGGTGACTATCTCCAAGATCTCGCGCACATCGTAGGAGGCATAGGCATCATCGGGGATGAGATTATCCAGCTGGTAATCCGTATCGGTGACATTGTCTTGGACCGAACCCACCTGAATTTCGGCCTCGGTGCGCAACGCCTCGGCCATGTTGTTGACAGGCAGGTAACCGATGACCGTGCGGGCGATCTGTAAAGCCTCCTCGTCAGACTCTGCCCGCAGGTGGCAGGTGCCAGATTCGGTGGAGTGGATATGCGCGCTTCCCAACGACTGCGTATCCAAACGTGTTCCCGTGGCGTGTGCGATGGCTTCCTCGCTGGCGTGGTGCAGGCTGGAATCGCCATCGACCATGATCACGATATCTGACAGTGCAGGCCCGAAAGCGTGCAAGCCGGTGGTCTGGCCGGTGACCACAGAAATCTGTGGGATGACCCCAGACGCTGCCGTCATATGCGACAGAATCTTGGAATACATCGCTAGGGTGACCACGCCTTCGGCCAGACGCGGGCCGGTGCCTTCGTGGATAGCGATGATCGGCTGGCCAGTCTTGGTAGCTAGCTGGTAGATCTTGCAGATCTTTTCGCCATAGACTTCGCCCAATTGTCCGGAAAATACCGAGTTATCTTGCGAATATACGCAGACGCGCCGCCCACCGATGGTGCCGTAGCCGGTGACCACGCCGTCGGTCAGTGGCTTGTTGTGCTCAAGGTCGAAATCACTCACGCGGTGGCGGGCTAGCGCGTCCGTTTCGACGAAGGAATCCGGGTCCAAGACGCGCTCTGCGCGCTCACGTGCGGTGAGCTGTCCGGCCTTGTGGCGCTTGTCGACGGCCTGAGCGCCAACAGGCTGTGCTGCGTTTTCTAGTCGCTGGGCAAGGTCGGCGAGCTTGCCTGCGGTGGTAGTCATATCCGGTTGGGAAGCAGTCATAATTGTCTAGTTTAGATAATGGGTACCAAACCGTGAAATGGTAGCAAAATCTCAACGGTGCGCGTGCCTTAAACTCAGTGCGCTTCGAATTGCGTCGTGTGCGGTGTGAGCTGGATCAAAACGGTGGATAGTGGGCAAGCGGCTGCCTAGCGGCAGCGTCGTCGCGGCGGGGTTTAGTAGAAGCGCACGTGGGGGAACTGTAGTGGCTGGAATTCTCGTCCGATGTCTGCAACCAGGCGGCGGGTTTGTGGGGTGCGCGCGTTGCTGCTGCGTGCGGGGCGGGCAGCTAGGGAGGACACGATTGCCGAGAGCGCGGCCAGTTGTTCGTCGGATGGGTTGCCCTTGGTGATGTGCAGCAGTGGAGAGTGTGCGGGTGCGATGGAGATAGCAGACATATTGTCTAATCCTTTCGAAAAACTAAATATTTGCTAGGGAAATGTGGTGGAGCATCATAGTGTTCATGCGATGCCGCTTACAGCGGGATATTGCCGTGCTTGCGCGCCGGGCGAGCGATCGATTTATCGGCGTACAGGCGCAGGTTGCGTGCGATCGTGCCGCGGGTTTCGCTCGGTAAAATTACCGCATCGATCAGGCCACGTTCGGCAGCTTTATACGGGTTGAGCATGAAGTCTTCATATTCCCGCTCAAACGAGGCTGCCAGGGCGACGGTATCTAGACCTTCGTCGGCGGCCTTTTTCAACTCTTTGCGGTGAATGAAGCCCACCGCGCCGGCAGCGCCCATCACCGCGATCTGCGCGGTCGGCCAAGCTAGGTTGACGTCGGCGCCCAGGCCTTTCGAGCCCATCACGCAGTAGGCGCCGCCGTAGGCCTTGCGCATGGTGACGGTGATTTTCGGAACGCTGGCCTCGCCGTAGGCGTACAGCAGTTTCGCGCCACGACGCAGGATACCGCCGTATTCTTGCGAAGCTCCCGGCAAAAAGCCGGGGACGTCGACGAGCAACACGATCGGGATATTGAATGCGTCGCACGTGCGGATGAAGCGGGCTGCCTTTTCCGAAGAGTCGATGTCCAGGCAACCAGCAAATACCTGCGGCTGGTTGGCGACGAAGCCGACGGTTTGTCCTTCGATGCGCCCAAAAGCGATGACGACGTTTTCTGCGCGCTTTTCCTGGATCTCCAAATACTCGCCATCGTCGGAAAGCGCTTCGATAACCTCGCGTACCTCGTAAGGCTGGGTGGGGGAATCTGGGATGATGGAATCGAGTGAGTGATCAGCATCGGAGAGGTTATCTTCGATACTGCCGGTCTCTACCATGTGTGGCTCACGCGGCGGGCTCACCCGGTTTGAGGTTGGCAGGTAGCTAACCAGGTCGTGCACCCAGTCTAGAGCCTCTTCGTCGGTTTCGGCGGTGTAGTGCGAGTTGCCGGCCAGTCCCATGTGGGCCGATGCGCCACCGAGTTCTTCCTGGGTGATTTCTTCGCCGGTAACAGTCTTGATTACATCGGGGCCGGTAACGAACATCTTGGATTTTTTATCGACCATCACCACGAAATCGGTCAGGGCAGGAGAGTAGGCGTTACCTCCCGCGCAAGCGCCCATGATCACCGAGATCTGCGGGACGACGCCAGAAGCCTGGATGTTTTGATAAAAGGTTTGCGCGATCCAGTCGAGCGAGACCACGCCGTCTTGGATGCGCGCTCCCGCGCCCTCGTAGAGGCCGATCAGTGGGCGCCCAGTGGTGATGGCGAGTTCCTGGATTTTCACCATTTTCTCGCCGTAGACCTCACCGAGCGCGCCGCCGAAAACCGTGCCGTCTTGCGAGAAGATGCAGACTTCGCGGCCGTCTATGGTGCCCCAGCCGGTGACGATGCCGTCGGTGACTGGGCGACGCGCTCCCATGCCGAAATCCTGCGTGCGGTGACGGGCGAGCTGGTCAGTTTCAACAAACGAGCCTTCATCGAGCAGATAATCCAGCCGGTCGCGTGCGGTCAGCCGCTGTTGGGATCGTACTTTCTCATGCGCGCCGCTCCCCATCGGGGCGTGGGCTTCTTCCCGGCGACGTTTGAGGTCAGCGATCTTTTCTGCGGTGGTTTCCGCGGCTAAGTTCTCCAAAGGTGAGGAAATAGTCATGTTTAGACTATAAAGGAGTTTTGCGACAGAAAGCACGTTTATTTGTGAGTGAAATTCCTCACATGGCTAGTCGCGCAGCACGAACCAATAAAAACCATGCGGCGGCAACATCACCGTCCAGGGTTGTTCGCCGCATTGCGGAAAGTGCGCGCCACCCGAAAGCTCCACTGGAGTACACCCAGCAAAAGCCGATAAATCCAGGTGTGCTGCTTGCGCGGAATCCGCGAAATTAAACACGCAGAGCACGACTTCTGTTTCCGAGCCATGCTGCTCACGCTTGTCGACGGCTGGACCGGCCGCACCTTCGGCGGCACCGCAGGCGCGGGTGAAGGCTAAAATCGCAGGGTTGCCACCAGCGGCCAGGTTGTCGCCAGCCTGCTCGATTTCGTGATATGCGCCCTCGCCAAAAGCCGGGTGCGCCTTGCGGATCTGAATGAGATCGCGGAACCAGCGCAACAGCGAATTATCCAAGTGCAGCTGCGCAGAAACGTTGACCGCTTGATAGCCGAAGCGCTCATTCGCGATCACCGGGCGTCGTAAAGCCTCTGGTTCGGCGGTGGAAAAACCGGCATTGGGCGCGCTCGACCACTGCATCGGCGTGCGCACAGAATCGCGATCGGGCAAATACAGGTTTTCGCCCATCCCGATCTCATCACCGTAATAAATAAACGGCGAGCCCGGCATCGCTAGCAATAGCGCTTTGAACAGCTCAAGCTTGTTGCGATCGCCGCCGAGCAAGGGTGCTAGACGACGAGAAATGCCGACGTGCGCCCGCATCTGCGGATCCGGCGCGTACATGTCATACATCAACTCGCGTTCGGCGTCGTCGACCATTTCCAACGTCAACTCGTCGTGGTTACGCAAAAAGGTTCCCCACTGTGCGGTCGGGGGCAGCGCAGGCATCTCCGCCATGATCTCCGAGATCGGTGCGGCCACACCGCGCGCGGCAGCCTGGTAAATACGTGGCATCAGCGGGAAGTTAAAGCACATGTGGAATTGATCGCCGTTACCCTCACCGAAAAATTCCACCACCTTTGCTGGTGGCTGGTTCGCTTCAGCGAGCATGATCGCTTCCGGATATTCCGCATCCAGCAGCTTACGAATCGAACGAATGAAATCATGAGTTTCCGGCAGAGATTCCCCGCCTTGCCCATCGCGCTCATACAGGTAGGGGATGGCATCGAGGCGGAAACCATCCAAGCCCTTATCCATCCAAAACCGAATGATGGAATAGACCTCTTCGTGCACCGCCGGGCAATCGTAGTTGAGATCCGGCTGGTGGGAATAAAAGCGGTGGAAATAATACTGCCCGCGGACTTCATCGTAGGCCCAATTGGAAGTCTCGACGTCGGTGAAAATCACCCGAATTTCTGGGTAGCGGTGCGGATCATCGCCCCACACGTAGTAATCGCCATAGGGGCCGTCGGGATCGCGGCGTGATTCCTGGAACCAATAGTGATCGCTCGAAGTGTGGTTCAACGCCAAGTCGGTGATGACCTTCATGCCGCGCTTATGGGCTTGGTCAAGTAGTTCTTCCAGATCAGACATGCTGCCATACGCCGGCAAGATCGAGCGATAATCGGCAACGTCGTAGCCGTCGTCACGCAAAGGAGAAGCAAAAAACGGCGGCAGCCAGATGCAGTCGACGCCCAACCACTGCAGATAGTTCAGCTTCGCGGTCACCCCGCTGATGGTCCCGGTGCCCCGGCCACCATCGTCGTAAAAGGCGGATACTAAAGCCTGGTAGAAAATCGCATTTTTATACCACATGCTCTGAGATTCTCCTTGTATTTGGAATTAATGCGGGCGTGCTCGCCACACCAGCACAGTGACGGCGAGGAGCACGGCGAAAACGACGGCGGGCAGCACTTGCGGGTCTTCGCGAAAAAGGTTCCACACCGCCTGGATGCCAGCGAGCAGCGTAAAAAATCCGACGAAGCCAGCGATGGTCTGCCAGATCAGGCTTTCGCGCTGGCTGGCCCCATCCCGACTATCCGAACGTGCAGAATCGCTGGAAAACATGAAAGGTGCTTATGCCTTGACGCCACCGGCAGTCAGGCCAGAGACGATGCGGTGCTGGAAAACCAGCACCATGATGATCAGCGGGATTGTCACCAAAGCGCCGGCAGCCATCGTGGCGGCATAGGGATATTCGAACGCCGAAGGACCGGAAAAACGTGCGATCGCAACGGTAACCGGTTCAGTATCACGGTTGGACAGTTGGCGAGCCAGCATGAACTCATTCCAGGTGGTGATGAACGCGATGATTGCTGTGGTGAACAATGCAGGCGCCGCCAAAGGGAGCAAGACCAGCCGGAATGCTTGCCCGCGGGAAGCGCCGTCGACGCGCGCGGCTTCTTCCAGCTCCCACGGTAACTGCCGGAAAAATGACACCAACGTGTACACGGTCAGCGGGAGTGCGAAAGAAATATTCGGGATGATCATCGCGCGGTAGCTACCGATCCACTCCAAGTCACCGAAAAGCTGGAATAGCGGGGTGACCAGCGCGATGGCCGGGAACATCGAGGCCGCCAGGATCAGGCCAGTGATAAAACCTTTGCCTGGGAAATCCAAGCGTGCGATCGCATAGGCGGTAAACACGCCGACGGCGACAGCAATACCGGTTGTCGCCAAGGAAATCAGTAGCGAGTTGAAGATCGCGCCGAGGAAGTCATTGCCCTTATCCGTCGCTAGAGCATCCGCGAAGTTATCCAGGGTGATGTGGGTCGGCCATGGGGTGGTATCGAAGGTGTGCTTGGAATCGCGCAGCGCGGTGACCACCATCCAATAAAACGGGGCCAAGCCCCAGAAGATGATGAACGCCAGACCGAGGTAGTGCCACAGCCCCGAGCCGCGATGCGCACTCTGTGCTTTCTTCTTCGGCTTGCTGGCTGTGGGCGCCGGTGTTGTCGTTGCTGTCGTCACTGTGCCGACACCTCCTGCGGGGACTGTTCAGCATTGTCGCTGGCGTGTGCTTGCTGCTCACTGTTGCGTGTGCGGTTGCGCCGGATGCGGTTCCGCCCGGTGCGGGTGCGCTTACGGTCACTGCCAGAAACATTCGCGCCCAAAAAGCGGATCATGAAAAACGCCACGGCGAAAATGAGCAGGAAGATCAGCGTGGAGAGGGCAGAAGCCGAGTTGAAATTACCCTGTCGCATGTCCTCGACCACCAGCTGTGAGATCACCGCTGTCGGCGAATTCGAGGATCCGGAAATCATGATTACCGGCAGGTCGTACATGCGCAGCGCATCCAAGGTGCGGAACAAGATCGCGACCATAAGTGCAGGCTTGACCAACGGCAGCGTGATGCGGAAAAAGCGTTGCAGGCGGCTGGCGCCGTCGACCTTGGCAGCATCATAGACCTCGTCCGGAATCATCTGCAGACCAGCGAGGATCAGCAAAGCCATAAACGGCGAGGTCTTCCACACATCAGCGATGATCACGGCAAAACGTGCCGCCCAGGGGTCTGTCGTCCAGTGAATATCCGCGCCCAGCAAGGAGTTCACGATGCCGTGGTTGGCGAACATGAACTGCCACAGCTTGGCAGTCACCGCCGTGGGAATCGCCCACGGGATCAGCACGGCAGCACGCACCAGCCCGCGCCCGCGGTATTTGCCGTTCATGATCAAAGCCATGGCCATGCCCAGGATGATCTCCAGGCTGACCGTGACGACGGTGAAAAACAGCGTGATGCCAACGGCCGGCCAGAAATCCGTTGCCAGGGAACCAGGCGGGCAGGTAATCGCCATGCCGTCCGCGCCCATGCAGCGGTTGTTGATCCACAGCAAATAGTTATCGAGGCCGGCGAAACCACCCTCGGTGAACAAACCGGTTTCTGGGTCGAGTTTCCGGTTGCCTTGGAACGACAAAATGACCGCGCGCACCACCGGATAACCAATCACGATGGCGAGCACGATCAACGCTGGGGCGATCAGCCAGCCAGCCTGCCGAAGTTGCGAACTCCAGGTGTTGCGAGTGGGCATATTAGCGCGAAGCTGCCTCGATAGCCTTCTTCATGTCGGCGATAGCCTCGTCGACAGGCTTGTTACCCTGCAACGCGGCATAAGCGTTGTCCTGGATAGCCTTCGAAATAGCCTCGTAGAACGGAGACACTGGACGCGGAGCTGCGTTTTCCAGGGATTCCTTCAGAGCTGGCAAGTAGGGGAACTGCTCGACCAACGAGTCATCCTCGTAGATAGAGGCCAGTACTGGAGGGAAAGAGTTTTCCGCGAAGGAGGTCTGGTTTTCCTCGTTGATGATGAACTTCATGAAGTCCAGCGCGGTCTTCTTGTGCTCAGAGTTGACGTTGATGCCGTTGTTGTAGCCCCCCAGGGTGGAGACACCGACGCCATCCTTGCCGACGAGCGGGGAGACTTCGAACTTGTCGGCGGTAGCAGAGGCTTCCTCTGCGTTGGTGTACATGTATGGCCAGTTGATGGCGTAGGCGGTTTCGCCTTCGGTGAACGCCAAGTTGGTTTCTTCTTCGGTCGCAGACAGCGACGACGACGAGATAGTGCCGTCCTCGAAGGCGTTGACAAGCGCCTGCAGGCCTTCTTTCGCCTCATCGCTATCGACGACGACATCGTCACCGTCGAGCACGTGACCGCCCCAACCTTCAATGAATCCGATGGTGTTAACGGTGAGACCTTCATATTGCTTCAGCTGCAGGGTGAGGCACTCGACGGCGTCGTCCAGCTGCTCACAGGAGCTCGCTAGATCAGCAAAGTTTTCCGGCTCGGAATCAACGAGTTCCGTGTTGCGGAACAACAGTTGGCCGTTGGTGTTCTGCGGCAAGGCATACAGCGTATCGCGGTAGGTTGCCGATTCGACAGTGGCATCCAAGAGATCAGAGGTGTCTACTTCGTAGTCGCCTTCCAGTGGCTCCAACCATTGGTTCGCGGCGAAGTCTGCGGTCCAGACGACGTCCAGTGCCATGACGTCGTAGTCCGAGTTGCCGGCTTGCAGCGACTGCACCAGGGTTTCGCGCTGGTCGTCAGCTTCACCGGCGAGTTCTTCGAGGGTGACTTTCTCGTCCGGGTGCTCTTCGTTCCATTTTTCGATGATCGGGGTGAGCTTATCGGTGTCGTTGCGGCCCATCGCGAAGGTGATCGGACCACGGCCTTCTTCGCTGGAATCCGAAGATTCAGCGGTGGCGTCTGCCGACGAATCTGCGCCGGTGGAATCCGCGCTGTCAGCAGAATCGTCGGAGGAGCAGGCGGTCAGCACCAGCGAAGAAGCAAAAACTGTGGCGACGAGCTTTCCGGTGCGGCCGGTGGACAGGGCGCGAATGGATGGGAGCGTCTTGGAGGTCATGGAACGAACACCTTTCTGGTCAGTGGTGTGTGATGTGCCGCGGGGATTGCTCATTAGTGGCTATCGGCAGACACGTGAGTATTAACTTTAAGTTGATTCCACAGTAAAGATTGGTAAATTCTGGAAATTTACCCCCGTTATGGGGCTGTGGTGCTGTGAAGTTGTTCTGCGGTGCTGGGCTAATGCGGCTATTGCGGCTAATGCGCTTGCCCGAGAGCTTGGCCGGTCTTCGCATCGAAGCGGTGCGCTTCTGCTGGGTCGTAGGACAAAGTCACCTGCTGGCCACGGTGCGGGCGTGTATCTGCCTGCCACCGGGCAACGAAGCGTTGTGTAGAACTCGTGGTCGCCGGGGCGTGCGGCGCGGACCCATCTGGCGCGACATAAATATATGATTCTGCGCCGAGCTCCTCGACGATTTCGATGACACCGGAAATCGTGGCATGTCCAGCGGGGATGCTGCTGGTATCGGAAAGCCCAGTGCTTGTCTCGTGGGCCATCATGTTTTCTGGGCGCACGCCAAAATGCACGCCAGCGTTGGTGCTCTTGGCGTCATTGGCACCGGCGCCATCGGCGCCATAGGCAATAGAACCGGCGGCAGAAAAAATGTTCATCGCAGGCGAGCCGATAAACCCAGCGACGAACTCGTTCGCGGGGTGGTCATACAGCTCACGCGGTGGTGCAACTTGCTGCAGCAGACCATCTTTGAGCACGGCAACGCGATCGCCCATTGTCATCGCTTCCACCTGGTCGTGGGTGACATAGACGGTGGTTGTGCCCAGGCGCTGCTGCAACGCGGCCAGCTCGGAGCGGGTTTGCACGCGCAACTTGGCATCCAGGTTCGACAATGGCTCGTCCATCAAGAACGCTTGCGGCTCGCGCACGATCGCCCGTCCCATGGCCACGCGCTGACGCTGACCACCGGAGAGTTCTTTCGGTTTGCGCTTGAGAAAGTCCGTCAGCCCCAGAGTTTCGGCGGCGGCTGCAACCTTTTTCGCGATCTCGGCTTTGGGAACTTTCGCCAGCTTCAACGCGAAACCCATGTTCTGTTCCACGGTCAGGTGCGGGTAGAGCGCATAGTTTTGAAACACCATCGCAATATCGCGCGTGCCCGGTTCGGTACCCGTGACGTCTTTGTCTCCGATGAGGATGTGCCCGGAGCTGATATCTTCCAGCCCAGCGAGCGCACGCAGCGTCGTGGATTTTCCGCAGCCCGAAGGCCCGACGAGTACCAAGAATTCACCGTCGGCAATCTCCAGGTCCAACGATGACACCGACGGTGCCGCCGCGCCGGGGTACTGAATAGTGACCGACTCAAACGTGACTTTTGCCATGCAAGCAATGTAGCACCAGTAGAATATTTCCCATGAGTCTTGATGCCCGCCAACTTGCCAACGCCGTGGAGTTCGCGACCGTATCTTATGCGGAATCCACCACGTCGACGAACACAGATTTGCTTGCCGACGTCGATGCAGGCCCCTGGACGGTGCGCATTACGACGAACCAAACTGCTGGTAAAGGGCGGTTGGGTCGCGTCTGGGAAGCTCCTGCTGGGGCGAATATCGCGATGTCGGTGCTGCTCATGCCGAGTTCGATGGACCGCGTGGGAACTATTCCGCTGGCCGCGGGACTTGCCGTTGCCGATGCCATTAGTGGCACGCGTGTGAAATGGCCGAATGACGTGCTGCTGGGCGAGAAAAAATTGTGCGGCATTTTGGCAGAAGCCAGCGGTGAGCTTCCGCCTGCTGCGCGCGTGGTCGTCGGGTGGGGCATCAACGTGGAATTGGGCGAAGACCAGTTGCCGGTACCGCACGCCACTAGCCTGCGGATCGCGGGGAAATCCACCGATCACACCCAGATCGCGACGGATGTGCTGCACAATTTCTATAACCGTATGCAGCAGTGGAAAGCCGACGATCCGCAGCTGATGGACGATTACCGTAATGCCTGCGCATCCATTGGCTGCCGGGTGCGCCTGGAAAGCCACAGTGAAACCGTCGAGGGTGTCGTGGATACCGTCACTGACGACGGACGCATCAGCATTGACGGCATCGCGTTTTCGGCAGGCGATGTTTCCCACCTGCGCTTGAAAGACGGGAAATATAGCTAATGGCTGGCATGGGCACTGGCGGTGGCCGCGGGCTGGCGATCAAACCAGACGAGCAGGTATTGGTGGATATGACTGCACCAACCAGCGCGCTGGTCTTCCCGTTTTTGGAAGTCATACTGCTTACCGGGGTGGCCTGGATGGGCATTGGTTGGCTGGATAACCCGTATAACCTGCCGGAACTCGCTACTGGTGTGTTTGATCCCGCGTTGCTGCGCAACAGTGTGGTGACGGTGTGGTTGGTTTTGGTGGTAT
Source organism: Corynebacterium drakensteinense (assembly GCF_041224285.1). Lineage (NCBI taxonomy): Bacteria > Bacillati > Actinomycetota > Actinomycetes > Mycobacteriales > Corynebacteriaceae > Corynebacterium > Corynebacterium drakensteinense. Next base: position 29,654 of record NZ_JAXOFP010000023.1, read on the forward strand.
GGCGATTTGTGTTGCCGTTGCTGCGCAGTCGCAAACAGCGTTTCATCGTGACTAACCAGAGGATCGTCGCCCGCCCGGCCAAGCTGACTGCGAAGGTAGATTCCATTCCTTTAGGGCAGGTGCTGGATGTGGCCCGGCGTCGCAAAGGGATTTCTTTGGCAGTGCGCGGGTTTTCGTATCCGCTGTATTTCGGCGGCGTTCCGAAATCGAAAAAGGTGGTTGGTGCGATCAACGCTGCTTTGCACCCGAGCCCGTATTTCTAACCGTGCTGCTGTGGTTTTAGCCGTCCATATTTTTGATCTGCGCGAGCCTGGTTACAATGGATTTTTGTGACTAACGCTTCCCAGACTGAATCTTCCCAAACCGAGCATTCTCAGACTCCATCCCAGGCTGCAGCTGCGCAAACTGCATCGACGCCTGCCGCTGATCTGCCAGTCGTTGCCGTCGTTGGTGACGGTCAACTCGCGCGCATGATGGCCCCGGCAGCTACTGAGCTGGGCCAATCTTTACGCGTTTTAGCTGGCAAGCCGGATTCTTCGGCGGCCCAGGTTACCAGCGACGTGTTCATCGGCGATTACCGTAACTTGGATGATTTACGTGCCGTTGCTGCAGGTGCTGATGCCGTCACCTTTGATCATGAACACGTGCCGCTAGAGCACCTGCGCACCCTACAAGCGGAAGGTGTGAACATTCAGCCAGGCCCTGATGCTCTGGAAAACGCACAGGACAAACTGGTGATGCGCCGCAATCTAGACAGCCTCGGCGTACCGGTGCCAGCATTTGCACCGATCACCGATTCTGCGACCGCCCGTGCGTTCTGGGAGGAGCACGCCGGTAAGGTCTGCTTGAAAGCCTGCCGTGGCGGATACGACGGCAAGGGTGTCTGGTTCCCGGAATCGATAGCACACTTGGACGCTCTTGTCGACGAACTGCTGGCAGAAGATGTCGAATTGCTGGCAGAAGCCAAGGTGGATTTTGTCAGTGAGCTTTCAGCAATGGTTGCGCGTGCGCCATCCGGCCAGCTGCAGACCTGGCCAGTGGTGGAATCGGTGCAGGCCGGGGGAGTGTGTGCCGAGGCCGTTGCACCTGCGCCGGGGCTGCCGGAAGCTCTGCGCAGTGAAGCCGAACAACTGGCCGTGACCGTTGCCGAGCAACTGGATGTGACCGGTGTTTTGGCAGTCGAATTGTTCCATTATGTTGATGAATCAGGTACCGACCGGTTGAGCGTCAACGAGTTGGCGATGCGCCCGCACAACACGGGGCACTGGAGCCAAGATGGGTGCGTGACGTCGCAGTTTGAACAGCACCTGCGGGCGGTTCTGGACTATCCGCTTGGTGCAGCGGAGACTACCGAGCCAGTGACCGTGATGGCGAATGTACTGGGGGGCGAGGCTGATCCGGAGATGCCGATGCGCGAACGTGTGCACGCAGTGTGGCAGCGTTTCCCGCAGGCTAAGGTGCATTTGTATGGCAAGGATTACCGTCCGGGCCGCAAGATGGGGCATGTGAACATTAGCGGACGGGCTGACGTTGCGGAAGTACGTCGGCAAGCCAGATTGGCCGCGAATTTCGTGATTAATGCCCGGTGGGACGATGGCTACACCGGCTAGGCTGAATACCGCCAACAGAAACTGCGTACGAAAACGCCGCTTGCCAGCGCAATGAGCATAAGCACAAGCGTATGGGCACAACGAGCATGAGGAGTAATCGGAGATGAGCCAGGAAACCACACAGCATACCCCCGCGATTGGGCTGATCATGGGGTCGGATTCTGATTGGGAAACCGTGAAGCCTGCCGTAGAAGTATTCGCGGAATTCGGGGTGCGATTTGAAGTCGGCGTGGTATCAGCACATCGCACTCCCGAGAAGATGTTGGCTTATGCGAAACAAGCTCACACCCGTGGTGTGAAGTGCATCGTGGCGTGCGCAGGCGGTGCCGCTCATTTGCCGGGCATGGTGGCCGCGGCCACTCCGCTTCCCGTGATCGGGATTCCCCGGGCACTGAAGAACCTAGACGGATTGGATTCTTTGCTGTCTATCGTGCAGATGCCAGCGGGAGTGCCGGTGGCTACGGTCTCGATTGATGGTGCGAAAAACGCCGGGCTTTTAGCGGTGCGTATTTTGTCTGCCGGGCAGCCAGAATTGGTGCAGGCAATGGCCGAGTACCAAGAAAAAATGGCCCAAGATGTGGAGAAAAAGGATCAGCGCCTGCGTGAAAAACTCGAACGCATGGCCGATGGTGAGCAGTAATGCAGTCATGGGTGTGCGCGCACGTCGATAAGTTTGCGGCATGAGCAATGAACTAGAGAGCACGACCGACGAAACCGGAAAGGCAGAAACCACCAAGCCTCGCGTACCGCACCCGTCCTGGGTGCGCCTGCACCGGAGTAATATTCGTAACCTCGATGAGCTGGCGAAATTTTTTCGCGATCTCGATCTGATTCGGGAAGATCTTGAGGAAAAACCGGGACTGACAAAAGCCCAAGCGATCGTGCGAACTTTTGCTTGGATCTTCTTTGCCCTTGCCGCAGTGTTCCTGGGGATCTTTGTGCTCGGCGGTGCGATAACACTGTCCGACTATTGGCTTGACGCGAGCGGGGGAGTTTTCTGATGAATCGTGTCGGGTTTTTCGGAATTTTAGTTATCGTCCTGTTGCTTGCTGCGTTGGCGTGGACCGTCACGATTTTGGTTTATGTTCTTGGCTTTGCGATTCTTTTCGGCGGCCCCATTTTTGCCATCTCGAAGATCGTCCAAGTCTGGCAGAACGTTGCTAGGCGCAACGATGTCGAAAAAATGCATCAGCAGATCGAGCTCATTGCGCAGGATTGCATGAATGACCTCACCAAGCTGTCGCTGCGTTGGCACCAGGTGCGAACGACAATGGGCATTGGCACGCATTTGCAGGAAGAGCTCGAAAATAATCCTGCGGATGCCTATGAAGTCGACCGACTTTTGGATTTAGCGCAGAAGAAATTAGAGCACGCTCCAGATAGCTATCATCGTATTGAAGCGATTAAAGACGCTTGAGAGCACCCGGCGGGTTATTGCGCGGTTTCTAGAGCCGACTGAAGGTTTCTAGAGACGCCTGAATAAAAATCCCCGGAAAATTGTCTGTGAACTGACAGTGCGCGTGTGATCCGTCATACTGTCTGAATGAAAACCTCCGAGGATCGTTCCGCGAAGCTTGCCGTTACCGTGTTCCCCATCGCCATTCTAGTGGGGATCACGATTGCGTATTTCTTTCCGGCACCGTTTCTGCCGCTCGCGGATTACATCACGTATTTCCTGATGCTGATTCTCTTCGCGATGGGGTTGACGCTCACCATCCCGGATTTTCAGGAAATCGCCCGTCGCCCGTGGCCAATCTTTCTCGGCGTGATCGGGCAGTTCGTGATTATGCCGTTGTTTGCGGTGGGCGTCGCCAAGCTTTTTGGTCTGGATTCCGCACTCGCCGTTGGCCTGCTGATGCTGGGTTCGGTTTCTGGAGGTACAGCCTCGAACGTCATTGCGTATTTGGCGCGGGGAGATGTCGCACTGTCGGTGGCGATGACTTCAGTATCCACGCTGGTCTCACCGATTGTGACCCCATTGCTTATGCTGGCATTAGCCGGGGAAGACATCGCCGTCGACGGTGCCGGAATGGCCCAAACCTTGGTACAAACCGTGTTGCTTCCGGTGCTGGGTGGCTTGGTGCTGCGCTATTTCTTCGACAGCTTCATTACCCGGATTACTCCGATCCTGCCGTGGGTGTCCATCATTGGTATCTGTCTGGTGATGTTTCCGATGGTCGCAGGTGCAGGAGAGCGTTTGGCACAAGTCGGATTTGTCCTGGTGATCGCCGTATTGCTGCATAATCTCATCGGGTATGTGCTGGGATACCTTGGTGGCAAACTAATGGGCATGCCGCAGTCGTATAACCGCACCGTCGCCATTGAAATCGGTAGCCAGCAATCAGGTTTGGCCTCGGCGATGTCAGCAAAATTTTTCAGTCCAGAAGCCGCACTACCGGGCGTGGTGGCTGCAATTGTCCACAACATCACCGGCGCAGTCTTTGCCACCATCGTGCGTCGGACGGGCAGTGATGCTGAACGGCCTACCCAACCGGCTCGTTAATAACAAAATTTCAGAAAGTGACCACCGACCGTGACAATGAGAACCTCTGAAGACCGCTCTGCTGCCATCGCCGTGACCGCATTTCCCGCCTTCATCTTGGTAGGAACGATCATCGTGAAGTGTCCCAGGTCATTGGGAAGGCGATCTCATCTTAGGGAAATCAAATAAATCAGCGATCGGTACTCTAGTCGAGCGCAGCACCCGTTACGTTATGTTGCTGCACCTACCCAACGGTCATAGTGCGTTGGATGTTAATGAAGCGTTAGCCAAAGCGATAGGAACTTTGCCTGAACACCTCAAAGGTTCATTGACCTGGGATCAAGGCAGTGAAATGGCATGCCATAAAGCTTTTAGCATCGCTACGGATTGCCCGGTGTATTTCTGTGAGCCTGGTTCGCCTTGGCAGCGAGGGACTAATGAAAACACCAATGGGCTATTACGGCAGTATTTCCCAAAAGGAAC
>NZ_JAXOFP010000024.1:0-34032 GCF_041224285.1 Corynebacterium drakensteinense
GCGCGATTGGTCCATGGAACTGGCCGATGATGATCACCATCTGGCAAATCGCCCCAGCACTACGCATGGGAAACACCGTCGTCGTCAAACCATCCGGTTATACCCCGCTATCGGTCAGTGCGCTGGTGGCTATTGCGAATACCGTGTTGCCGAAAGATGTGCTGCACATCGTTACCGGTGATGGTGGGGTTGGTGCAGCACTGACCACACACCCGGACGTCGACAAGATCATGTTCACCGGTTCGACGGAAACCGGAAAGAAAATCATCGAGGCTTCTGCCAACAACATCACCCGCCTGACCCTGGAGCTTGGCGGTAACGATGCTGCCGTAGTGCTTGACGACGTCGATCCACAAGCGATTGCCGAAGACTTGTTCTGGGGTGCGTTTATCAATACTGGGCAAACCTGTGCTGCAGCCAAGCGTATCTACGTTCCGGATGCGATTTATGATGAGGTGGCAGAAGCACTGGTGGCTGTGGCCAAGCGGATGCCGATGGGCAATGGTCTGGATGAGAACAACGTGCTAGGCCCGTTGCAGAATAAAGCGCAGTTCGACATTGTCGACGGTTTGGTCAAAGCCGCAAAAGATGGTGGTGGGCGCGTGCTCGTTGGTGGTGACCCGGATTATGATGCGCCGGGTTATTTTTATCCGGTAACGATTGTGGCTGATATTGATCCGGATAACCCATTGGTTGCGCAAGAGCAGTTCGGTCCGGCAGTGCCGCTGATTCGGTATTCCGAGCTGGATCAGGCGATCGAGTGGGCCAACAGCTTGGACGTGGGGTTGGGTGCATCAGTGTGGTCGGCGGATGCGCAGAAAGCCCGCGAGGTTGCTGGTCGTTTGCAGGCCGGCACGGTGTGGATTAATAAGCATGGTGCGGTGGATCCGCGGGTGCCGTTTGGTGGTATTAAGTCCTCGGGTTATGGTGTGGAGTTTGGTACTGAGGGGTTGAAGGGTTTGGCTTACCCGCAGGCGATTAATACTTAGCGGGGAGTGTTTGGTGCTGTTGCGATCCAGCGGGTTCCCGAGCCACGTTGTGGACCAGCTGGATCGATGTGTGCTCGGCCCAATGTGCGCAGGTGGCGCAGCACGTTGGTGATTTCACCACGTGATATACCGAAACGTTCTGCTAAATCCGCTGCAGCAACGGAGTTGCCGTCCTGGAGCTGCGCCTCAATGCGCTCTTGGACACTGGCAGCTGCGGTGGGCAGATCCTTGCCAGACAATTGTGCCACCTGCGCGGATAACACCCATTCATCTGCATTATTTATGCGCTGAACAACGCCGTAGTCTTCGAGTGTATTTAATAGTTCACGAGCTTCGAGCTGAGATGTTTGGGTGCTATGCGCAGTTTGCTTGAGGGTTATAAGCGGTGCGTGCCAGAGCTTCCACAGCACGAGCATCGTGTTTAAATTATGGATGATTTCATCGCCGAATCTCGCTGTGAGTTCGTGAATTGCTTGGATGAATGCGACGTCGGGAGTTCCGGCTGCGAAAATGATCTCGACAAATTCGTTCGAAGTGATGACTTCTGGAACTTCGCGCCCAGTGCTCAGCATTGCTAGCCACATTCGATCGAACCCACGTGATGACTCTTCTGCCATACCAATCGCACGCATGCTCGCCATAGGTGGCGAATCGTGACTTGGGTTGTGGCTGCAGGCGTAAGCAGAATTTCACCTGCACGTTTGAGGCTGCCATCATCGCTGAGTAGACCGACCTCGCGCAACAGTGCTTGGGTGCCGGTTGGGGTGGCAGCGTCGATGCCGCGACGTTGGCGGTGTGAGCGTAACAGTCGCCGCAATTCAGTGAGGACTTCATGAGACAAATCTTCTACCGGATAGGAAGAAATACGATTGGAATAGTCATCATCCTCTCGGATGCGACGGATCAGGCGGCGTTCTTCTTCCGACATCGCACGGCAATTAGTGCCATCACGTTTTGTGGGCGTGACATCCATAGCGTCGAATATAGGCAAAATCCCAGGAAATTGTTTTCTGCGCGGTTTTTCTTCTTCTAAAACAACTAGCAAACAAATTGGAAACAACTTGTGCGTTTTTAGGGCAGCGAAATTGGTTATTTTCCCAGCTCAGAATAGTTGTTGCTAGTTGTTTAGAGTTGTTGTTAGTTGTTTCAATAAATAACAACAACTGCAATTCCGGACCTCTTAGTTCCGCGGAGTCTTAGTTCCGTGACCTCTTAGTTCCTAGGCCCACGCGGACCGTAATCGAATTCCGCGGTCATCGGTCCGAAGGCCTGCAGGCCAGCGGGGGCATCTTCTGGGTCCAGGTGGATTTCCAGGAACGCGCCCTTGTCGCTGTTATTAATAGCGGCGAAGGCGTCGGCAAGCTCGTCTTCAGTGCGTGCGGTATAAGAAATCATCTCGGTTCCGGGGACAAAAACCTCCGGTAACTTGTGATAAGCCCAATCGGCGATGTCGTTGTACTCGCGGTCCATGCCCAAGATGTAGCGCTCAATGGTGTAGCCGCGGTTGTTCAACAACACGATGATGGGTTTTTGCTTCTCCCGCAGAATCGTCGACAATTCCTGGGCGGTCAACTGGAAAGACCCATCCCCGATGAACAACAGGTGGCGAGTATCCGCATCGGCCATTTGGCTGCCCAGCAAAGCTGGCAGGGTATAACCAATCGAGCCCCAAATAGCACTGTTGATGTAGCGAATATTCTCCGGCATGCGCTGCGGTCCCAAACCAATATTGGAGGTTCCGGCCTCCGCAATAACCGTGTCACCAGGGCGGATGAACTCGCGGACCTGCGGCCACAAGCGCGCCTGCGTCAGCTCGGCACCAGCGCGGACCTCAAAAGGCTCCGGCAGTACTGCCTCCGGGTTCACGCTGCTGGGCTGATCGTCCGAGTTCGCCGCGCCAGCCCCGTCGGCAGCCGGTAGCCGCTCCAGCAACCCGGCCAGCACCTCTGTGGTGTCCAGGCCCACGATGTGCTCGCCGTAAATATTGACGTGCTGGTCACCGAAATCCACGATGTTTTCTTCGTGCAACTCATGCGAGAAGCTACCCGAGTTCACCTCAATGAACCGTGGGGTGCAGGTGAGTAAGAAATCCGAGCCTTCCACGCGCTCGCGCACGCCCGGCCACGAGGCCTTACCGTTATAGGTGCCCAAAAACAGTGGGTGTTGTTCGCTCAACAGCGCCTTGCCGGAAGCCATTTGTGCATATGGCAGCTGGATCTTGTCGACGAGCTGGGCAAACAAATCTAAGAATCCGTGGCGCTGCGCGTCCTGGTCGACGAGCAGCACCGGGTTTTCCGCGGCCGCGAATTCCTGCACCAGCCGGTCCAACACTGCCTCGAGCTGCACCGGATCCGACGGTTCGAGCGAGGTATCCAGTGGTTCGTCTGGCACGTTGATGCTCAGGTGCGAGATATCCGAAGGCAGTTGCAAGTGCACTGGGCGTTTTTCCCGCAGGCAGGTCCGCAGAGCGCGGTCAATCTCGTCGACTGCGTTCATTGGGGTAATGCGCTCAGCCAGCGCGGTGAATGGCCGCAACGAGTCGAGCATGTTGCCGAAGTTGCCGTCGGCAAGCGTGTGATGCAGCAACCAGCGCTTTTCGGTGGCAAACAGTGGGGGAGCGCCGGCGATGGAGACCAGCGGGATGTGTTCGCAGGCAGCCCCGGCCAGGCCATTGAGTGCGGAGAGCTCGCCGACGCCGTAGGTCGTCAACAGGCACGAGACCCCGCGGGCGCGGGAATAGCCGTCGGCAGCATACGCAGCGTTGAGCTCGTTGGTGCTGCCCACAAAACGGATGCCGTCGGAAGCTTCGATTTGTTCCAGCCAGTTCAAGTTGAAATCACCCGGCACGCCAATGACTTCCGTAATACCGATTTCTTTCAGGCGACGAACCAGAAAATCTCCGATAGTCATTCGCATGTCTAATTAACCTTTCTAGGAAAAAACAAAATGGTTGCCGACGGGATCAGCCGGGAATAACCGCTGAATCTGCGCTGTCCTGTGGTCTCGCGTGGTCGCAGGCCCTAAACCTATTAGACTATAAAACCATGAAAGAAGCGCGCGAAAACACAGAAAATCTTAGTGCTGAAAATGCCAGCAACACCGGCCCAGCCCACCGCTATACCCCGCAGCTTGCCAATGATATTGAGTCGCGTTGGCAGCAGTACTGGGACGACAACGGCACGTTTCATGCGCCAAACCCGACCGGTGATTTAGCTCTTGCCGACGGCACCTTGCCCGAAGACAAGCTCTTCGTCCAAGATATGTTCCCGTACCCGTCTGGCGCGGGCCTGCACGTGGGGCACCCGCTGGGCTATATCGCCACGGATGTGTTCGCCCGGTTCAACCGCTTATTGGGCAAAAACGTGCTGCACACCTTGGGCTATGACGCTTTTGGTCTGCCGGCTGAGCAGTATGCGATCCAAACCGGAACCCACCCGCGCACGACGACGGTGGCGAATATCAAAAATATGCGTCGCCAGTTGGGTTCGTTGGGGCTGGGTCATGACAAGCGCCGTTCGGTGGCCACCATTGATCCCGAATTTTATCGCTGGACGCAGTGGATTTTCTTGCAGATCTACCAGTCCTGGTTCGATGAGCAGCAGCAAAAGGCGCGCCCGATCGACGAGTTGTACCCGCTGCTGGAATCTGGTGAGCTGGCCACCAAGGACGGCCGCGAGTATGCGTCGTTAAGCGAGGAAGAAAAAGCCCGGGCCGTGGATGAATTCCGCCTGGTCTACCTGAGCGATTCCACAGTGAACTGGTGCCCGGGCTTGGGTACGGTGTTGGCGAATGAAGAGGTCACCGCCGATGGCCGTTCTGAGCGCGGCAACTTCCCGGTGTTCCGCAAAAACTTAAAGCAGTGGATGATGCGCATTACTGCGTATTCTGACCGCCTCTTGGATGACCTCGAACTGCTGGATTGGCCGGAGAAGGTGAAATCCATGCAGCGCAACTGGATCGGCCGTTCCCGCGGTGCCGAGGTCGATTTCCGCTGCGAAGGCCACGACATCACCGTGTTTACCACCCGCCCCGACACGCTGTTCGGCGCGGAATACGTCGTTTTGGCCCCAGAGCACCCGCTTGTCGACGCTTTGCTCTCGCCAGTTCCGTACGACGATGACGTCGATAGCCGCTGGACCTATGGCCATGAAGACCCGAAAGAAGCCATCGAGGCATACCGCAGCGACATCGCCGCGAAATCGGATTTGGAGCGCCAAGAAAATAAGGAAAAGACTGGTGTTTTCTTAGGCACCTATGCCACCAACCCGGTCAACGGCAAGAAGTTGCCGGTTTTTACCGCAGACTACGTGTTGACCGGCTACGGTACGGGCGCGATCATGGCCGTGCCCGCCCACGACGAGCGTGACTACGAATACGCGCAGGTCTTTGGCCTGCCGATCACCGAGGTCGTCGCCGGTGGTGATGTCTCCACGGCAGCGCACACCGGTGGAGGCACCTACGTGAATTCTGCGAACGACGACGGGCTGGATCTGACCGGCAAGTCCAAGGCGGAGGCCATCGCTGCCACGATCGCCTGGTTGGCTGCGCGCGAGCGGGGCGTCGAAAAGATCCAATACAAGCTGCGCGACTGGCTGTTTGCCCGCCAGCGTTATTGGGGCGAGCCATTCCCGATCGTCTACGACGAGGCCGGCCGGCCACACGCGATCCCGGAAGATCAGTTGCCGGTGGAATTGCCGGAGGTTGATGACTACCAGCCGGTGTCCTTCGACCCGGATGATCACGACACTGAGCCGCAGCCGCCGCTGGCGAAAGCACGCGAGTGGATCGAAGTAGAGATGGACTTGGGCGAAGGCACCAAGACTTACTACCGCGATGCCAACGTCATGCCGCAGTGGGCAGGTTCATCCTGGTACCAGATGCGCTACATCGATCCGACCAACAGCGACGCTTTCTGCGATATCGACAACGAGCGCTACTGGACCGGGCCACGCCCAGAGGTTCATGGTCCGAACGATCCGGGTGGGGTGGACCTGTACGTCGGCGGCGTGGAGCATGCCGTGCTGCACCTGTTGTATGCGCGTTTCTGGCACAAAGTACTGTTTGACCTTGGGCATGTGAGTTCGAAAGAGCCGTACCGTCGTTTGTATAACCAGGGCTATATCCAGGCCTATGCCTACACCGATTCCCGTGGCGTCTACGTGCCCGCCGAAGAAGTCGAAGAGCGTGACGGCGAGTTCTTCTACCACGGTGAGAAGGTGAATCGGGAATACGGCAAGATGGGTAAATCGCTGAAGAACGCGGTCGCGCCGGACGATATTGCCGAAAACTTTGGCGCCGATACCCTGCGTGTTTATGAGATGTCGATGGGGCCGCTGGCGGATTCACGTCCGTGGGCCACTAAGGACGTCGTTGGTGCGCAGCGTTTCTTGCAGCGCCTGTGGCGCCTGGTGGTCAACGAAAACACCGGCGAGGTCGCCGTCGTGGATGCGGAGCTGGGCAAGAAGGATCTGCAGCAGCTGCACCGCACCATCGCTGGGGTGCGTGACGACTACGAGAACTTGCGGGTGAACACCGTCGTCGCCAAGCTCATCGAGTACGTGAATTACTTGACGAAGAACTACCCGGACGGTGCTCCGCGTGCTGCCGTCGAGCCGATCGCTGTGATGGTGGCTCCGGTGGCGCCGCACATCGCCGAGGAGTTGTGGACGCGGCTGGGCCACGAGGGCACGATTACCTTCGTGCCGTTCCCGAGCTTCGACGAGAAGTACTTGGTTGACGACGAAATTGAGCTACCAGTGCAGGTCAACGGCAAGGTGAAATCGCGGGTGCAGGTCGCTGCCGACGTCTCCCAGGATGATGCCGTGGCCGCCGCGCTTGCCGACGACAAGGTGCTCGCGGCGATTGGCGAGAAGTCCGTGGTGAAGAAGATCGTGGTGCCGGGCCGCATGATCAACCTAGTGGTGAAGTAGCCGGTGCCACATGTTTTGGGCGGGCAGGCCTGGAAAACGGCTACACTAAATGCATGAAAACTCGTGCATTGAAATTCGCCCGCACCTGCGGCATTACTGCCGTGATCGCGCTTGGTCTCGCAGGTTGTTCTAATCCAGAAAACCGCCCTGACCCACAACCTGCAGAGACTACCGATTCTGCGGAGTCAACAGCGGATACTGCGGCAGAGACCTCTGCGAGCGAATCAACCTCAAGTTCGGCGTCGGCAAGCGAAAGCACCAGCAAATCCAGCACGAAGAGCTCGGGCAAGTCCAGCGGTGCATCGAGCACACAATCTAGCTCTAGCAAAGAGCCGACGGCCGCAGCGGATCTCGGCTACGGCGAAACAATTGAACCGAGCGTGCAAGACGGGTTCTACCGGATCGCGTTGCCGGATGGCTCGCTGTGTGAACTTCCGGAAGCCGTCGCGCCGGGCGAAGATGGCTTGCGGTGTTTGCTGAATATTGACAAGCCTGTCAAAGACGTTAATGGTGCGCTGACCCGCGGAATCGTGTTCCGTAATGGAATGTTTACTCCAGATGAACAACTCTCTACTACCGAGGCTGCTGAAGCATTCATGGAGCGCAATGAATCCGCCGAAGAGCTGAAGGGTGCGCAGATTGCGACGTTCGCGGATTATTCTGTGGTCGCAGAATCTGCTGATGAGATCGGCTTGGTGGGCGCCAACGAAGATGGCTTCGGCACCTTCTTTATTGCAGGTCAGGCGATATCTCCGTTCTGGAACCCGACTCCAGCGTGGGTAGAAGTCCCGACCATGCAGGAATATTTGGAGCGTGTCATTTCTGCTGAGGAAAAGGCCGGACGACGCTAGCGGATCCGACAAATGATTACCGGATGTATCCCTAGCGCACTGATGATAGCTTGCTCACATTTAGAAAAGTTTGCTTGTTTGTAACCTTGTGTGAACCTGCTATTTCCGGACACCCGATACATTGCTTTCTGTAAGGGCCCAACCGGGTCCGAAACAGACCAAAAACAGACCAATCAGTAGCGGCCCGTCAGCCTCTTCGCGGAGGATGACGGGTTGCCAGCGCGAAGCAAGGTGTCAGGAAAACAAATGGCGTCACACACTTCCTCAGGGCAGACTTTCCCAGAGCGGACCGCATCTGACGGCCGCAACCTTGACGACGCTCAACAACAGCTGGAACAAGGTGTGCAGGAAAAACAGAAAGCTCCGCGTAATCCGCTAGCGCGTCTCGGTATCCGCACGGATAAAAACTGGGTGAACTGGGTTGCCGTAGCTGTCAGCGTGTGGCTGCTGATCACCGCCGTCGGCGTGATCGGTGATGGCTTCAAGGCTGCTACTGGCGATCAGGCGGAAGAGCTGTTCGCATTCGCGCAGAACCCGCTGATTGCTTTGATGGTCGGTATCCTGGCCACCGCTCTGATTCAGTCATCCTCGACGACGACGTCGATCGTCGTCGGCATGATGGCCGGTGGTCTGCCGGTACAAATCGCAATTCCGATGCTGATGGGCGCCAACGTCGGCACGACCCTGACCTCAACGTTGGTCTCGTTGGGCATGGTTCGTGACAAGGAATCTTTCCGGCGTGGTTTCGCTGCAGCTTCGGTTCACGACATGTTTAACCTCCTGGCAGTGTTGATCTTCCTGCCGCTGGAGCTGATGTTTGGTCTGCTAGAAAAGCTCTCTGGATTTTTGGTCTCCGGGGTTAACGCTGAAGCAGAGCAAGCTGGTTTCTTGGCTACTGGTCTGGAAAGTCTGGGAACCTTCATCGGCTTCGTCACTGAGCCAGGCAAAGATTTGTTGGTTGCTTCCACGAGCTGGCTGCCGGAAAGCGTCGCAGGTATCGCGCAGATTCTGATTGGTATCGCACTGATCCTGGGTGTTGTGAACTTCATCGGCGCACTGCTGAAGGTCGTCATGGTCGGCAAGGCCAAAGACATTCTGCACAAGTCGCTGGGCCGTGGCCCGATTTCCGGCATCGGTGCGGGCATGGTCATCACGATGCTGGTGCAGTCCTCCTCGACGACGACCGCACTGGTCGTCCCGCTGGCTGGTTCCAACACCCTGTCTATCCGCCAGGTCTACCCATTCACCATTGGCGCAAACATTGGCACCACGATCACCGCATTGATCGCTGCGTTCGCCTTCACTGGGGTGGAGGGCCAAGCTGCACTGCAAGGTGCGTTGATCCACCTGCTGTTCAATGTGCTCGCTGCGTTGGTCATCTACGGTATCCCAGGTTTGCGAGAAGTCCCGCTGTACCTTGCCCAGACGATTGCCAATATCGGTGCACGTAACAAGATGTACATCGCTGCGTGGGTGCTGGGCATGTTCTTGGTTTTGCCTGGTGTCTTGATCCTGCTAACCACTGTATTCTAAGAACTATCACTATCCCGGGGTCAGAAAAGAAGCGTCACGCACGCGGCTCCGGTGATACGAGATAAGGAAGTATTAACGATGATGGATCCGCATCATGACACAGGAGCTGACAACCTACGCGGCAAGTCCGTGGAAGACCAACTCGAAAAAATTCTGCGTGAAGCCGAGGCATCGTTAAGCGAGCTGCGCAATGAGCTCGCCGAGCAACGTCGTCGTAAAGAGCTCCACGCCGAAATCGAACGCTTACCGGAACATTTAGAAAACACCACCGTGCAATGGTCCGTGGTGCGTGACTTCTTTTCCGAGTTAATCGGCGAGTTGCGCGAGACCCGGGAAGATGAGCCGGGTGCTGCCGCTAACGGAGCAGACGGCAGTGCCACTGATAGTGGTGATGCAGACGGCGTTGAACAGTACAGCACCGAGAACAATAGCCACGAGAACCCACGCGAAGCGCACGGCTCACAGCGCTAGCGTTAAAACCCTAAAGCGCTAGCGCTAAAACCCTGATGAGCCACCCGCGCCAGAAACCCCGGAACTAAACGACGTATTCGTGCTCCCGCTGTTCGAACTACTGGATTGCGCCTCGACGATGGAAGCATGCCAGCTGCTCAGCGCCCAATAAGGCACGAAGTTATTCCATCCATAACCCGGACGGTAATCGGATGAAGTCAATCCCGGGGCTTGCGGTGCATCCGCTTTCGATTCGTCAATATCGCTAAACTTCTGCCTGCGTAGCTCTGTTAGCGCCGCCTGATAATCACGCAGCACGACAATAAAATTATCCAAGAAATCCTCGGAACTAGGTTCCTGGGCTAGAGCTTCGGTTCGCTGCTGGATCGCAGCCAATTCCTGGTAAAGACCGGAATCAACATTACGCATCTTCATTTTTGCCTCGACGACGTCGTCACGCAATGATTGCGCCTCGCTGCGCCGAGTGAGTTCATCACCATTCTCCAAAGCAAAGATCGTGTCGATGTTGTCTCCGGCATGGTGGATTTTCTTCGCGGTCGAGGCCGCGTCGCTGAGCTGGCCCGCGTACTGTAGGAAGGTCTTGTCGTCGCTGCGCGGGCTGAGTTCGCTGAACTTGGAGACGTCGTCATGCATGTGCAGAAAGCGGTCCCGCACCTTGCGCCACTGGTCACGCAGCTGCTGGTCCGCAAAAGCGGAGGTCAGTGAATGCGCGCGGATATCGATGGCGTCCAAACGCTGCGCGAGTGTGCCGAATTCAACGGAAATATAGTCGAAGTCTTCCCGTGCTTGGGCGATTTTCTTTGCCCGGCTACGCCGATACCCTCCGGTTGTTGCGGCTGCACCACCACCGAGGGCTGCGGCGCCGAGACCTCCCATAACGATGGCGGAGGTGCGGTTGGATTCTGCGCTATCGAAGCGCGCTTGCTCGAGGGCAGCGAGGTCGGTTGCGGTTGATGCGCTTGATCCTACACCGCGGAGTGCGGGGCGCGGAGGGTTCGCAGATGGCCTAGCGATGCTGCTTGCGGTTCTGCATCAGCACTGTTGTGCTGAGTGCTGTCATTCCTAAACAGTTGAGCCAGAATTCCTTGCCTAAAAACTTTGCCTTCACATGCGCGAAGATTGCACACGCGAAATAAGCCACGACGCCGGTGGATGTGGCAGTTGTCATTTGCGGGCTGTTTTTCGCAGTGCCGCGCACAAGCCCTAAAGCGGCCAACGACTTGATGACGATCAGTGACCACCACCAATTTTGAGGAAAGTTCACCCCATTCAGGCAATCCCGAATGAATTTGGGAGGTTTGATTGACATAGCTGCATCCCCAGCGAGAACTGCTGCCAGAAAATAATTTCCGCGCTTTACCTGTGTGTCCATACTAGGGATCTTATAGAGCCTTAATTGCTGTAGCTATTCAAAGACCTAAACCTTGTGATTGCGGTGCAAGCCCTATCTCTGCAACACGGATGCGCGGTGCGCATCGAAACCAGCTTCAACGGCGGGGAGAGCACACCGATCTTGAAGTGACGTTCCGCGCCCCCGATGGATGATATCCGCGGCATTTCAGAGATAGGATTCTTCGTCTAAATCCACCCTGATTCTCGCGCGCGCAAATATGCTTCGAATCGGTTTTGCGCACTGAGCTTTGCCATTGCCGAGGAAAGATAGTTCCTAGTTGTTCCGGTAGCCAGGAAGACTTCTTTGGCAATTTGTTCTATCGAACCTCCTTTACCAGCGGCTTCGATGACCTCGGCTTCGCGTTCGGTCAACGGGCTGGAAGTTGCGGTGATGGTCATAGCAGCAAGTTCTTGGTCGATGAAGCTTCTGCCTTCGTGTACCGAGCGAATGGCGGCGGCAAATTCCTCTGCGGTCGCAGTTTTCGGCAAGAATCCTTGTACCCCGGATGTCAGCGCTCGTTTCAGTTGGCGTGGCCGCGAATGACTCGTGACGATGACAATGGCAGTTTGGGGTGATAGGCGCGAGATTTCCTGCGCTAGCTCGACGCCATCAATACCTCCGAGCTGCAGGTCTGTCACCAGCACATCAGGTAGTCGGGATTCGAGGGCGTTGGCCTTTTCCCACCGAGACATCACCTCCTCACCGGAGGCGAAAGTCTCGGTCACCGTAAGATCGGCTTCCAGTTCTAACAAGGTGGCTAGCGATGAAGCGATCAGCTGTTCATCATCGACGATTGCTACGGTGATCATCGGTTGGTGCCTTTCCAAGAAAGTGTCGCAGTGCACTGATTGTTTTGGTGAATAAGCGAGATTGTTCCACCGATTTGCTTAGCCCGTTCCTGTAGCGCTTGTATGCCACCGAGCGGCCCGAAATTGCGCTCCACCCCGTCATTGGTGATGGATACCGCGTGTTCTGAGAATGTGACGTTCACCTTGCTTGCGTTCGAGTGTTTCATCACATTGGTGGTCGCTTCACGGATGAACCAGGCGGCGGTCTGTTGGCAGGAGTTTGGGATGTCTTGTGGATGTCCTGTCACGGTGACTGCGACGTTTGCTTTTCTCAGTAGATTACTGGCCTCTTCAAGCTCAGAGTTTGGGTGCAACGTGCGATAGCCTGTTACCACTTGATGTAAATCCGTACGCATGAGACGTACGAGCTTTTCAATGTCGCGAAGTTCATCATCTGTCCGGTCGGTATCTTTCCTGTGGAGTGAGATGGCGAGCTGAGTCTTCAGGGACATCGCCGCTAGGCGTTGTCCCAAGCTGTCGTGCAGCTCTTGAGCAAAGCGTAGGCGCTCCTCCTGTATTTTCAGTTGTGACTGCAACTCTCGCGTGCGGTAGAGCGCTTTCACGATCCCCACCGACCACACAGTTACCTTGTTCAACAAAACCAACACTAATGCAAAAGCAACGATATAGACGGGATGATCTAGCTCAGGGTGCTCAACCACGAATGCAGTGATTACGCTTAATGCCACAACGAGAAGATAAGCGTGTTTAATGTGGATTGATAGCACGAACGCGAAGCTGAATAATAAAAATACTGATAGCCCGCCGATGATCTCTGTGAGATGGGGAGCGCGTTGCGTGACAAGGAGACCGATGGAGATAGTCCAGCACAAAAGATTTACGGCAATAGCTCCCGGATAAAGTTTTCTGAGCGGTCGAGGTGTTGTTGAAAAGGCTGACGTTCTTTCGATTGTCAGTGCAGTGAGTCCACCGTTGATTAAAACCACCAGAAGAACCAGGGAATCCTGAAATTCGCCGGGCGATGCCAAAACCTGTCGGAAGCTTAAGATAGCAATTGCTAGCAGCGCTGCATGCATCGAGAGTCGAACGTAGGTGGAGAATTTTTCGGTCTCTGGCATCTCCATGAACCCTCGTAGCATGGTCACTCTGTCAGGGTACATTGAGTTTGATTAACAATCAGCGGTTAGTTTCCCATTTCATGTAGCGGAATGCTGCCCACATTAGGGCAATACTCCAGACCAACATGAGTGCAAGCGGGTTCATTGCGGTGGCCAGAGTGGTCGTTAGCTCGCCATCTGTAGGTGCGGCATCCGAAGTAAGTGGTTGACCAGTCCATTCGATGAAGGTGAGATCGCCAAGCAGCGCAAACGGCGTGCGTGCTAACGGATCTTGGATTTGGTCGGGCAGGGTAGAGCGCAGCGGAGATTGTGAGAGCATTGCCAAAACCATGACGGGAAGAGACGTCATCTGTGCGGCTTCGGCATTGGCAGTGATTGAGCTGGTAAGCAGCGCCAAACCTGTAGAGATGACAATTCCTAACACAATGGCCAGAAGCAGCAGAATTCCTGTACGCGGTATGTCGCCTGTGTAGATGATGAGTATGCCAGACATTAACGCGGTAAGCAGGAGTGACATGATCGCTCCAGGCGTGGCCAGCGCAGCTATAATCTCTGCGCTGCGAGCTTCACCAGTACGTAATCGCTTGAGCACGCGTTCATCACGACGCGCAGTGGTCATGGATAGCACGGAGTAGAACTGGACGAACATCAGCGTAATAAGGAAAAACACTTCCATTGAGATTGCGGCCTGCACTTGTGCGTTTGCAGGCTGTTCGTCTCCACCCATGAACTGCATCAATAGGCCCACCCCAATGGGGAATACGATAGCCATGAACAGCAGTGTCTTGTTGCGCAGGTATTGTCTGATTTCGGCCATAGCTAAGGATCGGTAGCGCTTCCAGCCGGAACTCCGGCGATTGGCGGATTCTGAAGCCGATCCGGTGGCGGTAGTGGCACGGTGAGAGGTTGTAGAGGTCATTGTTCGCGTCCTTTGTGGATAATTTATTGGGTTTTGTTGTTAGCGATGCTCATGAACACCGTTTCCAGGGAAGCAGGGCGAGCGGAAAAATATTCCAACTCTAGTTGGTTTTTACGTGCCCACTCCAAAACTGCGAGAGTGTCCTGGGGCAGCTGTTTTGTATAAATTGTGTGGCTTTTTTGTTCGGTGGTGATGGTGGTACCCGGAAGCCGGGGCGGGGTGTGGACGCTGGATACCGTGATCTCGGCGGAAACCGAATTCACAAGTTCGGAAAGCGTGCCCTGACGCGCAACGGTTCCTTCATTCATAATGGCGATCCGATCACAAAGCGTTTCGGCTTCTTCTAAATAATGGGTGGTTAGGACCATCGTCACGCCTTGTTTTTTGAGTCGCAGGAGAAGATCCCAGACATTTCTACGAGATTCCGGATCGAGTCCCGTGGTGGGCTCATCGAGGAACAGAAGTTCCGGATTTCCGAGTAAGGCACAACCGAGGTCAAGCCGACGTTGCTCGCCGCCAGAGAGGGCCCCTACCCGAACATCAAGTCGGTGTAATAGCTCGACGTCGGCAAGTATTTCTTCTGGATCTCGGGGATTAGAGCATGTGCCCTGCCACATCTTGATAGTTTCCTCTACCGTTAGCTGCGAGGGAAGCCCACCCGACTGGAGCATGATGCCCATTTTTGGACGAATGAGAGCCCTATCATCGAAGGGGTCGCGCCCGAAGACCTTGACTTTGCCAGAAGTTGCAGGGGTTAGCCCTTCGAGAATCTCCAACGTAGATGTTTTTCCAGCCCCGTTGGTGCCAAGAAGACCAAAAACCTCGCCACGGTAGACACGGAAGTTCAGCCCCTTGACGGCCCAGAACGCTTTCGTGCCCGTGCCGTAGCTACGGGTAAGGTCGCTGACTTCGAGCACTGTTTCAAGTCTTGTTGATTCGCTCATGCTTCTATGCTGGCAAAATTTCAATCATTTGAACGCGAAGATTGATCATTATTTTCTCTGTCAAAGATCATTAGGGTGGGATGACTTTTGTCATTATTTGCAGTGTGGTGTGGATCAGGTTTCCGCTGGTTACCCATGATAAAGCTCATACCGGCTTCCTACATTTGGCACTACGCTTCAGGCGAGAGAATTGGCACAGTGGAAATACAAGAAATAAATGAAACTCGAGGGGAAAGGGATTCTCATGAAAATTTTTCAAGACCTGATTCGGTTGACTCCAGCACCGACGATTGGCCGTGAGTCAGCTGTATTTTTCCTGACAATGGCAGTCCTGGTAATTTGCGTATATTTAGCGATAGATTCCGCTAACCGCACTCTGGTTCTAATACTGGTGGGGGTCCTGGCTGTGTATGCGGCTGGCCGATTCGTTTACCGATTGCTTAATCCCCATGGCGACGTTAGTCATAGGTGAGTGCGCTTGGAATGGTGTCTGCGATGGATCCATCGAATACCCCACTGTTGATTTGTTTCAACCTTGACCAGTCACAAACTTTAGAAGTTGTTTTTCCAAGGCCTCTATTTCGTCACTCGGTGGGGCATAATGACCGCCCTCGTGCCGGAGTAGCGTTACCGGGCCTGCAATGTCTTTCCAGTGAGTACAGAAGGAATCGAGGTCTTGATTTTGGACGATCGAGTCCTTTTCACTGGCGACTAATAATAATTCTAAGTGAATAGGATTGACACTATTTAACAACGTGGCTGGATCCATATGCTGTGGATTGGCTGGAAATTCCACGCGGTGTTTATGGCCAAGCTCAGTGGCAAGGTAGCTAGATAAGTCTACTATTGGGCAGGTAGCTACCACCCCAGCGATTAAGCCCGGATGACGCAAAGCGGTGACTAGAGCCAACCAACCTCCGTGTGCCGCGATTGGCCAGAATGACTATGCCAAGGCTGCAAAGGAAGCAGTGAAGTATCTCGCTAAGCAAGGCATCAGGAGAAATGCTGCTACTCTAGCTGGTATGTTCGCGTACTGGGGTTGGCAGTGCCGAGGTAGCTGGTAAATCCTTAGTATTGCAAGCAGAATAAGAAGGGCGTAGGCATGGCAACTTTAGGAAAATTCCTGGTCAAATGGATTATCATGATCCTGATTATCGGAGTGTACGTTGTATTCCGGGATATCATAGGATGGGATGAGGGTCTAAACTGGTCGCGATTTGCGGAATTCTCTGCACTGGGAACCCTTGGCCTTTTCCTTTTGGCTGTCTACTCAAACAAGAAGGCAGGCTGATGTGATCCCACTGCAGAATTGCGCGCGTTGCCATTTCTAACCTTGAATGCTTCATCAAACCCCCGTTGGGTTTGAATTGCCAACACAGCGGGGGCTTCATGACGGACTAGGCTTATGTAAAAGAATATCTACACCTTAGATCCCTATTCCATCGTGAATGTCACTGCTTATTCCCGGCATCTCCATACCTGGGGCAGGAGAGTGATCCAGGGTCATGCCATCCGCATCGGATCATGCAGCTTTGACCTGTTCCTCCATGCCGCGCGGAAAAGATGCTGGAATAATCCGGCATCCAGACCCCCATCACCTCAGCACCTAGCGGAGGGGTAACAGGGATAGTAATATTTTCAAAAAATTAAAAATATAAAACCATTGTATAGAAACTGCCTCCGAAGCCTAATGGAGTCCGAAACTTAAAGGGAGAAAGCATGTCCTTGACAACTCGTAGCAAGAAGTCCCGCCAAAACATTGCGCTCTACGCGGGCTGGGTGGTCATGGGATTTTATGTGCTCTCATGGTTATTGGTCATTGAGGAGCCTACGCGGGACCTCGCGTATTGGCTTGTTACTGCTCTCGCAGCGGTAATTGTTTTTGGGTGTGGGCTTTATACCCGAAGCCGCGCACTTTTACTGCTGGCTCCGGCCTTATTCTTCGTAGAGATAATCGCGATTGTCCTCGGGTTCACGCTTGGCGTCGTGCTGATGATCCTGGGAAGCGTAGTTAATGCCGTTGTTATGCTTTTTGGCGGTGACCCGGTGTGGACAGATCTTTCCCCAGTCTAAAGCGGGGCCGGACTCAGCTGTATCTAACGGAAGCCAAGGCTGGACGCGCAGCCAAATCCAACGTGGAATAGCGCTCGGCCCGGCGTGACCGTCAATAAAAAATAAAACCCAGATCTGACATCCAGATCTGGGTTTGTACAGCTTTTTACGGGGAGCCGTGAAACTGCGGGGCTTGCAGCCGTGGAGCCGCAGAGCTTGCAGCCGTGAAACCGCGCAGAAAGTCGAACTTGCTAGTGCTAGCCGTTAGCTCTGCGGGTTACGGGAGGCTTCAAGCATTTCTTCAAACTCTACGAGCTTTTTGCGCTCGCGGCCTTCGGCCTCGCCCAAAGCTACTTCGCGGGCATCCAGCAACTGGAAGCCCTCCCAGTTGGTCACTTCGACGCCGCGGGATTCCAGCAACTCCACCAAGTCGGTGTTGTCGGCAGCAGACAGCTTACCGGCCGCAATATCCTCCAACAGCATGCCGATAGTCTCGGCGGCATCGGATTTCGTGTTCCCAATCAGGCCCACCGGGCCGCGCTTAATCCAGCCGGTGGTATACAGGCTTGGCACAATTTCGCCATTTGGTTCTGTGAGTACGTGGCCGCCATCGTTGGGGATGACGTGCTTCTGATCATCAAACGGCACACCCTCGATGCCCACTGAACGGTAACCAACCGCGCGGTAGACAGCTTGTACTGGCCATTCGGTGAATTCACCGGTGCCTTGCACATTTCCGTCACCAGTCAGTTCGGTGCGCTCGGTCTTCAGCGCTGCAACCTTGCCATCCTTGCCGATGATCTCCACCGGGTTTTCAAAGAAATGAATCTGCAGTGTGTGCGGTGCTTCCTTCGGGTCGCGCATCGCGTACTGTTCCAGAATTTGGCACACCTGATCTTGCGACTTCGATGCGCGGCGTGCCGCCTCGCCAGATTCGTCGTAATCAATATCTTCCGGGTCGACGACGACGTTGATGGTGTCCGAGTGGTCGAGTTCTTTCAATTCCTGCGGGGTGAATTTTGCTTCGGCGGGGCCGCGGCGTCCGAACACGCGCACGGTGTGGGCCTGGTTTTGTGCCAGGGATTCGTAGACATTGTCGGGAATTTCGGTGACCTTCAACTCGTCACCCGTCTTCGCCAAAATGCGGGACACATCCAGGCCCACATTGCCGACGCCGATGACCGCGACCTGCTCGGCGGACAAATCCCAATTGCGCTCGAAGCGGGGGTTACCGTCGTAGAAGCCGACGAATTCGCCAGCACCCCACACACCTTCCAGGTCCGCGCCAGGGATGTTCAGGTCGCGGTCGTCGACGGCGCCGGTGGAGAAAATAACGGCGTCGTAATGATCCTTGAGTTCTTCGACGCTGATGGTGTGGCCAACCTCGACGTTGCCGATAAACCGGATCTTCTCGTTGCTGAGCACGCGGTGCAGCGACTTGATGATGCCCTTAATGCGCGGGTGATCCGGAGCCACGCCGTAGCGGATCAAGCCGAAAGGAGTGGGCATGCGGTCGAGCAAGTCAATATCGACGTTGCCGCCGGTCTTTTTAATCAGGATATCGGAGGCGTAAATACCGGCTGGACCAGCACCGACGACGGCGATCTTCAGCGGTTTATCGCCCTCGGTGTTGGGGTTGCTGGTCACTGCGTCAGTCTGCTTGGACGGAGTTGCGGACGTAGTGGAAGTAGTCATTCGCGTTAATCGTGCCTTTCGGTTGTTAGTCGTTAGTTGTTGGCTTCACGTGCGAGTGCGTTCTTCTGCGCGTGCGTGATCACGCGCTTATTCGGTTCGCGTTAAGCAAGCACGTTCTATTTGAACCTATTTGTCTCTATTTTGCTAGCTAGCGAATTAAATTCAAATGATGTGGGCCACATTACTCCAGGTCGCATGCAGGATTGCTTGTATGAATTAAATAGACCGATCGGTCTCATTGGGTTAGACCAAGTGGTTCAATTACTGTGAACGCATTGGTTCGGCCGGGATTGTGACTCTCCGGTTGAACAACAAAATCTACAACCAACCCGAAGTAAAACCCCAGCACATCGCCGAAACCGTTTAGTGAGGCAACTTATGACTACAAACGCACCCGCACGCCCAAAGCGGAAACCAAAGCCAGAAGGGCAGTGGAGTATAGACGGCACCAGCCCGCTGAACAAGGAAGAGGAGGTGAAGCAAGAACAAGAAGCCTTCGAGGTCAAGCAGCGTGTGATCGACACCTACTCCAAGCAAGGTTTTGATTCGATCCCTGCCGATGACATCAGCAAGCGCTTCAAGTGGCTCGGCATTTATACCCAGCGCAAGCAGAACCTCGGCGGGGAATACACGGGCCAATTAGAAAATCACGAGCTGCAAGACAAATATTTCATGATGCGCGTTCGTTTCGACGGCGGGCAAGCCACCCCGGAGCGCCTGCGCGTCGTCGGTGAGATCTCCCGGGATTTCGCACGTTCTACCGCGGATTTCACCGACCGCCAGAACATTCAGCTGCATTGGATCCGTATCGAGGATGTCCCAGAGATTTGGCGCAGGCTAGATACCGTCGGTTTGACCACGATGATGGGCTGCGGTGACGTGCCGCGCGTGATCTTAGGTTCGCCCACAGCTGGGGTAGCGGCCGACGAGATCATTGACGCTAGCCCGGCGATCGAAGAGATCAAAGAGAATTATCTTCCGCGCGCGGAGTTCCACAACCTGCCACGCAAGTTCAAAACCGCGATTTCCGGTAATTCCCGCCAGGATGTCACCCACGAGATCCAGGATGTGGCGTTCATTGGCAAAAACCACCCGGAATACGGCCCTGGTTTTGACTGCTTCGTCGGCGGCGGCTTGTCCACCAACCCGATGTTGTCGCAGTCGCTGGGCGCGTGGATCCCCATCGAGCGCGTCCCGGAAGTCTGGGCTGGGGTGGTGCGTATCTTTCGGGATTATGGTTTCCGCCGCCTGCGTAACCGGGCGCGGTTGAAGTTCCTTGTGGCCAAGTGGGGCATCGAGAAATTCCGTGAGGTGCTGGAAGCGGAATACTTGGATGCTCCGCTTGTTGACGCCGAGCCGACCCCGCTGCAATCTGGCGTCCGTGACCACATCGGCGCACACCCGCAAAAGGACGGCAACTTTTACCTGGGTGTGAAGCCGACCGTCGGCCACGCTACCGGCGAACAGCTGATCGCCATCGCGGACGTCGCGGACAAGCACGGCATCACGCGCATTCGTACTACGCCGATGAAGGAACTGCTGTTTTTGGATATTCCGCGCGAAAAACTTGCCGGTCTGGCCCGCGATCTGGATGCCACGGGCTTGTATTCCAAGCCTTCGGAGTTCCGCCGCGGCATTATCTCTTGCACCGGTTTGGAGTTTTGCAAACTCGCCCATGTCACCACCAAATCCCGCGCGGTTGAACTGGTTGATGAGCTGGAAGAGCGTATCGGTGATATTGATTCCAGCCTGACGATCTCTTTAAACGGCTGCCCGAATGCATGCGCGCGTTCGCAGGTTTCCGATATCGGTTTGAAGGGCCAGACGCTGACCGACGCCGACGGCAACCGTGTCGAGGGTTTCCAGGTGCATCTCGGCGGCGCGCTGGGTATTGAGCAGAACTTTGGCCGCAAACTCAAAGGTCACAAGGTGCTGGCTAGCGAACTGGGCGATTATGTTGTGCGCGTCGTCAAGAACTTTCAGGCGCAACGCGAAGAGGGCGAGTCCTTTGCGCAGTGGACTGTCCGTGCGGATGAGGAGGCTTTGTCATGAAGTTTCGCCGGAAACCAAACCCGAACCGGAACCACCCGCTGTTTTGCCCGTATTGCGCGGGGGAGGGGCTATTCCCGGACGAGGAAACGGAGTTTGCCTGGAGCTGCAGCGAATGCCTGCGGGTGTTTTCCGTGCAGTTCCACGGCCAGGACGAGCAAGAGGCCGCGCCCGAACCGGCGGTGTCCACCAATGAGGCGCTGCAGAACTCCCTGCACAAGTCGCTGAATTTTCTCAATGTTTCACGTGGAACATCGGGCACGGAGCAGAGTTATCGCGACCTGGAACGGTCCCCAGCAGGCGCTGCCACCACGGCGGAGCCGCTTGCCGACGACATCGCGGCGCGCAACCGGCAGCTCGTAACCGATTACGCCGACGCGCTATATGACGCCAGTGCCGAAGACATCCTGGCGTGGGCGGACGGCCACGTGCCCGGTGAAATCGCGGTGACCATGTCCATGGAAAACACCGTGTTGGCAGAACTCGCCAGCCGCTATGCCCCGCGCGCCAGCCTGTTGTTCTTGGACACTGGCTATCACTTCGACGAGACCCTCGATGTCGCCAAGCAGGTGCAGCAGCGCTACGACCAGCAGTTTATTACTGCCACGCCCACGCTGAACCGCAACGAGCAAGACGAGGTCTACGGTCCGCGGCTCTATGCCTCCAACCCGACGGCCTGCTGCCGGATGCGCAAAGTCGAACCACTTGCGCGCAACCTCTCGCCATTCGCGGGGTGGGTCACCGGGCTGCGGCGTGACGACGGCCCCACGCGCGCACAAGCACCCGCGCTAAGCCTCGACGATACGGGCCGGTTGAAAATCAGCCCGCTGGTGACATGGAGCCTGCAAGACACGGAAGACTACGTCGACAAGCACGACCTGATCGTGCACCCGTTGACCAGGCAGGGCTACCCGTCAATCGGGTGTGCGACCTGCACCTTGCCAGTAGCGGAAGGCCAAGACCCACGCGCCGGGCGCTGGGCTGGACTGAACAAAACAGAATGCGGACTACACACATGAGCACAAGCGTGAACAACCCCACCCAAATCAACCAACCACCCCACACCAGCCAGCCAACCCACCCAACCGGCACCGCGTTATCGCCGCACCTGCACGAACTCGAAAACGAATCCATCCACATCCTGCGCGAGGTCGCCGGGCAATTCGACAAGGTCGGGCTGCTGTTTTCTGGCGGAAAAGACTCCGTCGTGGTGCTGGAACTGGCCCGGCGGGCGTTTGCCCCGGGCGCGATCCCGGCGGAGCTGATCCACATCGATACCGGGCACAACTTTCCAGAGGTGCTGGAATTTCGCGACCGCACCGTCGAAAAATACGGCGTAAACCTGCACGTCGCCAAGCTGCAAGACTGGATCGACCGCGGTGAACTGCAAGAACGTGCCGACGGCTCGCGGAACCCGCTGCAGACCGTGCCGCTGGTGGACACCATCGAACAACGCGGCTACGACGCGGTACTCGGCGGGGCGCGGCGCGACGAGGAACGCGCCCGAGCGAAAGAGCGCATTTTCTCGGTGCGCGATAGTTTCGGCGGTTGGGATCCACGGCGGCAGCGTCCGGAACTGTGGAATATCTACAACGGCGGCAAGTTGCCGGAAGAAAATATCCGCGTGTTTCCTATCTCGAATTGGACAGAAGTTGACGTCTGGCAATACATCGCCGCGCGCGGGCTGGAACTTCCCAGCATTTACTTCGCGCACCAGCGTGAGGTAATTGAACGCGACGGCATGTGGCTATCTCCCGGGCCCTGGGGTGCGGGCAGCTCAGCCGCAAACGCAGCTGGTGCAGACCCGGCCACCCCGGGAAACTCGAACACCCCGGTAACCCGCACGGTGCGCTATCGCACGGTCGGCGATATGTCCTGCACCGGGGCGGTGTTGTCCGAAGCCGAAACCATCGATGAGGTGTTGACGGAAATCGCGGCTTCTCCACTCACAGAACGCGGTGCGACCCGCGCTGATGATCGTATCTCCGAATCCGCCATGGAAGACCGCAAGAAGGAAGGTTACTTCTGATGACTAGCACCGCAACCACCGCAACTACAGCAAGTACCGAATCCACCGCAACCATCCTGGACAATCGCCGTGCGTTGCGCATCTGCACCGCCGGATCGGTCGACGATGGCAAATCCACTTTCGTGGGGCGTTTGCTGCACGACACCAAATCGGTGTTATCCGACCAGTTAGAAGCCGTGGCGGCGAGTTCGTCGAAACGCGGCTTCGATGGTCTGGATTTTTCCTTGCTTGTCGACGGCCTGCGCGCCGAACGCGAACAGGGCATCACCATCGACGTCGCTTACCGATATTTCGCCACTGACCAGCGCAGCTTCATCCTCGCAGATACTCCGGGGCACGTTCAGTACACCCGAAATACGATCACGGGCATGTCCACGGCGGAAGTCGTCATCCTGCTCATTGATGCCCGCTATGGGGTGGTGGAACAAACCAAGCGCCACCTGCACATTGCGGCGCTGTTGGGAATCCAGGACGTCATCATCGCGGTGAACAAGATTGACCTGGTCGGCTATGACCAGGCCGTGTATGAGGACATCCAAGCCCAGCTTGCCGACGCCTTAGCAGAGCTTGGTGCGCTGGCGCCACGTCATACTCGCGTGGTGCCGATCTCCGCGTTGGCTGGTGACAACGTGGTGGAGAGATCTGCGCACACACCGTGGTACGACGGCCAGCCGATCGTGGAACTGCTCGATACCATCCAACCGGCGGAAAGCGATATCGCTGCCGGGCTGGATTTCCGTTTCCCCATCCAATACGTCATCCGCGAGCCGCAGACTGATTACCGCGGGTACGCCGGGCGGGTCACCACCGGTGCGGTTGCTGTGGGCGATGCCGTCACTGTCAGTGGCGGGCGTACCAGCACCGTCGTTGGCATTGATACTGCCGACGGACAGCTGCAGGAGGCGCACTCTGGTGATTCCGTGGTGCTGCGGTTGGCTGATGAGATTGATTTGGTGCGCGGTGATTTTATTTCCGCTGGTAGCAGCCCGCGCAGTACGCGGAAATTTACGGCCACGCTGGTGGGACTGTCCGATAAAGGCGTGCGTGCGGGGCAAAAACTGCACCTGCTGTATGACAGCGGCAAGTATAAGGTGCGCGTGGCCAGCATCGAGACTGGCCAGGACGAGTCAGCGCAGGAGCAGACAGCACAATCCCAGTTAGCCCTCAATGAGATCGCCACCGTGGAATTAGAAACCGCCGTGGAGATCGCAGTGGATGATTATGCCGCCCGTGGCAAACGGGGCGCATTCGTGCTGGCGGACCCGCACGATGGCAACTCGCTGGCTGCGGGATTAATCGGGCAGAGGTAACGGGGGGGAGAGCTAATAATGACTGCGCTGATTACTCTTTCGCACGGCTCACGCCACCCGCAGGCTGTTGGTTTGATCGATGAGCTCAGCGCAGCAGCCGCGAACAGCGCTGGGGTGGAAGGCTACAGCAGCCACCTGGAATTCAACGAACCTGATCTGCGCACCGCCGTGGCCGAGGCGATTGCTGATGGGCACAAGCATCTGGTGATCGTCCCGTTGCTGTTTACGCGTGGGTTTCACCAGAAAGTTGATGTTCCGGAACAACTCGCTGCGGTGCGCCAGCAGGCACAGCGCGCTGGGGCGGACGTGGAACTTGCCGACGGGCTGGGCACCGGTGTTGCCATGGAGGAGTTGTTGTCCCGGGTGATTGCTCGCGAGGCTCCGGCTGGGGCGCACGTGGTGTTGGTGTCGGTGGGATCTTCTGATCATGCGGCCAATGTGAGCGTCGACAAGCTCGCCAGTCGTGTTGCTGCACGGCGTGCCGGCGTGAACCAGGCCGGTGCTCATCAGTCCGGCGTAAATCAGCCCGACGTAAATCAGTCTGATGCCGAACAGAACAGTGCCGACGGCATCAGCGTGGTATTTGCGACCGGCCCGAACCGGTTGGCAGAGCTGGCCCAGCACCACGAGCGAATGCACCTGGTGCCGCTGTTTGTCAGCCATGGCTTGTTGCTGGATCGAATGTATCGCCAAGCCGAAGAAATTAATGCAGCACCAGACGGTGGAGCACCAGCTGGTGCAGCGCAAGCAGGGGAATCCGCAGTACAAGAACGCAGAATCACCTATTCCCAACCACTAGGCACGGCACTCGCAGAGGTAGTAGCCGCGCAGATTTGAGGAAAATCATGAGAGGTTTAATTTTTATTGCCCTGGCTGGTTTCGCCGCGCAGCTTGTCGACGGCGGCATCGGCATGGGTTTCGGGGTGACCTCAACAACGATCCTCCTGGGGCTCGCAGGTTTGGGTGCTGCGCAAGCTTCGGCCGTGGTGCACGTAGCAGAACTCGGAACCACCGCGGTTTCAGGTTTTAGCCACTGGCGGTTTGGCAACGTGGATTGGTCCGTGGTGGCGCGGCTGGGATTTCCCGGGGCACTCGCCGGGTTTGTCGGCGCAATGTTTTTATCCAATTTGCCACTGGATAAGGCGCAGCCGATTACCGCAGTCGTGCTGGTGGCCATCGGGGCAAACCTGGTGTGGCGATTTAGCCAAGGGCGCACGAAACGCAAGCTGGCAAAAAAGGCGGAGTATTCCACACCGTTTTTAGGATTCTTGGGTGCCGTGGGTGGTCTGGTGGATTCCACGGGTGGCGGCGGCTGGGGCCCGGTGACTACCTCCACGCTGCTGGGCGTCGGCAGGCAACAGCCGCGGTATATCGTCGGCACGGTCTCTGCCTCGGAGTTTCTGGTGGCCGCGGGCGCATCCGCTGGTTTTGTGGTGGGCTTATGGGAGGAAATCGTGTCGCATACCGCCGCGGTTGTGGCCTTGTTGATTGGCGGAAGCATTGCCGCTCCCATCGCTGCCTGGCTGATTTCCCGCATTAACCCGGTGGCCCTGGGCGGGCTGGTGGGTTCGGCGATTATCGCATTGAATATTCGCTACCTGCTGCCACTGGATACGGTGTGGCCGGTGCAGCTCGCGATCATGGTGGTGGGGGTCGCGTTGACCGTGCACGGGGTGCGCCGTTATCACACACGCATGAGGGCGGAATCGCTGCAGAGTGCAGCCGCGGCAAGCACCGAATCGCGCACAGAGCCGGTGGATGATGGGGCGGCAGCTCGTGAGCCGGCGGGTGCTGATCCGGATGCTACTGAGCAGAAGATTCCAGCCCGGCTACATCTCCGATGACGATCACCGCAGGTGGTTCCACCGAATTTTCTGCAATGGTTGCGCCGAGCTGTTCGAGCTGGCAACGGAACACCCGCTCGTCGGCAAGGCTTCCTTCCTGAATGACGGCGGCGGGGGTAGCTGCGGCCAGGCCAGCGTCGATAAGCGCATCCGCGATTGCACTGGCGTTGCGCACCCCCATGATGATGGACAGCGTGGCACCGGAGTGCGCCAGTGCAGACCAATCAACCAGGGATTTTTCGTGCCCCGGTGGCAGGTGCCCACTGACGACGGTGGCGGCATGCACGACGCCCCGTTGGGTAACAGGTATG
This sequence comes from Corynebacterium drakensteinense, assembly GCF_041224285.1. NCBI lineage: Bacteria > Bacillati > Actinomycetota > Actinomycetes > Mycobacteriales > Corynebacteriaceae > Corynebacterium > Corynebacterium drakensteinense. Next base: position 26,248 of record NZ_JAXOFP010000024.1, read on the forward strand.
TGTGCCAACCCCGGAACAGCATAAGCGGAACTTACGCCGGGAATGACTTCGCAGGCGATCCCAGCTTCTGCGAGTGCCGTGATTTCTTCAAAACCGCGGCCGAACACAAACGGATCGCCGCCTTTGAGCCGCACCACCTTGTATCCGGCTTGGGTGTATTCGACGAGTATGCGGTTGATTTCTTCTTGGGCGACCTGCTTTTTATACGGCAGTTTGGAAGCGTCGACAAGCTTTTTGCTGGAAATATCGCACAATTGATCCAGAAACGGGGTGGGGCCCAGGTGGTCTGCGACGATGACGTCAGCCTCGTGGAGTGCGGCTTGGCCGCGGAGCGTGATGAGATCCCACGCGCCGGGGCCGCCACCAATTAATTTGACTGGGTGCAAATTCTCGGCAGGGCCAGTGGCGGCAGCGGAAGCAGCATCGGCAGGGGCAGAATCTGGGCCAGAATCTGGAGTAGTCATGCCGCTAGTTTAGAACACCTGGTCATGCAGATCATAGGCTCCACTAGGGATGTATTCTTCGACCGTGCTGCAATTTTGCTTCTCGTTTCCCGGGCCGAATTTTGGGACGAACTGCTCGGCATCCTGCTCAGCGATGGGGATGCTGGTTTTATGGTTTCCGTATACGTATCCGACGATGCCATGATCTGATTCAATTTTTGCTACCTGGCATTTTACGGTGAACATTCCGTGGTCATTGTGAACTGGTGCAGTGGGTTTGCCGTTGTGCTTGGCGTCAGGGGTATCAGGGGCGTCAGGTGCTTCTTGGGGCTGTGTTGCCGTGGCCGGTGATGTTGGGGATGTGGTGACTGAAATATGTGTTTGAGGCGTCGGAGGTTCGCTCTCGACTGTGGAGCACGCCGATAACACAGAAAATGCTGCTGCCGTCGGGATAAAAGCTGTCTGTAACCTCATAGATACAAGGTTACTGTGAATCCCGTCATAAACACGCTAATTCGTCCAATTCTTTTCGTCGCTTGTGGACGAAGAAGTGCTGGTTTCGGTAAGCCCGAGTTCTTTTTTGAGCTCATCATGTGAGATTTCTTCAACTTCTTCTCGGGCAATTTCGGCAGCATTGATGTCTTCTTGATCTTCTAATGCTGCAACAGCGCGAGCAAAAAATGAGGGGGAGACGACTACGGCGCGGGCACGGCTTCGCTGGCTGGTGATGGTGATAGGCATATGTTGTGCTTCCGCAAGGATTTGGTCGTGGGACTTACGAAATTGGCTGACGGTCACTGATTTTGGTTCCATGTTTTTAACGTACATCTCAAATGAATTGAGTGGCGCGGGCGTGAATAATAGCGAAAAGGGTGCTTGGCCTCATCGTGATGTCTTAATTAACTTCCTCCGTCTTGGTTCTCAAGCGGCGAAATAGACCGGGAATCGACATCACTCGCCACCAACCGACTTTCCAAGAATGTGAAATAGTTGACAAATCATCTTTTTTCTTAGAGGCGCAGCATTCGGGCTTCATGTACATCGTATTTTCTCTCGATATCGTCTTGAGCAGCAGTTATGTCGCTATGGGTGCGAATTTCCGGCCCGAAATTGCGGCGTTTTTCTGCCTCTGCCGCAAGACTCATGAAGAAAAATCTCGCCAACGAAAATCCAGCGAAGCGTATTCTTGGTGTCGTTGTCCTTCCGGGTGCAACGCACTTGCGGGTACAACACATCTGAAGAACATTAGATAGCTCACCTATATACAAGGAGGAAGTTATGCCTTCCGCACTATTCGTAGTTACCGCCGCCGATAAATGGACGCTGGCTGACGGCAGCACCCGCCCTACCGGTTACTGGGCTGAAGAGCTGATTGCTCCACACCGCGTATTCAAAAACGCTGGATGGAACATCGACTTCGCGACGCCAAATGCAAAGGCCCCAGTAGTAGACCAGTACAGCCTCGATGTTTTGTCCGACAGCGAGCGCGCAGAATACGAGAATTACCTGGGAGAAATCGGCTCGGAGCTGAACAACCCGCTTAACCTGGCTGATGTTAACGAGGCTGACTATGACCTCGTCTTTTACCCTGGCGGCCACGGCCCAATGGAAGACCTGGCTTATGACCAGGATTCCGCCAAACTGCTGCAGGACCGTATTGAATCCGGTCGTGCGCTTTCCCTGGTATGCCACGCTCCAGCTGCTTTGCTCGCCATGGACAATGACAACTGGCCGCTTAAGGGCTACACCATGACTGGCTTTACCAACGCCGAAGAAGGCGAGGAGACCATCGCAGCCGCCAAGTGGGTAGTTGAGACTCGTCTGCGTGAACTCGGTGCTGACTTTAAGCAGACCGATCCGATGCAACCGTACGTCGAAGTAGATCGCAACCTTTACACCGGCCAGAACCCAGCATCGTCTGAGCCTCTGGCACAGCGCATCCTGCGCGATTTTTAATACGAGCGCTTAAACTACCGGCGTTTCAACAGGGCTCTGACAAGCCCGCGCTAACCTGCTCCAAGGGCACCGTTTTGCCCCCGGGGCAGGTTATTTGTTTGTCTACATGGGGTCCCCAGATCAACCTGACGCGCAAAGGGGATTGGGGTGTTCCTATATAGATCGTCAACTTTGCGGGTGGTGCGGGGGAGGGTTGCCCCCGGAAAGTAGACATGTCGGGCGGTAACTATGCTGCTTTAGTCAGTGTAGTTGACGTCTCGGCTTCAAAGACATCAGGAGCTACAAGATTGCACCAGGAGTGTCGTCTGCACGTGTTGCAGCGCATGCACCATCGAAAGACTTCTTGGCGACAGCTGATTGAAGTGCTCCAGGTTTTGTTCCGTTTGAGTAGATGGGAAAATTTGGAATATGCCAAGGGAAATTTGACCAGGATGCCAAGGACCGCGTCGTTCGCTTGGTGGAGGATCGCATCCTGGCAGAGAACATGTCGATGCAGGCTGCGTGCCAGGCAGTAGCCCCAAAGCTAGGGGTTTCATGGCACACGGCTCGTCAATGGACTTAAGCCTGCTCGCCGTTCGAGAACCATCCCAGAACCTGTGCCTGAAGATTTGGCCGCCGAAAACGCGAGGCCGCGCCGTGAAAATCAAGAGCTACGCGATACTAATGAGCTGCTGAAGGCTGCCTCGGCTTTTTTCGCGTCGGAACTCGACCCAAAACCTCGTTATGATCCGGTTTATCAATGAATACCGGGATCGTTTCTCAGTCGAGTTCATTTGTACGACGTTGAAGAACAATCGCGAAGGTGGCTTCATTACCTCGCGTGGGTACCGCCATCCAAGGCCCGTGGATTAAGTGCTCGTCGCCTTCGTGACGGCGTGCTGGTTGAACGTATTAGTGCTGTTCATCGGGATAATTACGGTGTTTACGGTGTGCGGAAAATGTGGCATGCTCTCCGCCGTGACCGAATCGATATCGGGCAAGAGCACACCGCCCGGCTGATGCGTCTGGCAGGTGTTTCAGGCAAAGGCAAAGGCCGGTCACCTACCACAACCCGTAAGCCTAACGTGCCTGATCTGCGCCCAGACTTGGTTGAGCGTGAATTCAAAGCCCAGGGTCCGAACAAACTGTGGATTGCTGACATTACATATGTACGGACACGAAGAGGACTCGTCTATACCGCTTTTGTTACCGACGTTTACTCCAGGCGCATTGTTTGGTTGGGCGCTATCGGACTCGATGCGCACTTCAGGTGTTGCCGCAGCACACTCTCAACCAGGCAACCCAAGTGCGCTGAAGAAACAACAGGTCTTATTCACCATTCAGATCACGGGTCGCAGTACGTCAGCGTGGTCTACAACGAGCGGCTAGCCCAGCACGGGATTGCCGCTTCCACCGGGACTGTCGGTGACTGGTATGACAATGCTTTAGCTGAAAACTTTAACGGCCCCTCATAAGAGGTGAGCTGATCCATACTCGCAGGTGGGATGATGTTGTCGAAGTAGAAATCGCCACGTTTGAGTGGGTGCCATGGTGGAACGAGACAAGATTGCATCAAAGCTTGGGATACCGAACCCCGACTGAGGTTGAAGTCGGGTTTTGGAAGCAGAACTCGCTCCAAACAATAATAAAAATCAAGGTAAATGCCTAGGAACAAAACTCGGGGGCACTTCAAAAAGCTTGCTATTCCCCTATGCCTGTACGTAAGCCGTAAACAATTAAGAGCTTCTGGTTCTACTTAACCAGCATCCTGAATATACACCCCTGCGGCCATAGTTAAACTGTGATTGCGACCATAGTTAAACTGTGATAGCATGTCTATCACCCATAAAAGTGGGATAATTCACTATCGGCATTTCATGCAAAGAAATGCTCTCAAATCATGCACCTCTGAGAGAAAGGTAGTCAGCATGCTCGCCACTGCGGTTAATTCTGCTCAAGACCGGGGCCTGATCCCCGCCGACCGTGACGGATTTCTCGCTATAGGATCCGCACCGATGACGTGTACCCCAACCGTGACTATCCGTATTGCCGTCCGCATCATGCGTGCTGTTACCCGTACACAGCGCGGTGCCGAGCCTGCCGCAACTGACCACAAAGAAACCTTGGTGGCTGTCTAGGTACTAAATGATCAACACACTGAAAGTCCTGCAGGGGCTTATATATAAACCTCTGCAGGCCCCTCTTGAATTTACTGAACGGGCTTCCGCACTCTCCCAGCTTCTTGCAACGCTCGAAGGGATGTCTCCCAAAGAACGACGGTTCGGGGGTATTAATGACTGGAATTACACAAAGCATCTCTTCAATGCCGGGGACGGGATTTCTGATGCTGAGGCACGAGAGATTTTTGTTCGTTGTCTTGCTATAGCACGCATCGGCGCATCAGTGGTACTTCTGCTGCCGACCAAGAATAATGCCAGACTAGCGGCAAGTTCAGTGAGTGCGCTATCTTACCTGTTGGGAAACCGGTATACGATCAATGGTAGCGACGGTGCGGAACAGTATTCAGCAATCATCCTAGCCTCATCGGCTTTGGGTCGACTAGGTGGCGGGAAGAACCGGGATTTAGCTGTCGATTTTATTGCAGCGCAGACAGCGTTCAGTTACTTCGTTGCCGGTGCAGTCAAGTCACTGGGGAGAGAATGGCTCAATGGCACTGCGGTCGAGCGGGTGGTTCGAACAGAGGTTTACGGGAACCGCGTATTCTACCAGTTTCTGCGACGAAACCCCCGACTGTCAGAGTCGTTTACCTACTCCACGGTGATGCTGGAAATGCTTTTCCCGTTCTTACTCCTGCATCGTGGTGTGGGGAGAGCGGCCCTTGCTTCGATGTTTGCCTTTCATGCGGCAAATGTCCCGCTTATGGGCCTGGGGCGATTTTTCCTAGTGTTTACCTCCACCTATCCAGCTGTTGCGAATTCCACCAATCGACTTAAAGGACGATTTAGTGACTGATTTCTACAGAAAAACCGCTCTCATTGCAGGTGGTGTGCTCGGAGCTCTCAAAGCGGGAGAGATGCTTGGGGCGTTCTATGCTGATCGATTTTCGAGGAATTGGCCTTGTCATATGCGAAGAAGTCGTGTGCGTAATGAGATCGCGGTGTACAAGAGAATGGGTAGTGATGAATCTCAGAACTGTATTCTTCTGGTTCACGGAATGGGAAATTCATCAGTGTCGCTTGCCCGCCTTGGGGAAGAGATAGCAGAGTTCACCGGTAGGCCGGTAATTAGGTACGATAGGCCTGGATATGGAGCGTCCCGATTTTGTACAGATGCTCCCTATTCTGTCACTCAGTCGATGGATGAGCTAGTCGAGATCATCCGGTGGCTGCATGAGCAGTATCATCGGGTTACTGTCGTAGGCCATTCATTTGGGGGGTTGTTAGCGCACCTAGCGTTAATGAGGTTAGAGGAACCCAACTGGTGCGATGCCTTACTCATCGAGCCTTCGCATCTACATGAGGCCGTCAGAGATCCCAAACGCATGTTGGGAGTGATGCTCGGTGTGGAGGAGCTAAACAATCGTCATCTCCTAAGTCCGTTTGGGGGTGAACTCTTGGATGCCTCGATTGGTCCACGCGCCCTTGACGGGCGGCGTCATCCCCATATTGATGCAGTCAGGAGGGAGCGCCGGAGCGGGCGTTGCATACGCGCCACGAGGAGAGAATTTACTACGCTAGCGAATTTACTCTTCGACGGTACCGTCATTCGAGCACCTCAGCCATCAACAAATGTCCGAGTGGTCGCCTCCGCACGGTCCATAGGGGATGCTAGCCAGAAAGAACTTTTTTCTGAATACATTTGTACCCCTGCGGACCTGACCATTCTTGATGAGACGTCTCATGAGACGATTATTCTTGACAGGCACGCAGTAAAGCGGATTGCCCAGCTAGTGGACGGTGGTGCTGTCCATGCTGCGTAACGTAATTGCGGTTGTGTTCGGTTCTTGGTTCACTCTAACCTTGCTCGGACAGCATCCAGGAGGAAACCATCGGAGCAGGGAACTTCTATCTCGATTAAGTTCGACCATATTTATGCCCAACTGGGCATTCTTTGCACCCAATCCGGGAATCCATGACGACCACCTTTTCTACAGAGTTCGGGAAGGAGATGCGTTCTCCCCGTGGAAAGAGAACACTATGTCCCGCAACGGTGACGGTTTAGCGTGGTTGTCCCCTTTCTATTCCGCGGCATCCCGGCGCTCCAAGGGTATTATCGACATCTTCTCCACTTTAGAAAGCTTAGCCAACACTACTCTCTCAAAAGGAGAGCGCGATGTCATTCAGGCAGGCCGCCAGGCCATTGCCAATTTTATGGTAGCCAATGCCGAAGAAATTTCGCCCTGCACATCTGAGTACGAGGTGATGCTGGTGCGCTCGGCAGGCTATGCACAAGATGAGGATCCCGTCTTTTACTACCGCTTCACGGTCCGGAACGGAATCGCTGATGCACCACATTAACCCCAGCCCCCGGCGAGAGCCTGAACCGAGAAATTTCAACTCAATGACAGCCTTCAACCTTCTACGAAACAATGCTGGACTAATCAGCCTGGGAATCCTCCTGTCATTGTTGTCTACCGCTGTTACACTTCTTCAACCCGCACTTGTTGGCCAGTTAATATCCGGAGTGAGTAACGGCGAGTTTCAGCAACCACTGATACTCCTACTGTTAACTATTCTGGGAACATCCGTTTTGACAGCCGCTACAATGTACGTGGTATCCATCGCAGCGGACCGAACAGTCCGCGACATGCGTAAGAAGATCACGAAGCACCTTCTCTACCTGCAGATGAAGGAGTTTGAGAAAGGGGGGTCGGGCAGCTTCACCACACGGATAACGTCGGACACCTCCATCGTTAGCACAGCTTTCTCTTCTACCCTTACTGATTTCGTGGGTGGGGTCACCGTAATCATCGGTGCACTCATTTATATGGCTGTGGTGGACTGGAAATTACTCTTGGTCGTAGTTGCAGTGCTGCTGATAGCTCTAGTGATAATTCTAGCTATTTCAAGTTCCCTACAGAATCTTTCGTCGAAAGTTCAGGACCACCTTGCAGCGCTCGGAGAAATCTTACAGTCAGCGCTATCAGCAATTCGGACCATCAAGGCCTTCCGAGTCGAGAAAAAGGTCATTGGCAACTTGTCCACCGAGATTGACCACGCTTACCGGAATCGGCGAAAGATGAGCTTCGTCGAAGCTGTTCTTGACCCCTTGAGCACTGTGGCTTCCTACATGGCACTTCTCGCGGTCGTCATGTTCGGATCCATTAGGTTAAACAACGGTGATTTGTCGGGAGAGGCACTTACCATCTTCGTTACCGCACTATTCCTAATGCTCGCCCCCATCGTGCAGGTATCCCAGTCCCTCGGAGCCTTCTTTGAGGCTAGGG
>NZ_JAXOFP010000025.1:0-28914 GCF_041224285.1 Corynebacterium drakensteinense
CCCTTCCGTAAAGCAGCCAGACCGATGTTACACACTAGCAAACATGAACACAAACCAGAACACTGTGTTGTTAATCACAACAACCGCGACCAGTTCACACCCACGCCAACCAGCGCACCAACCACAAACAGTCAGCACACATCAGCCATATGAAGTTAAATCATCACCACCACAAACCAACACAGAAAACACAAACACACTCAACCGATTCAGAAAAGAAGCACAAGCTTCCCACCAAAACGGTGATCATGTGAAGTTATTTTCTCTGTCAGCCCCTCGCGGCGACTTGGATAAGTTTAGGCGACATCTAAAGTTAACGCAAGTCGATTGTTGAACTGTTCTCTTGATGCAGGTCAAAGCTGGTTTTTTCGCTCAGCCATTTAATGTTTAACCGCGCTATAACTTGGCTATAACTTGCTTATAACTCGGCCTTAATTTGGCGCGCTTAGTTTTTTCGCGGTCTTCTCACGCCGATATTTCTGCTACCCCATCCGCTGGAGCCCATGGCACACAACGGAAGCTTGGTTGTGCGCCGGCGCAAGACCACACAGTCAATCCCAGCGCCATCACGCGAGGTTGTACACGAGGCAAAAAGAAATTTAATCTTACTGGCTTTAGCCTTGCTTGTTGCTGCTAAGACTCCAGTCTTATCGACTCACGTGAGGTATTCAGGCAAACTAGAGGAAGAAACTTATTAGGAACGAATATAGAAACGGATTTAGGAGACATGCTTGAACGCACAGTCGTGTACGTCGATACCTCTTATCTGCTCGCGAGCTTTTATAACTCGTGGGAGATCGGCGCCCGCGCGCAATTAGAAATTGATTTACCCGAAGTCGTCGCCGTCCTCGACGGGATGATCGCGAAACAATTAGGTCAACGTGTACACCGCCAAAACTGGTACGACGGAATACCGGATACCGGTCCGCATCGCTACCAACGTGCCTTGCGCACCTGTGAAGGCGTGCAACTGCGCACCGGACAATTGATTGAATGGGGCGAGCGCCGAACACAAAAAGCCGTGGATACACGCTTGGTCGCAGACATGGTGACTAGCGCTTGTAAGCAGCAGTTTACCGACATGGTATTAGTCTCCGGCGATGCGGACATGATTCCAGGTGTGCAGGAAGCAACGAACGCCGGCATCCGTGTCCATCTCTATGGCTTTGGTTGGGATTCCATGTCGGCTGCTCTTCGTCACGTGTGCGATACCACGACAATCCTTGACCCGCGCGAAGATTTCGCTGGCGCGATGGAACTGCAAGTATTGGAGGGCCCGCTTCCACCGACCATTCGCGAAAACCAGTCGCCGGAAATCGATGCCGAGACGGCAGAAGAAACGGGATCTGCAGCATCGTCTGCGGTTGCCGAAGCTCAGGAATCTCCGGAATCTGCGACGTCTGCTGAAACCACCGAGCAAGCACCCATGCCCTCCCGGCCGTCCCCATCAGTGCTGGCCGGTCGCCCGCAGAAATCAGGAGCGGAGCCACGCAAACCGGATAGCGATGAATTCGCCGAAACTAAAGACGCGCCGCTGGCACCCGACGATGTGGTCAACACACCTCCGCCTACTCCAGGCAACGAAGCAGCGAGCCCGAAAATCACGCCCGCGGCTCCGACGACACAGTCCGAGACCCCACCGGGAGAAGAACTAGACGACGAACCCGATCCTTCCGAAGTGGAAGCCGAATTACGCGCACACAGCCGTGCCGCTACAGGCGCGCACAGCGTCGATGCCACCAAGGTTTCTGCTCCAGAGGGTGCTTCCGCAGAAGGTGTCGCCGCCGAGCGTGCTTCCGCAGAGGGTGCTGCATCTGAAGGATTTGCCGCCGAAACTCGGGAAAAAGATTCCCCCGCGGAACCGGCCACTCCAAAGCCGACACCCCGCCCTTCCCCATCGATGATGGCACCGCGCCGAAAACTGCGTTCCCGGTACGTACCGTTGCCGGAAGAGGTATGGACCTCTGCTGGATTTCAGACGCCTTACGACGTCGGCCAACAGTATGCCCGCTGGTGGTACGACAACGCGGCTTCGACCGAACAGCGAGATAAGGCGCACTTATTGTCCGGTGGCGGGCTACCACCGGAGGTCGACCGGCCATTGCTGCAATTCGCCTGCGAAACCTTGCATGAATACACGCTGAGCGAAACGCAACGCGTGAAGCTTCGCGACGGATTCCATTCCGGAATCCGCGGCGTTTTACTTAACGATTCGCAGAATCACTAGCGTCATCGTTCTGCGAACCATCGGCGCCGTTGACGCGATCCTCTGAGCCGTCAGCGGTGTCCGAGTTGTCGCCGGTCAAAGCCTTCTTTTGGGCATCTGAACTCGGAGCCATCGAGGCCCGAATTTCATCCAATTTCGCGCTGGCCTTGATATCACGCGCAGAGGTATTCGCCGAGATTTCCGCCATCGCATCACTGGCGGAACTACGCGATAATTCCTGGGCGCCCAGCGCGTTGGCATAACGACGCTCAATCTTCTCACGCACACCATCGAGGCTCGGCGTGGAGTCATCACTACCAATTTGAGAGTTCATCGACTCCACCGCTTCGCTGGTCTTTTCTTGCACCTTCGTCTGATCGACCTGGTGCTCCAGACGGCGAACCTCGTTGAGCTGCTCTTCTAGACGCGCTTCCGACTTCTGCATTTCTGCCTTAGCCTGTTCTGCGGACTGCTTCGCAGAGCTGTACATCTCCTTGGTCTGCTCCAGCTCATTTTCTACGCCCACCAACTGCGCAGCAATCAACTCAGCAGTTTCGTTGAATCGCTCTGCCTTGTCGGCTTCGCCATTCTGCTCAGCTTTGTCCGCAGCCTGTAGCGCTTCACGTGCTTGCGATTGGTATTCTTCTTGGCTTTGCAGGAGACGGTTGAGCTGCATTTCCAGCTGCTTTTGATTGCCGATAACCTTTGATGCTTGCTCAGAGATTTCTCGATGCTGCTGTTTTGCAGCATCAGCAGCCTGTTTAATCTGCACTTTCGGGTCAGCGTGCTCGTCAATCTTGTTATCGAACGACGCCATCAAGTACTTCCAACCTTTGCTGATGGGGTTAGCCATAAAACATCCACTCCTTGCACTAAAGGCTTCTTGCTACCTTGCGTTCTTGCAGCCCATGATACGGAAATAAACTTTGGGTACACGAAAACCGGCTCGCCCTCCCGTCGAATGCGGGTGGTGCGAGCCGGTCAGGACGTGATTAGCGCAATGCTAGCGAAAGCAAAGCGCACACGTGCGCGAAAAAGTAGTAGCTACTACTAGGCACCGATGAGCTTGCGCATCAAGTTAGCGGCCTCAGTTGGGGTCTTGCCAACCTGGACGCCGGCAGCTTCCAAAGCCTGTTTCTTGGCTTCTGCGGTTCCGGAAGAACCAGAGACGATAGCGCCAGCGTGGCCCATGGTCTTACCTTCTGGAGCGGTGAAGCCGGCGATGTAGCCTACAACTGGCTTGGTGACGTGCTCCTTGATGTATTCTGCTGCGTATTCCTCAGCGTCACCACCAATTTCACCAATCATGATGATGGCTTCGGTCTCAGGATCGTTTTCGAATGCCTCGATGGCGTTGATGTGGGTGGTGCCGATAACTGGGTCACCGCCGATACCAACGCAGGAGGTGAATCCGATATCACGCAGTTCGTACATCATCTGGTAGGTCAAGGTACCGGACTTAGAAACCAAACCGATCTTGCCAGGGTTTGGAGCAGTCTCGGCAGGGATGATGCCCGCGTTCGACTTGCCCGGGGAGATCAGACCAGGGCAGTTTGGACCAATGATCCGGGTCTTGCCGCTCTTCAGTGCAGCAGCGTGAAATTCTGCGGTGTCCTTGACTGGAACGCCCTCGGTAATGACCACGACGAGTGGCATTTCTGCATCGATGGCTTCCTCAGCTGCAGCTTTGGTGAACTTGGCAGGAACGAAAATAACCGAGACGTTTGCGCCGGTTTCGTTCTTCGCGTCTTCGACGGAGCCGAAAACTGGAACAGTCTTGCCGCCGTCGAACTCTACCTGCTCGCCAGCCTTCTTCGGGTTCACACCACCAACGATGTTCGAGCCGGAGTTCAGCATACGCTGGGTGTGCTTCATGCCCTCAGAGCCAGTCATGCCCTGAACGATGATCTTCGAATCTGAATCGAGAAAAATAGACACTGTGTTTATGCCCCTTCCTTAAGCCTGGTCAGCCAGTTCGGCTGCGCGGCGTGCTGCTTCGTCCATGGTGCTTACCTGCTCAATGTGGTCCAGGCCAGCTTCGCTGAGGATCTTCCGTCCCAGTTCGGCGTTGTTGCCGTCCAAACGCACGACCATTGGCTTCGCCTTGATGCCCTGGTCAGCCAAGATCTTGTTGGCCTGTACGATGCCGTTAGCAACTTCGTCACAAGCAGTGATGCCACCAAAGACATTGACGAATACAGACTTCACCTGCTCGTCGCTGAAGATAACCTCCAGACCATTGGCCATGACGGACGCGTTTGCACCGCCTCCGATGTCCAGGAAGTTGGCTGGCTTCGGCTGCGAGGAGAATTCCTCACCAGCGTAGGCAGTCACGTCCAGAGTGGACATAACCAGACCAGCGCCGTTGCCGATCACGCCGACGCTGCCGTCCAGCTTGACGTAGTTGAGGTCCAGTTCCTTCGCGCGACGCTCCAGCGGGTCAGCTGCTGCGACGTCTTCCAGGTTGGCGTGGTCTTCGTGACGGAACAACGCGTTATCGTCAAGCGAGACCTTGCCATCCAGGGCGATGATGCGACCGTCGTCGGTCTTGACCAGTGGGTTGACCTCAACCAACTGAGCGTCTTCTTTTTCGTAAACTTCGTAGAGCTTACGGAAGACCGGAACCAGCTGTTCGGTTTCTTCGTCACTGAAGCCAGCTTCTTTTGCGATATCGCGAGCGATGTCGTTGGTCAGACCAGACAAAGGCGAGAAGTTCTTGCGCACCAGCTTTTCTGGCTGCTCAGCGGCGAGCGTTTCAATTTCTACGCCGCCTTCCTTCGAGCACATTGCCAGGTAACGGCGCTTGGTGCGGTCCAGCAGAATCGAGAAGTAGTACTCTTCTGCAATATCTGCACCTTCGGCAACCATGATGGTCTTCACGGTGTGGCCCTTAATGTCCAGGCCAAGGATTTCTTCTGCCTTCTCGGCAACCTCAGCCGGGCTCTTCGCCAGCTTCACACCGCCGGCTTTGCCGCGGCCACCAGTTTTGACCTGTGCCTTAACCACAAAGAGGTCCGAGTTAATCTTTTCGGCTGCCTTCTTTGCCTGCTCTGGGTTCTTTGCGACAATGCCCTGCAGCACAGGGACATCGTGTGCGCTGAACAAGTCACGAGCTTGGTACTCGTATAGATCCACGTTTGCTCCATTCCGAAAATCGAATTTCGTCTATCGCCGTACTCCAAAAATAATACGGAAATTTCGACGCCTTTTCAGTGATGTGCAACATATGGCGACCTGGGGGCACAACACGATGCCTGCAATGTCTCAATCAGCAGCCCACTAAGAGTTCGACTGCTGCTCGTTTTGCTCTGCGAGTTGCTTACGCACGTCGTCCATATCCAGGCCTTTAACCTGCTGCACAACGTCTTCCAGAGCAGCTGGAGGCAAGGCACCTGCTTCACGGAAGACCATGATCGAGTCGCGGAAAATCATCAACGTCGGAATCGACTGAATTTCCAATGCCGCTGCAATGCCTTGATTGTTATCGACATCCAGCTTGGCGTGCACGATGTCTTCGTGCTTTTCCGAAGACTTCTCAAAGGTCGGAGCAAACTGACGGCATGGTCCGCACCATTCCGCCCACGCGTCGACAATGACGATGTCATTATCCGCTACGGTCTTCTCAAACGTATCTTCGGTGATTTCTACGGTAGCCATAGGCCACATTCTCCTTTAACAGTCACATAGATGCAGTGCTTCTAGGGCACATCGTACAGATGACACAACAACAAGCTTGACGACGATATTCCCTCCGCGTTGCGTGACGCGTTGTGTGAGCGCTAAACACGGTGCACATAGTTGGCAAAGCGAGAGAATCGCAGTTGGTGCACGACCGTCACGGTATCGATCGGTCCACCACGGTGCTTCGCCAAGATAATGTCGGCTTCACCTTGGCGCGAATCATCGGCGTTTTGCGAGTCTGGACGGTACAACAGCATCACCATATCGGCGTCTTGCTCAAGCGAACCAGACTCACGCAAGTCAGCCAGTTGTGGCCGTTTGTCGGTACGCGCCTCCGGTCCACGGTTCAGCTGCGAAATCGCCACCACGGGCACTTCTAGCTCTTTTGCCAGCAGCTTCAGTTGGCGAGAAAACTCCGAGACCTCTTGCTGACGGGATTCCACACGCTTGCCGGAGCTCATCAACTGCAAATAGTCGAGAACCAAGAGGTCTAACCCGTGGTTTTGCTTCAGTTTCCGCGCTTTCGAACGAATCTCCATCATCGTCAAATTCGGTGAATCATCAATGAAGATCGGGGCGTTTTGCACCGCATCCAGCTTGTCTGTGAGTCGCTCCCATGCCCGTTCATCCATTTTGCCTGCCCGCATATCAGTCAACTGAATCTCGGCTTCCGCCGAAAGCAAGCGCATAACGATCTCGGAGGCCGACATCTCCAGTGAGAATACTGCGGAGGTCTTGCCATGTTCGATCGAACACGAGCGCATAAAGTCCAGCGCCAACGTGGACTTACCGACGCCGGGACGGGCCGCGACAATAATCATCTGCCCCGGATGCAACCCGTTGGTGACTTTATCTAGGTCGATAAAGCCCGTGGGCACACCGGATTGCAATCCTCCGACGCGCTCAAGAGCGGCTAATTCATCCACGGTGGGCTTAATAAGATCCCGCAGAGACTGGTAATCCTCGGACTTTCGTTTCTGCGCAACAGCAAATACTTCTTGCTGTGCGCGGTCGATAACCCCGGCGACCTCTTCGTCTTCGGTGCCAGCATATCCCAGCTGCACCACCCGGGTGCCGGCGTCGACAAGCTTGCGCAGCACTGCTTTTTCGGCGACCATCTCGGCGTAGTACAACGCATTGGCCGCCGTGGGTACCGAAGAAATCAAGGTGTGCAGATACACCGCCCCACCGGTGCGCTCCAGGTTGTTATAACGGTCAAGTCGCCCGGCTACGATCACCGGGTCGATGTGTTGTCCGTTGGAGAACAAATCCAAGATCGCCTCATAGATCAGGCTATGTGCGGGGTAATAGAAATCATCGGGATCGAGTTGTTCGATAACTTCCATCACCGTGTTGGGGCTCATCAGCATCGCACCGAGCACACCCTGTTCGGCCTCGCGGTCGTGCGGCGGTTGCCGCAGCTCCGAATACTGCTCTGCCCTGGGGTTCTGGAAGTTGCCGCGTCCGCCTTTTTTGCCTTTGCGGTAATTCGAATCATTTCCGGCAAAATTACCCTGCGAAAAACTAGCATCGGCGAAGCTATTATCCGAGACGCTAAAGTCGGCGTCGTATGGGTCGGGGACATCGAAGCTTGGCTCTTCCGGTGGTGGTTCCGGAAGCTGATAGTCGTCGGCAAAATTCTCGTTGGCTTCCGCGCTCATCTTTGTCTCCTCCGCTACAAAATGCTGCTTTGGAATATGCTACCGGTGGGTTCGGTGACAATCGCAGGTGGGCATGCGGTGCCGTGAAACCGCAGTAACCTGCAGATAACAAAACTCCCCATCCGAATGGCCCCTCACAGACCACTCGAATAGGGAGTACTTGTAATGCTGTTGTCGTTAACTTAAAGAGCTTCTCTAAGAATCTAGGAAGCAGAGACGACTGAGAAGTTAATCTTGCCCACTACGTCGGAGTGCAATTCAACTTCTGCCTGGTAGTTACCAGTCTTTTTCACCAATGCCTTTGGCAGGTTGATGATGCGCTTGTCCAGCTTCGGACCGCCAGCTTTGGCAACAGCCTCAGCGACGTCTTCTGCAGTAACCGAACCGAACAGCTTACCCTTCGACGAGGTCTTCACCTTGATGACGACGTCTTCGAGCGGCAACTTGTCCAGGGCTTCGCGGACCTCAACAGCGTGATCCAGGTCGCGGATCTCGCGCTGCTGCTGGGCACGACGAATGCCTTCGATGTTCTTCTCTGCTCCGGCGGTGGCTGGGATAGCCAGGCCACGCGGCAGCAAGTAATTGCGTCCGTAGCCGTTTTTAACCTCTACAACTTCGCCTGCGGCGCCGAGGTTCTCAACGGCAGCGGTGAGGATCAGTTTCATGATCCCTGCCTTTCGTTGTTTTGTTTGTTACACCTGCCATGACAATGGCGCGGGTGCAGCAGTTTTGCGGTGAATAAACGAGCTAAATCTTTAGAACGGAGGTTCGCTGTCTCCGCCGAATCCACCAGCAGGTGGGGCAGAATTCCACGGGTCATTATCCGGACCATTGTTGTTTGACTGGTTCGACTGGCTGGACTGGTTTCCGCCAAATCCGCCTTGCGAACCACCAGCAGGAGCACCGCCGCCAAAACCACCCTGGTTCGACTGGGCGTTTCCGCCACCGCCAAAGTTTCCGGAGCCGCCCTCACGCGAGTTCCGGTTGACTTGTGCAGAAGCGTATTTCAGCGACGGACCCACTTCGTCCACTTCGATTTCAAAGACAGTGCGGCTTTCGCCTTCTTTGGTTTGGAAGGAACGCTGACGCAAACGGCCGGTAACGATCAACCGCATGCCCTTCGACACCGATTCTGCAACGTTTTCGGCCATGTTGCGCCACGCGTTGCAGGTCAAAAACAGGGCTTCGCCGTCTTCCCACTGTTGCGTTTGCGCATTGTAGCGCCGCGGCGTGGAAGCGATACGGAAGTTAGCCACCGCCGCACCCGATGGGGTGAAGCGGAGTTCCGGGTCTGCAACGGCGTTGCCGACCACTGTGATGTTGGTATCTCCCTGTGCCATGTTTTCTCCTCAGTGCCTTCCCGGGATGCTGGTGTGTCTACGACCTCCAGTATCCGGATTTAGCTGTCGGTACGCAGAACCTTGGTACGCAGTACGGTATCGGAAAGGTTCAGACGCCGATCAAGCTCTTTAACCGAATCAGGTTCGCATTCCAGGTTGATGACGGCGTAGATGCCTTCAGAGTTCTTCTTGATTGGGTAAGACAAGCTGCGCTTGCCTACCACATCAACGTTTTCCACCTTGCCGTTATCCTTGCGGACAGTCTCGAGGAACTTATCCAGGGATGGGGCAACGGTGCGTTCATCCTGCTTAGCATCCAGAATGATCATTACTTCGTAGCGACGCACGGACCTCATCACCTCCTATGGTCTTGTAGTTTCGGCCATATCACCTTCGCGGATATGGCAGGAGGGTTCGTTGCGTCAAGCAACCCTCAAAGATTAGCGCACCCAGGGGCTATCCGCAATCACAACCCACCGATGGGTGGTGGAAGCTAGCCAGAGTTCGTGGTGGCGAAAAAGACCGCCAACATGGTGGGAATGACCGTCAAAAATAGCAATGCCACCAGCCCCAGCACCAGCGCTGGACGACGCGTCGTGCTGCGGTGGATAGACCAATAAGCCGCACCGATGCAGGTCAAACCAACAACGATAGAGACGACTCCAAAAATCACAATGAGGTTCATTCGCTCTCCTTAACTCGACGGTGCTCTCCTGGCTGCTGTTCACGCTGCTCCGGCGCCGCAACCGGCACCTGCAGGGGGCCTGCGAGCGGATCATAGCCATTATGCGCTTGATGCACCGCATCAACGCTGTGCCCCAGCATCTGGCGCACCACGCAAATAATCAGCACGACGATCATGCCGGTCCGCGCCAGCACCACAACGTCAAGCAATTCCGATGGTGCGCCGTTATTATCCACACCGTGCATGTGCCACATCAATACCGGCCACACCAGCATGTCTATGCTCATCCACGTCAGCAGCAGCCGCCAGCGCGGCAGAGCCAGCACCGCCGGGATCACCAACCACAGCGAGTATTGCGGCGACCATACCTTATTAAAGAGTAAAAACGCCGCGATGATGAGGAAAATAAGCTCCGCCATCCGTGGTTGGCGCTTGACGACGAGCCCCAGAATTGCAATCGCCACGCAGCTGGCAACAAAAAGCCCGAGGCTCACCAGGTTCAAAATCTCGGGAACCTCGGCACCATCGGGGTCGAAACCGTCGAAAGGCGTCAACCGCGCCGCAACCGCATACAGTGTTGTCCATTCCCAGCTGCGTGTGCTGTTGAGGCGGTTAAATTCTTGCCACGCCATTGGATACGCCAGCATCACCGGCAGGTTCACCACCAACCAGCTGACCGCCGCACTTGCCGTCGCCACAAACAACGCGCGGAACCGGCGCAAACGCAACGACAATACGATGATCGCGCCCAGGATGAACAAGGGCCACAATTTCGCGGCTGCGCCAAGACCAATCGCGATTCCTGCCCACACGGTGCGTCCCTGCGCAAAGCTCCACAGGGCGGCAACCGCGAAGAAAATTGCCAGAATATCCCAGTTGGTAAACGCATGGACCAGTACCAACGGGCTTGCCGCGACGAGAATGATATCCCAAATACGTCGACCAGCCAGCGCGCACGCCATGTACACCGTGGCCACCCACAACACCGCGAGCACCAGCACCGTTAAAACGAAATACCACCCTGCCATCGGCACCGGAACTAGATACTTGCTGATGGCTTCTACCGGTGGGTAGCTCACACGGGCTAGCCAACCCATCACTCCCTGGAAGTATCCAGTCAAAACCGGGTATTCCAGGTAACGGGTGAGATCATCTTCTTGCCACGAATAGGCGTAGGGAAAACCACCCGTATCGAGTCCCCGCCCGCCGAACAACGGCACAATGTCGTTGTAACAGGCAGAAACATAGGCACGGTTGCCAGACCAATTCAGATCAATCGCGCCAGAGTCCGGGTTGATGCTGCCCCGGGTGCAATGAGCTTTTGTGAGAAATCCCCCGGCAGCAAACATGATCGCCACGGAAATGATGACCTGCACCGGGTGGAACCAGCGCGACTGCGCCAGCCTCCCGTGCTGGTCTACGGGACCGCCAAGAAATTCAATGAACCGGCGCGCGACGGGTTCGGTTTCAGCAGGTGCGACCCACCTGCCCCGACGGTTCATTAGAACAGATTCTCCAGCTCGTTGATTGCATCTTCAATGGCTTCTCCCGGATTCGGGGCTGGCGCCTGACCGCCGCCTTGGCCACCACCCTGGTTGCCACCTTGACCGCCCTGGTTGCCGCGTTGGCCTGGGCCACCATTCTGGCCACCACCTTGGCCGGGACGCCCGCCGGGTGCTGTCTGCCCGCCCGGCTGTGCACCTTCACCCTCAGCGCCTTCCGGTGCTTCCGGGTCATCATTGTCGTTTTCGTCGTCATCTGCCGGGGCAACAGAACTAGGAGCGCCGCTACCACTGGAACCAGAACCACTCGAGGTGCTTGGGCTTGGCGGAACGTAGGATTCAATCAGGTTTGAACCAGATCCACCGTAAGTCCGCCACCGCACTGGCGCCGGGCTAGCGAATTGGGTTTGCTCGCGGCCTTCGAGCGCGCGGTCCAACGAGTCCTTCCAGATCGCGCCCGGCGTGTTAGCACCGTACATATTGCCGCCGTATTGGTTGAAGATCGCCGAGGTGTTATCCGCGGTTCCGACCCACACTGCGGTAGACAGTTCTGGAGTGCCGCCGACCATCCAGGCATCTTTGTTCAAGCCGGTATCACCAAGCTGCGCGGTACCAGTTTTGCTTGCCGACGGCCGGCCGCCCGCTAGCACTTGGCCGGCGTGAGCAGCAACGGGCTGCATCGCTTGGATAACGTTATCAGCCACGGTCTCGGAAACGCGTCGTTCCGGCTTGTGGTCATTGTGTTCGTAGAGCACTTCACCGCGTGAGGTCTCCACGCGAGAAACGAAGTGTGGATCGTTGTACACGCCGTGGTTGGTCAACGTCGCCATCACGGTGGCCATATCAATCACGCGCGACTGGTACTGCCCCAGCACGATGCCTTCATAAGGCTGCTCGCCGTTTTCAGTCAGAGTTTCTTCCACGCCAGGGAATGTTTTCGCCACGCCTAGTGCGTGCCCCATGTCTGCAGTGTCTTGCGTGCCGTTGACCAAATCATCCTGCAACCGGATAAACGAGGTGTTGTAGGAGTATTCGAGCGCGGTCGCAATCGAGCACACGCCACATCCATTGCCATCCCAGTTGGTTACTTCTATACCTCCGGGCAGGGTCACCGGCGTCGAAGCGTAGTTGGCTCCCAATGGGATGCCTTGTTGCAAGGCGGCGGCCAGCCCCACGATCTTGAAGGTCGAACCGGTTTGCAATCCGGCAGACGCATAATCCCAGCCGGAGGCTTCCTCGCCACCGTAATAGGCGCGCACGGCGCCGGTGGCTGGTTCGATAGTGGCAACAGCAGACCGGGCGTCTTCTTGCAGGCCAGCCATGTTCTCTTCCACTGACTGCAGCACGGCGTCTTGCACATGCTGATCAATGGTGGTGGTGATTTGCAGACCACGGTTGGTCACATCATCTTCGGTGATGCCCAGAGTTGCGAGTTCTTCGATGACCTTGTTCTTGATGTGCCCGTTGGGGCCGGTGGCCTCGGTATAAGCGGAATATTCCGCTGGGTCACGAGTTTCTGGATACAGCATGCCGCTACGTTGTTCTGCTGGCATCAGCCCCATTTCGACCAGGCCATCCAGCACGTAGTTCCAGCGGCCTTCGGCCTGTTCTGGGTTATTCCATGGGTCCAGTTGGTTCGGCACCTGGATGGTTGCCGCCAACACAGCGGCCTCTTCAATCGTCAGCTCCGTGGCTGGTTTGTTGAAGTATGCCGTCGCGGCTGCTTCGATGCCGTAGGCATTGCGGCCGAAATACACGGTGTTGAGATAGGACTCGAGAATTTGGTCCTTTTCCCACTCATTGGTCATCTTGATCGAGTGCACCAGCTCGTTCCATTTGCGGACATACGAGTGATCATCACCGACGATGACATTTTTCACGTACTGCTGGGTGATAGTGGAACCACCACCAGCGCTGACGTCTCCGGTGAGCTGCCCCCAGGCAGCGCGCAGGAAGCCCGAAACCGAAAATCCGCTGTTATCCCAAAAATCCCGGTCTTCGGCAGCCAGGACTGCATTCGACACGTAGTCCGGCAGGTCTTCCAAAGAAACGAAGGTGCGGTTACCTTCTGGTGGAACCAACCGGGCAAGCTCCGTACTGCCGTCGGCAGCATAAATATGCGAGACCTGAGCGGTGGTGACCTCACCAGGCTCTGGGGTATCAGCATCGACGTATGCAATCGCAAAAATCATGCCGGGGATTGCCAAAATTGCGACGAAGATGATCGCGAGCGTGATCCAAATCTTCTGGCGCCGGGTGCGCGGCTGCCGGGCGTCGTCGGTGTCAGTCTGGGAGTTCTCAGTCACCGTCAAACCTCTGTCATTGCCTTGTGGAAATATCTCTACAAAGAATACGGGGTGTATCTCAATGGTGAAAGTCCAAACTTTGCCATGGGAAAACTCAACCTGGCCGTATGAACTAATTTCACCCGCACACCACCCCTTCCGTCGCCAAGCATGAGCGCACATGCGCTAGCCAATCTTGATCGATCCACCTGCTGCCTCTTGATCGATTCACCAGCGTTCCAGCGCGGCTGCGCCACGATGAGCGGTTTAATCTGGTCTGGCTAATAACGTGCCCACACCGGGTTGAGCACAACGGCCCATCTCATGCGGCGCCAACCAAACCGGTCCAAGTAAAGGAGCAACTATGTCCAAAGTTCGTGTGGCTATCGCAGGAGTCGGCAACTGCGCGACGTCGCTGGTGCAAGGCGTGGAGTTTTACCGCGACGCAGACGTCAACGAGAAAATCCCTGGCCTCATGCACACCCAGCTGGGTGATTACCACGTGGGCGATGTGGAATTCGTCGCCGCTTTTGACGTCGATGCCGCCAAGGTCGGCACCGATCTTGCCGACGCCCTCGACGCTTCACTGAATTGCACCATCCGCATCGCTGATGTCCCCCACACCGGGGTCACCGTCCAGCGTGGCCCGACCCTCGACGGACTGGGCATGCACTACCAGGCATCCATCGAAGAATCTGCCGAAGAGCCAGTCGATGTCGCCCAGGCACTGCGCGATGCACGCGTCGACGTGTTGGTTTCTTATCTGCCCGTCGGTTCCGAAGAAGCCGATAAGTTCTATGCGCAGGCTGCGATCGATGCCGGCTGCGCCTTCGTCAACGCGTTGCCAGTTTTTATTGCTTCCGATCCGGAATGGGCCCAGAAGTTTACGGACGCGGGGCTGCCGATCGTCGGCGACGACATCAAATCGCAAGTGGGTGCAACCATCACCCACCGCGTGATGGCGAAACTGTTTGAAGATCGCGGCGTACGTTTGGATCGCACGATGCAGCTGAACGTGGGTGGGAACATGGACTTTAAGAACATGCTCGACCGCGATCGGCTGGAATCGAAGAAGCTCTCAAAAACCCAAGCTGTGACCTCTAACCTGCAGAAGGGTCCGCTGGCGGGCCTCAAGTCTGGCCGCAACGTGCACATCGGCCCGTCTGATTATGTGGAGTGGCTCGATGACCGCAAATGGGCCTACGTACGCCTGGAAGGCTCTGCCTTTGGCGAGGTTCCATTGAATCTGGAATACAAACTCGAAGTCTGGGATTCACCCAATTCTGCGGGTATCATCATCGACGCCGTGCGAGTGGCTAAAATCGCTTTGGATAGGAAAGTGGCTGGCCCTGTGCACGCCGCATCGTCCTACCTGATGAAATCCCCACCGGTTCAGCTTGCCGACGATGAGGCTTCGGCCGAGCTAGAAGCATTCATCACAGAAAGTGACTAAGCTATCAGCCATGAGCAAAACAGCGGAAGAAGTGGCAGCGAAACTCCAGGAACCTTTGACTCGTTTGCGAGTTTTGTATGATCGCATCGCTAGTCACTATTCGTTGACCCCAGCACAGATGACGATCATGGAATTTCTGTACAAAAATGGTGCGAGCCGCATTAGCGCAGTCTCTGAAGCCGAAGGCATCCGGATGCCCACCGCATCCAACGCCTTGGTGCAGTTAGAACGCCGAGAGCTCATCCGCCGCGTCCGAGACAGCGTTGATCGTCGTGGAGTAAAAGTTGCCCTGACCAACTTGGGCAAGTCCGAATATGAAGGTGCGCGTGAAGCACGGCAGAAAACTTTAGCGACGCTTTTCGACCACCTCGATGAAGAAACTCTGACGAAGGCCTTGGAGCTTTCCGACATCATCGTCGAATTAGCTGAGCGATACACTCCGTCGAAGCAAAACGAACTACACTAAGGTTTCATGGGTTGCATGGCCACTGATTTTGCCGCTACTGGATCGTCGACAAGCAAGCGGCGATCTGTACATATTCTCGTCGCGTGGAACCCAACTTCTTCTGGGCACGAAGCCATCTCTTATGCTGCCTGGCTTGCACGCTCCATGCCCGTCAAAATCCGCGTGATCTCTATCCTGCTGCGGCCGTGGCCAGCAACGTCGCTGGCAAAGCTCGGCGGGAAGTACCAGAAATCATTCAAAAAAGAGGCTAAGGCGTGCGCAACTGCCGTCGAGCAAGCCCTGACTGCGGCCGAAGTTGATCCGCAGCATTGGGACGACAAAGTTTCCGTGCTTGCCGACGGCTCGTCTCCCGCCCCAATTTTGAGCGAAGCAGCGAAGGATTTCGACGCTGACCTCGTCATCGTTGGTTCTAGCGCCTCGACCCCCAAAGGGCGTTTTCATACCTCTTCCACGACCTCGGCGTTGCTGCATTCTTCCCCCAGCCCCCTCGGCCTGGCACCGCGCGCAACGAAGCTGTCGAAACACGGTATCACCCGCCTCAACTATGCTTTCCTGGAATCCGGCGAAGACACCTCGCAAGCCGGACTGCTCTATGCCGCAAGCTTGGCCGATAGGCTTTCTTTGCCGCTGCGGATCGTCGCGTTTTCTCCCACCGGTATCGTGGACATCCCAGTGACAATTAAAAAATCCTTGGTGCAAGATCTCACCGATCAATGGCACGAAAATGCCCTGGCGATGCTCGACCGAGCACGGGATCGCATCATGGACTGTTTCCCCGATATCACCGTCGAAACCGGCATCGGTTCCGGCGATGGCTGGAGTGGAGCGATCGACGCACTGAAGTGGAAGAAAGGCGATCTGTTGTGCCTCGATTCCAGCGATGCCGGGCCATCGCCACGTGTATTCATCGGCTCGCCGACATCAGAGTTTTTGCAGCATATCCGCGTTCCTGCCGTCGTCTTGCCTGCTGGATACCAGCAAGAACAGTTCATGGCACAGCCCTAGACTGAACATAAATCCCTAGACTGGGAGTATGTCTGCCACATCAAATTTCTCGCATCCAGAAAACGATCTCTACGATGACGATCCCTCACGGTTTCGGCAGAATCCCCGTAATTTAGACGAGCTCGCCCATAGCCCTGACCCTTACCTGTGCTCCAGCAAAGACGAAGAATCCTCACGGCAAGCCATTCGTTTTCTGGTGTGGGTAATGGTGGGCTCATTCGTCGTCGGGCTCGGCAGCGTGCTGTTTAGTCGTCTGACCGGCGGCGAGCTCTGCGATTCCGGTGAGGCTGCCTGGTTATGCACCGAAGCCGCACATATTTGGTGGCCGATCGTGGCTTGGACCATCCCATTTTTTGGAATGATCATCTGCGCAATCTTGCTGGTGCGCAAGCTGCGAGCAGGTTTACGCTGGCGCACCTGGATGGGCGTGATGTGGGTACTCGTGCCCAACGCGATGTTTTGGGGGCTGGCCGCGGTACAAATCCTGGCGGTCCAGCCGAGCTAACGCAGAAGGTGCGCGGCTAACCCTGCTGCGCAGCGACGGTCTCGGCAACTTCCTGACAATCCGTACGCCCACAATGCGCAGTACGCGGGTCGGCATAGCAATCGTCGCAAATCAGCACCTGCCGGCGGCAGGTGTCTTCATTGATGCAGTTATTGAACTTGTTGTTGCCCACCCCGCAGTGGATACAGTGGCCGAGCTGCACAAAGTTCGGATCATTTTCCTGCCCGAATTCCATGTGCATGCGTTCATCAAAGACATACAACGAGCCTTCCCACAGGCCCTTGTTGCCATATTTTTCGCCGTAACGCACGATGCCACCGTCGATCTGATAAATCTCGGAAAAACCACGGTTTTTCATCAACGACGATAAAATCTCGCAGCGGATGCCGCCGGTGCAATAGGAAACCACCGGCTTATCCTTCATCCAGTCGTATTTACCGGACTCGATCTCTTTGATGAAGTCATGCGTGGTTTCCACGTCGGGAACCACCGCGTTTTTAAATTTGCCGATCTCGGCTTCCATCGCGTTGCGGCCATCGAAAAAGACGACGTCGTCGCCGCGTTCTTCGACGAGTTTGTTCACCTCTTCTGGCTTCAGATGCACGCCGCCGCCGATCACGCCGTTTTCATCAACCTTCAATTCATCGGCTGCATTAAAAGCCACGATCTCATCGCGAACTTTCACCGACAAGCGTGGGAAATCCTCGGCGCCGCCGTTGGACCACTTGAACGACATGGAATGAAAACCATCGTATTCGCGGGTGCGCTTGCGGTATTGCTTACACGCAGCAACCGTGCCGCCGACGGTGCCGTTGATGCCGTGTTTAGAGATGAGGATGCGGCCCTTCAGCCCCAGCGACTCACACAAAGCCTTCTGCCACAGCATCACCGCCTGCGGGTCTGCGATTGGGGTGAACTGGTAATACAGCAGGATTTTGGATTCGAGAGATTCGCTGCGGCTAGTCATAAGCCGCATTTTAATAACCTGTCAGGAGTTTTCCTAAACGCTGCAGAAACCACTAAATCTTGTGGTAGAGACCTTTGCGCCAGAACACCGGTTCGCTGCTCACCCGCACGCCGAGGTTGCGGAAGATGGCCTCGTCTACAGACCCGAGAATTGTGGTGGTGTGCACTTCGCAATTGCGCAGGTTCTTCAATTCGGCCAGGGCAGCGCGGGCATCGGCGGAATTCGCCGCAGAAACCGACAGGGCAATCAGCACCTCATCGGTGTGCAACCGCGGGTTCTTCGAGCCCAGGTGCTGGGTTTTCAGCGTCTGAATCGGCTCGATGGCCTCTGGTGCCAGTAGCAAAACGTCGTCAGAAATACCGGCGAGGTGTTTCAGCGCATTCAGCAGCATGGCCGCAGAACATCCCAACAAGCTGGAGGTTTTACCGGTGATGATGGTGCCGTCGGCAAGCTCAATGGCCGAGCCCGGCTGCTCGCTATCCTTCGCCACCCGGCGCGCAGGAGCGATCACCGCGCGGTCAGCGACTTCCACGCCCGCTTTGTTCATCACCACGGCCACGCGCCCGGAAATTGTGTTATCAAGTTCCTCGGTGCGTTCAGTGACCAGCGCCTTGAAATAACGGCGGATGATTTCCTGCCGGGCGGCCTCCTGGCAGACTTCATCGTCACTGATGCAATATCCGACCATGTTCACGCCCATATCGGTCGGCGACTGGTACGGCGAAGCTCCGACGAGTTTTTCCAGCAAGCGCTTGAGCAGCGGGAAGGCTTCGACGTCGCGGTTGTAATTGGAGGCTTTCTTGTCGTAGGCGGACAGGTGGTATGGGTCGATGACGTTGGCATCGTCCAGGTCCGCGGTGGCTGCCTCATAGGCAAGGTTGACTGGATGCTCGAGTGGCAGGTTCCAGATCGGGAAAGTTTCAAATTTGGCGTAGTTGGCGTTTACGCCTCGCTGGTGCTCGTGGTAGATCTGCGACAGGCAGGTGGCCATCTTGCCGGATCCGGGCCCGGGTGCGGTCATGATGATCAGATCGCGGGAGGTTTCTGCGAATTCGTTGCGTCCAAAGCCATCTTCGGACACGATGCGATCGGCATCAGTGGGATAGCCCGGGATGGTGCGGTGGCGGGAAACCTTCAGCCCCATGCGGTGCAGGCGTTGGATGAAGGCTTCTGCCTGGTGGTTGCCGTCTTCCAGCTGGGTGATCACCACGTTTTCCACCAAAAAGCCGCGCTCGCGGAACACGTCGACCAGCCGCAGTACGTCGTCTTCGTAGGTAATGCCGAGGTCCGCGCGGATTTTATTGCGCAGCAGGTCCTTGGAGTTCACGCAGATCATGATCTCCAGATCATCTTTCAGCTGCTCCAGCATCGCGATCTTGTTGTCCGGGGTAAAACCCGGCAGCACGCGTGATGCGTGCATGTCGTCGAAAAGCTTGCCCCCCATTTCAAGATAAAGCTTGCCGCCGATTTCTTCCCGTCGAGCGTTGATGTGCTCGGATTGGAGTTGAATGTACTTCTCTCGATCAAACCCGATCTTATGCGCCATTGTGCCTTACTTTCTCTCGCGAGGATCCCCCGCGTGCAGCCTCGAAAAATCTATGACGCATGACTAGTATACGCGCCTTCGCTTGCCGGCTAGCAATAGCTGTCGAACGATAGGCCAACCCGCTGCTATCCAGCGCCCAGCACGAACCCGGCGCACGCGCACCGCTAGGCTAGAGGCATGCCTGAAGGACACGTCATCCACCGTCTTGCCGACGAATTCACCCGCATTTTTGGCACCCAGCGTCTGCATATCACCAGCCCACAGGGCCGTTTTGCCACGGAAGCAGCGCTTGTCGACGGCTCCCGGCTCGAGCGCGCGGAAGCTTTTGGCAAACACTTATTTTTGCACTTCGACGCCGCGTCCGACGAGCACATCATCTATATCCACTTGGGCCTGATTGGGCACTTGCGTTTTGAGGATCGCGAGAAGGTCTGGGGGCAGATCCGATTGCGCATCGAAACACTTGCCGACGACAGCGGGAGCTCGCACCACCTGGCGGCGAATCTGCGCGGCCCGCAGTGGTGTCGGCTGATCACGGACGAGGAATACGCCATCGCCGTCGGCAAGATCGGGGAAGATCCTATACGCGATGATGCCGATCCGAAGCAGGTATGGACGAAGGTGCAGCGTTCGAAGCGCAGCATCGGCTCGTTGTTGATGGACCAGAAGCTGTTTGCGGGGGTGGGCAATATTTATCGTGCGGAGGTGTTGTTCCGGCATCAGCAGTCGCCGTTTACTCCGGGCAATGCGATTGACCGCAGCGTGTTTTTCGCTATGTGGGAGGACCTGGTGGTGCTGATGCGCCAAGGCGTAGTCGACGGCGAGATTAATACGGTGCGCGATGAGCACACCCCGGAGGTGATGCACCGCCCGGCGCGTGACGACGAGCACGGCGGTGAAGTCTATGTTTACCGGCGCGCGGGCGATGATTGTTATGTCTGCGGCTCGGATATCGCGATGAAAGCCTACGAGGGGCGCAATCTGTTTTGGTGCCCGACTTGCCAGGCTTGATCATGTGAGCGCAGCTTCCCACCACAGGCTTCGGCTGGCGCGGTTAAGCTGGGTTTATGTTCGCTTATTCTGCTGACCAGATCCGCGCTGCGGAAAAAGCACTCATGGCCCATGAGGTTGCCGACGACGAGATGATGAAGCTCGCCGCCGCTGCTGTAGCCGATACCGCTCTAGATATGTTGCGGGCGCAGTCTAGGCGCACCCCCGCGCACCAGGAAACGCCTAAGCAGGCTACAGGCGGGCGCGACATGCAAGCGCCGGGGGCTGCAGACGTAGTGGTTGCTGTCGGCCCCGGCGGTAATGGTGGCGATGGTTTGTTTGCCGCCACGCATTTGTTGTTGGCGGGCTACCGTGTGCAGGCGGTGCCGGTGTCTACGCGTGCCGACGGCACCCCAAAGGTACACCCTGCTGCGTGGCAGGCCTTCCGCGCCGCCGGTGGCGAGCAGGTTAGTGCTCGGGAACTGGTTGCCGCTGCGAAGACGGCAGCTGCAGCGACGACACCGGGAGCTGCGACAGCACCTGGGCCAGCGACAGCACCGGCACTGATTATCGACGCGATCGCTGGTTTATCTGCAGGCCGCGGACTTTCCGGTGAGATCGCCGAGTTCTTTTCCGCGCAGCGCCGCGCCGGTACCGATGTGCTTGCCATTGATGTGCCTACCGGGGTGCACTGCGATACTGGCGCCACGGCTCCAGAAATCACAGCCGCTGAAACCACCGCCCGAGAAGCAACATCTACGGCTGCAAGCGCAAATCAGGATGCGGCAACTTGTGAGCGCCGCCCCGGCGATAGCTATGTGCGTGCGACGGTCACGATCTCCTTTGGTGCTGGTCGCTTGGCGCACGCGGCAACACCTGCGTGCGGGAAAGTCGTGATCGCCGATCTGCAATTGCCACAGGGCCCACGTTCGTTTGCAGAAGAACTTGCGCACCAAAACTCTGCAGAAAGCAAAGTTACAGAAAACACCAACGCCGGTGCCAGCTCCAGTAACAGCACCAGCACCGGCTTCGAGCAGGGCACCGTCGAGTTTTTCCAGGTTCCAGCAATCGCAACCAAGGTTCGGGCGTCGGCAAGCGGCAGCGCAACGGAACCACCACAAGCACCAGGTGTGCCGGAATTCCAGCATGGCACAGTCGGCGTCGGCAGCGGCCCCGGAAACCTCGAACCGCAGCCAGCTGGGGACAAATATTCCTCGGGTGTGGTTGGTGTGTGCGCCGGCTCGGCGGCATATCCCGGCGCGAGCATTTTAGCTACGGCCGGTGCCATCGCCGCCACGCCGTCGATGGTGCGGGTGATTGGTCCTGCCGAGCTCACGCGTGATGTGGTGCGTGCGCATCCGGAAGCAGTCACGCACGCCAGTGTGCGCACCGCCGGACGGGTACAAGCCTTGGTTGTTGGCCCAGGGCGCGGAACAGATATTTCCGCCGCATTGGAATTGGAACATGCACTGCGCGGTTCGCAGCCGTTGGTGTTGGATGCCGACGCCATCACGTTGTTAGCGGCTAGCGCGCAGTTGCGGGAGCTCCTGCGCGACCGGGCAAGCACTAGCCCGGTGCTACTGACCCCGCATGATGGAGAGTTCCAGCGTTTAGCAGACGCGCTACCTGCGCCGGATCAGGATGCTTCTGCAAACGACGCCACCGACCGTTTGCGCACTACCCGTGCCCTGGCGGCACAACTCAATGCGTGGGTGCTGCGCAAAGGGCGGATCACTCTGATTGCCAGCCCTGACGGCAGGTTGGTGTCAGTGAATACGGGTTCTTCGTGGGCTGCCACGCCTGGTTCCGGTGATGTGCTCTCCGGAATTCTGGGAGCTTTCCTCGCCGAGTGGAATGCACCAGCAGCTAAACACAACGAGGAGGCAGCCCAGTCGGGTCTTGCCGACGTTTTCCGACGCGCTGTCGTCGTGCATTCTTGGGCCGCGCAGCTTGCTGCACAAACAGAATTTGGGATGGCGCCGACGTCGGCAAGCGCGATTGCTACCGCGATACCCCGGGCGCTGGCATATTTCTCCAGGCAGTAAGACCAGTAAAGCGAAAACAAGCACTGCTCCGCACACGGGCTGGGGCAATCACCGTTGCACCGCTGGCCTTGTTAGCCCAGGATCAACAGTGTGACCACTGCCGGGGCGTCGGCATGCAAGGCGTGGATTTTGCCTTCGTCGACGTGCACGGCTTTACCCGGAGCGAGTGTGATTTCATCTACGGGCTCGCCCGCATCCGCGTCGCCGATAGTGAACGTGACTGAACCCGTTTGCCCCAGCACCAGGATCGGGCGCGGGGCCTTGTGGTTCGCCATAGTATCACCGGCACGGAAGGATAACCGCACCACGGTGGCGCCTTCTAGCTCGGCGACCTTGGTTACTTGTGGCACCGCACGGGCTTGGCGTGACTGCGCATGGGTGGAGTTCTCATCCTCCTCGTACGGCAGATTGAGGCCTTCTACCAGTTCCCATTCGTGCTCATTAATGCGCATGACAGTTCCTTTGCTTACGGGGGCATTTAGCACCAGCTTACTGCGCCAACTTAGTGCCCCGATTTTCCGGAAGTTATGATCAGATTAACTTAAATTATGAAAGATGGGGGCCAGTATGGTGGCTAGTTCGCAGGTAAATCTTGCCGATTGGACGCAGAAGGCGAAAGACTACGTCGATTCGAAACAGCACCTTCTACTCCCCGGAATAAAACAAAGCACCCCGTGGAGCCAAGAATCATTAAAAGCGTGCGAAAAATGGTTGCTTGCAAACGCAAAAACGATTCCTTCCCCTCGCCGAATTGAATACGAGATGTTCCTTGGAGAAGGTCTACGCAGGCGGTTCTCAGGGCAGTGGGCACATGCTTCTATCTTGGACAAGAAAATTAGCCATGAGCATAATCTACTTGGAATTTATTATCCTCAGCTAGAGCAATTTGATGTAACCGGCTCCCTGCTTGCTAATGCGCTTGCCGCAAAAACAGGAGATTTCTGGGCCTCGGTTTTCCAGTTAAACGAAAGCCTTCGTTTGGCGGGCCTTGTAAATTGAAGCATCCCGGATTCTGCTGCTATAAACCATTGAAATTGGGAGCCATGGTTGAGCCTGCCCCGGCAATTCAGCGTGCGAGGGATTGTTCGGCCGAATGAAAAGAGAGATGTTTTATGGGCGTAAATAGCCTCGTCGTAAGGAATTAGAGAAAGCGATTCATGAATATGCCGACTTCTATAACGAACGAAGAATCAAGCTTGAGTTCGGCAGCTTAAGCATCAATCAACGCCGACGCAAGCTGCTACTCTGAATATTCCTAAAAATGTCCGCATCCCCCAGTTTGCTACTTAGACCTATAACGCAGCCGCCACCAACAGAAATCGAGCGCGTAAAAACTCCGCCCAGCTCTCTACGATAGGCGGAGCTTCAAGCACAAAGATTGATACTATTTTTTATTCCCCTTATCCTTCCGCAAAAACATCAAAGTTATACTTACCGAATAGATAGCGAGAAAAATGATAATAGCTGTAGTCATACTCACACCTTAACAGCAGGCTTTCTTAGTCGCAGCAGTACAGCCCAAGTGAAGTGTCCCAGGTTTTGTTCCGTCTGAGTAGATGGGAAAATCTGGGACACTTCAAACGTTCTGGGTATCAGGTGTCCACCAAACAGGGGGTCAGGTCACCTTTCTGAATATCAGAACCTAGGATCTTCGCTCAAACTTTCTGAGTGCCACGAAAAACCAACGCGCTGTTAGGCTAAAAACAAGTAATTCAGTTATCACTGCAAAAATGAGCCGTTCTGGAGTATCAGCAATCTCTGGCCAGGCAGGCAACGCTACAACCCACAAAATGGATTCAGCCAGGACATCACCTCCCAGAGTCGCCGACAATACCGTGATAAAGATTGACCATGCGATCGTGAGGCCAGCACCGTAGGACACACACAGCACGGTACTTATAGTCACCAGCACGACTCCCGTCGTTGACCACAACACGACAAGCTTCATCGTTTCAGCAAAATTCCCGCCCGCAAACGTATGACAAACTCCTAGTACCATCGCGAGAAATACGAGCAAGATGTAATGCCATATAAGGTAGGAAACACGAGTTTTAGCGTTCTCCAATACAGTGACTCTCCACGCAGAAGACAACAATTTCCAACTCAAGATAGGAAGAAGGCCTGCGCCTAAGGGTAGGACGAAAAATGTATAGAAGCCGCTGATATAGCTTGCTGGATAAAAGACAGCCATCATCCCAAAAACCACTAACACGGCAAATAACAACCACGAAATGCTGCTACGGAATAATGCGATCCCGATGGACGATAAAGCAAGAGCCAGGTTGTCTGGACTATTGCGCCCAGAAAAATCAGGCGAAGCGTATACAGAATCAAGAGAAAACTGTACAGGTGAAATGCTCTGTTGTCGTTGGGCTTGAGTATTTTTCTTATTCGTAACTTTTCTTTGGCGCCCTCGCGCGAAAATTGCCAAGCTAAAAGCAGCAAGCGCCAAGAGGCTATTACGGATAATGCCTTGCAAAGGAGTTTCTTGCGCAAGTAACTCTCCTCCAGTCAAAGGCACCGCATTAGAGTGAACACCAAGCACAGGTAGAAGCAAACGCACAGGCCAGGCTGGTGGAAACAGATGCCACAATGAGGATTCAGATAAAAGAGTTCCGGCTACTTGATACACCACCGCTGCTAACAACGTCATTACAATAGAGAAATACCGTGCAACCAGGCTGAAAATACAAATTGTCGAAATGCTGCACATAAACGCTAGCCCACCTGCAATAAGAAGGGAATTCGCCCCGTCACGGCCATCCATTATTGTTAATGCCCAGGACGACCCAAAGTTCAACAGGTGAAATAATGCAGACACTCCAATGAGAACACCACTACGTGCCGCGCGAGTCGCGTATGGCGACACCGGCCGAACGTCGGTTCCTCCGTATCGGTTAGCTTTTTCCCTATCTTCTGCAAGACCAGCTAATAAAGCCAGGAGCGGAGCAGCCATACCAGTGACGTACATAGCCTGCCAACTCAGCGCACCCGAGGCATCATGATCCCCAGAAGTCCAGAAAGCTAAGGTCGAACTAGTTATACCAATCCACAGACCAATCAGAGGAAACCATTGCACTGTTGATCCTTTTGTGCGAATAATTTCGGCCTGAATAATATAGGATGCTTTCGGCGCACTCTGCGATCGAGCAAACACAGACCTTATTTTGCTCATGATTTTTCACTTCCTTGGGTCATGGCCAGGAAGCGTTCTTCAAGGTGATCTCTTGCTGCAAAATGGCTCAACGGCCCAGAATAAGCACTCTGTCCTTTGGCTAGGATCGTGATGTCATCAGCGAGTTTAGAAATTTCCCCGAGCTGATGGGAACTAACCAAAACGGTACCTTCACACTTCACCCAATTACGTATAAGAATTCGCAGATCTGCGATCCCCTGCGGATCAAGACCGTTTTGAGGCTCATCGAGAATAAGGATAGGAGGGCGTCCAAGAATTGCCATTGCAAGAGCAAGTCGTGCCTTCATGCCAGTGGAAAAAGAACGCGCCTTCTTTCTCCCGGCATGTCCCAGTCCGACGAAATCAAGCGCTTCCTGTGCCTGGAGATCTGGAATATTGAGCAGCTTAGCGTGGACACGGATATTATTTAGCGCTGAGAGGTGACCGTAGAAGGCTGGCCCATTGATGGAGGCACCGATATTCTTCAGACTGTCTCTAGTCCGGGGAGAGCCAAATATTTGGATAGCCCCTTGTCCGCGGTCTTCCAAACCAAGAATCATACGGAAACAAGTAGATTTCCCTGCTCCATTCCGTCCCAGAAGCGCATGGACCCGACCAGGGATTACGTCCATCGAGAACCCATCAAGAACTACATGCCCTGAATAACTAATCCGCAGATCATTACATGAGATTGCAGGTGTTAGTCCGTCTGTCTTAGCCATGACTCTATGATGCGGCGCACCTAAGACAAAAACATCTATCTCTAGGATGCTTTTCACGAAGTCTTGCTACGTCACACGGCGGAATACGGCATCAGCCTAGAGGATGAAGCGAGCCGTTTGTCCGGTTGCTTAATACTGCGATGATTCTTCTGGATTCGTCAAATGGTTTTTGTGTGCCCAGACAGCTAAGCCAACGCGGTCTCGAACTCCTAATTTATTTATCAGCCGAGAAACATATGTCTTGACCGTCGCGGTACCTATAAAAAGAGCACCCGCAATCTCTGCATTCGTCTCCGCACAGGCAATACGTCCTAAAACTTCTTTCTCACGTTCGGTCAGAGAGTTCACTATCTTGACTTCGTCATTAGTGGGTTTACGCTTCCAGCTTGATCTTCGCCGAAATTCCTCGAATACGAAGTTAGTTACATCCGGAGAAAGTATCGAAGCTCCTTCATAAATTCGACGTACAGAACTGATGAAGTTTTCAGGATCAATATCTTTAAGCAGGAACCCGTGAACTCCAACTTCTAGGGCACTTTCCACTAGATTATCGTCGCTAAAGGTTGTTAACATCAGCACCTTAGTATCTTTATGCTCTTTTAAGATCTGCTTTGCAGCTTCCAACCCATTCATTTGTGGCATTTGAATATCCAGCACCGCAACATCAATCTTCCATTGGGAGGCAATCTGAACCGCTTCAATCCCATTTTGCGCTAAACCAACAACTTCAAGGTCTGTTTGAGTACTCAAGATTGTTTTCAAGGCAGAAGCCATCAGCGGCTGGTCATCCGCGATTAGCACTCGAATCTTCATCTCTACCACCGTCTAAATAATTCACGCTTTGCGCGTCCGGGGATATTATCCCAGCAGAATCGGCACCGAAGCTGTTACGGCGAACATATCACCTTCGCGTTTGAAAGTAATCCAGCCGCCGAGATTGGCCACTCTTTCTTGCATACCGATTATGCCACTTCCTGAGCCGTCAAACGATTCGACATTCTTTCCTTCTGATTTGCTTGTAATAGTCAAAGAAATTTCATTAGTGACAAAAGAAATTGACATCTTTATAGTCGTAGAAGTTTCAACGCCCTGGTGGCGAAGGACATTCGTTAGCGACTCATCGATGATTCTGCGTACAGCCAATTGAGTAATTAAAGGCGCAGATTGTACAAGTTCCTGCAGCTTTTCTGGAGATGGCAAATCAGCGTGTATTTTGAGTCCAGCTTTCGAAAAATTCTCTAGCTGAGAATGCACATTGCTTAAACCAGTCAGGCCTTGATCTTGGCTTTTACTAGTGTTGTCTCTCAATGCTCGGACAATCCCGCGAACTTCCACTAACGAATCAGAACTGATTCTACGAATATTCCTTAGAGCTTCCTCTTGCGCGTTGTTGCTTTTATCAGCAGAGGTTTTCCCAGCTATTTCTCCTGCAGATGCTTGGACATTAATTAATGTCAAACTATGGGCAAGGATATCGTGAATTTCTCGCGCAATCTGCATTCTTTCTTGGTCTTGGATTTTTCTTAATTTCTCTAGATTTGACTGTTCCTTTATTCTTCTATCGAGTTCCCGTTGCTGTTCTTGTTTCCGTTCAGCCCGACCGAACTGCAGGACTATGGAAAGCGCGAGCCACTGTACTAGAAGCCACGAGATGGCTTGTTCGAGGCTACGGTAGGCCATTCCGGCAGGCCCAAATTGCCACATGACTGGAGAGATAACGCAATAGAGGAAAGCTAGCAGTGCAATACCAGTCACCCACCTTTTACTGTCAGATTGTCGCGAAACTCGATATACGGCGACAGGAAGAAACAAGAAGAAAGGGGTTAATCCCAGGTTAGTTGGGAGTGCAGTAATCCAATTAAAGGACCATGCATAGAGAATCATCACCATCAAGAATGAGGACAATAGGGGTTTAATCCGCCAGAAAAAGCTGACGGGTACAAAAGCAACAGCCAAAGCAGCTTGAATAGATCTGTGGAGTCCCCCATCAAACGCTATAGAGACATAAAAGAGAGC
Organism: Corynebacterium drakensteinense; assembly: GCF_041224285.1. Lineage (NCBI taxonomy): Bacteria > Bacillati > Actinomycetota > Actinomycetes > Mycobacteriales > Corynebacteriaceae > Corynebacterium > Corynebacterium drakensteinense. The sequence goes on from NZ_JAXOFP010000025.1 coordinate 28,251, forward strand.
CAAAAAGAGCACCAATAAAGAAAACATCAGTTCCCAAGCTTTCAAGGGGATTTTCTGAATCATTACGATGTCCTCGCTTCGGTGGGTTAACGTCAAAGAATGGGGAGTTGATCCTTCACCGCTATCGTGGGGTTGCTCGCTCCAACACTAGTGAAGCTTATCCCGACTCTGTTCAGTTGACTCGGGTGAAGTGAAATGTCTCAGGCGTTGTTGCCTCTGAGTAGAAGGGAAAATCCGGGGCACTGCAAATTCAGCCAGGTTGTTAAATAATATCAATCCTATTTACTTAGAATTATTTGTCGCGGGTAAAGAGGGCACGATCGTCTAAAATCAAGACCTCGATTCTTTCTGTACTCACTGGAAAGACACTGACGGCCCGGTAACGCTGCTCCGGCACCATGGAGGCCGTTGTGCCCTACCGAACAGCGAAATAGAGACACTGGAGAAGCAACTCCTAAATTTTGTTACTGACTAAGGCGAAGAAGACAAACCGAAAATGGTGTCTGCGGTGGATCAATCGCAGACACCAGACCTAGTGCATCTACCGATGGGCTGAAGTGTCCCAGGTTTTGTTCCGTCTGAGTAGATGGGAAAATCTGGACCATGCCCAAAAAATTTGACCAGGATGCCAAGGACCGTGTGGTCCGTCTCGTGGAAGACCGCA
>NZ_JAXOFP010000026.1:0-28585 GCF_041224285.1 Corynebacterium drakensteinense
ATATTTTCCGCCAAGATGCGGTCTTCCACGAGACGGACCACGCGGTCCTTTGCATCCTGGTCAAATTTTTTGGGCATGTTCCAGATTTTCCCATCTACTCAAACGGAACAAAACCTGGGACACTTCACACAAACCCTAGCCGTGGAGGCCTTCGTTGGAGAAGAATGCCGATATTACCTAACTGACTCGGCTAAATAACCTTGGAGATGCTGCAGGCCGTGCGAGTTGTGAAGGCGATACACCTACGCCTACCTAGGCTTTTGCCGGGTGGATTCTGTCGATAATGCACACAATTGCGTTAGACGGTTCGCACAGCTCCAAGGGTTGGACATAGTGGATGAGGTTTGAGCGCCCAGGCCTGGGTGCGCTCCACTAAAAGGTAAGCCAGAGAAACTGCACTGCCTCAGCAGGATTATCAGCAAAATGTGAAGTCCATCTAAGCGTCCCAACAACCATTGTTTAAGGTATTGCTAAATTTAACTTGACTATCTATTATCAAGTTAGCCTAAGGTGCATAACATAAGGTTATGCTGCATTTTAAGGGAGGAAGTCGGATCGTGAAGGTTCAAACATTAGCAGCGCTAACCGTTTTTGCGGTTGCGGGTACGGGGATTGCTACCCCTCAGGCGTTTGCTGCAGAAAAGAGCATTAAAGATGGCTCTATGACCTGGGGAATCAGGGATAGCTGGATGTCGTATCTCCTTCATGGTGCAGCGAACGGAAGAGTTGAAACTAGTGCAGGTGTGCAACTTGTTGGAGCGCAGGAACAAGAAAAGTTACAGTTCCCTCTAAACTCGGGAGCATCGACAATTGTGGAAGATCAAGCCACGCTGAAATTTGATGGCACCGCACGCATGATCGGGCACGAGAAAATTGGGCCTAATGCCGGTCTTGATATGACGATGAGTGATGTCACAATTAAGACCCAGGGAACCTCAGGGCAGATTCTAGCGGACATGCACGTCAAAGGTCTGAATTTCAAAGGTGGAGGTTGGCTCGACGATATGCATGATGATGCCGTCCTAGCAACTTTCACCCTCGATAGTCCCCTAACCACTGCTGAAGATGTAAATCTTCAGAATGTTAACACTATCCACGGTAAGGGTTCCACCGACATTTTTGTACCTTTCTCTCCGAAATATAAAGAAGGTGAACAGGCAGGACCGCTTGATTTCGTGGTGAATTTCGAGGATAAACCAGCTTCACAGCCAGCCGACCCTTCCAAGGAGCAGCCAAAGCCAGCTGCGCCGTCGAAAGAACAGCCAAAGCCAGCTGCGCCGTCGAAAGAACAGCCAAAACCAGCTGATCCTTCCAAGGAGAAGCCAAAACCTAATCTTTCCAGCTCTAGCTCTAATGCTGACCTGAACAGCGATCTCTTTACGAAGATCATTCCTTCGCTCGCTGTAATCGGTGGAATCGGCGCAGCCATCCTGGGGCTACTGCAACACACTGGTGTGTTCAAGCAGCTGGGCATCAAATTCCCGTTCTAAGGAATAATTCTCAATTGGTTCCTGAGAATGAATAATTCGGCCATTGTGGTCGAAACCTCAAGCCCGCTTATTTAGTTCTAGCGGGCTTTTCCCATGTCAATTTGCTGTTTCAAAGGTGAGATAACAATAGAGTTCAAAGCTTATCGCAGGTTACGTGACACCCGTAGTCTCGTATGACCCAGCCGATGAGACGGTGTTTTTGGCCTACGGCAAAAGTTAACACCATCGCTTGCTAGTTCAATTAGTGCAGCGATGGTGCCCCCAGCACGCGACTGAATAATAGTAATTCGTCGTGTTAGTTGACGGCTGGAAATTGTTCTGTGTGGTGATTGATGGCTGGTTGTCCAGCATCCTGCAGGGCTGTTACCTTCTTGTTTTTGCGGAAAAAAGAAGGCTTCTGGTGTCGCGCATTGCCATCATCAGAACGTTTGGAATTTCCCCATAGCGGGCTGAGTCCAGGCATGAACCAGAGCAATGTCGCAGAAAAAACTCCGATGATGATTCCTCCGACAACGGCATAGTCCGCCGGGATCCACCAAAATCCAGCCAAGGACACGGCAATGATCACTGCCCAAGTCATTGGGATGTAAAGCCCCAAGTTAAGATCGCGCGCTTTACGGAATTCCACCCAATCCACTCCTGGGAATCGGGTGCGGGCCTCATTGCGCACACGTCGTGCAGTTTTTTGCGCGACGATAAGAGCAGTCACGATGATGAGTACTAGGCCAACGGCTGCGACGATTATCTCTGCAGTTGCGACGCCAAACGCAATAATTCCTGTGGAAAGACTTAACGCCATCCTCTCCATCACAGACAATGGAAATCCTGTGTTCGGGTCGATATCTGGATATAGACGGCTGAAATCTTCGGTGGTAGTCACATTTCCCTCGCTTCATATTGCTACGCTAGCCTTTATTGATTAAACTAAGCCTAATTTAGTATGAAGTTGCTCGTCAACATTAATTCGAGCAGTATAAGGAGCAAACGAGGGTGAAAACTGTAGCGCGGAAACTGACTGTGGTGATAAGCGCGGGAGCATTGATGCTACTGATGACGTTTGCTGTCGCCCTATGGAATCCGCCCACAGCTCACGCACAGGGCCAATGCGGTTTTTACTGGGGGGTAAAGCACAGCTATCGCCAGTACATTAAAGAAGGAGCTGCTCATGGTGGCTGGGGAGCCGATGGTATTGGCTTCGACGGGCCGGAAACTGGAGCAGACGGCGCCTTTGTGTTCACACCACAAAAAGCCATTGTGGATGGCGATTCGGTAACAATCCCATTCGACGGCACGCTTCGGTTTAATGGGCATAACTACGGTGGCGAGGACTTGTTGGATATGACAATGTCCGACTGGAAAGTTCGCGCTCAAGGAAACACTGCTGAGATCATCGTGGACTACGTTTCCTACGAGTCGGACATGGTTGACACCTCGAAGCGCGGCGCGCAAATCACCGGCGACAATGTGCCAATTGCGACTATTGCGCTGAACAACCCCGTAGACCCACAAGCGGGTTCGGTCGATCTCTCCGGTTCTACCACTATTACGCAGGGTGGAGCCGACCTATTCTTGGCATATAAAGCGGGTACCCAGCTGGATCCTACTCGTGGCGTCGTCAAGACTGATGGAAGCTGTTCTTCAGGCTCTGGCAGCAACGACAAATCTGGCGGCAACAAGCGTACCTTGACGACGATCACTGGTACTTTCACTGGCTTTAATAAAAAAGCCGTAGATGTACTCAAAGAGACCAATGACACGTTGAATGGCGTTACGACGTTCATGGGTAACAGCCAGGCATTTCTCGACGAATTAGAGTCTTTCCGTAATTATGGAAATAACACGTCGAAAGGGGGCAACTCCACTTCTGGCAATGGTGGATCCACTGGCGGTGCTGGAGGAGCTGCTTCCGGTGGAGCAGGCGCTAACTCTGGTGGTAACGGTGCAGGCGGAGCTGCTGGCCGCGGCGGAGCTTCTGGCGGCGCATCCGGTGGAGCAGGTGCTGCTGGTGGTACGGGTGGAACGTCCCGTAGCGGTGTAGCTGGCGGCGGGGCTGGAGCCACTGGCGGTGCCAATTTGGCTGAAGGCGGTGCAGGCGCTGGCGAACAGTGCGTCGATGCGAAGTCAGTTACTTCAGCTTCCGCTGCCTGGGGTCTGAAAGAATCATTCCAGTCTTATATCACTGGTTCTATCGCAAAAGGGCGTTGGGACCTTGATGGTGTGGGATACCAAAATCAGCGCTACCAATTTAGCGGTAACTCCGGAAATGTGGACACGGGCGCTGGGCGCGGTTCCATAAACTATGGCGGTGCCATGCAGTTTACTGGCCACAAGGGCATTCTGGATCTCAATATCTCTAACCTAGAGATTAGCTTCAATGGTAATTCGGGCAAGCTCATCGCTAACGTCCGGTCCTCTGATATGGAAGGCAATAAGACCGATTATGGTCGCGTTGCGCTCGGCGATTTAACCTTCACTTCTTTGGATGTGAATGATTCGGCAGTTAACGGTGAAGCACGAGTATTTTTGACAGCCACTGGTGCAAAAGCGTTTGCGGATTTCTATGAGGTTGGTTTGGAATTGGCGCCACTGAGCTTTAGTGCTCAGCTGGGAGGTACTGGCGACTGTAACGCAGTTGGAGGCAGCAATGCTTCAGGCGGTACAAACGGTGGAAACTCTGGCCAGAATGCCCAAAAAGCACGCAATGCCGCTGCAGAAAAACTTGCAGGCGCGGCAGGTGGAATGGGCTCAGCCTTGGGAAGCGATGCTAGCGGAGAAAGCTCGTCGCAAGGCTATGAAGATGGCTCAGGCAAGTTCAAAGTGAAGTCCCAGGCAGCAGGTGAATCCAGCTTGCTGAATGGCGATCCGATGGCTTATCTGCTGATCTTCATCGCTGGTTTGGTTATTGCCGGCGGGTCCATGGGGCGCCTGGTGATGTCTAACCCATCGTAATTTCTCAGCACAGACCCTGAACCTCAGAAATTCCTTTGCCTCGTGAGGGAGCGGCTTATTAATAGCCGCTCGACCATGCGACTAAAAGTTGCAGAAAGTGTGATTAAAATGAAACGCCTGCTTAGTGCGCTTGTTGCGTTGCTTTGCATATTTCCTGTCGCCGCGTGTGGGGTGCAGGGTGGATACGAATCTGCCGACGCGCAATTGCGCGAACAGCTGCCTGAAGCGAGTTCCCTATCGGATCCTCGTTCATTTACCGGAGTATCACGGGTGGATGGCTTTGCGGATGTCGAACCGGTAAGCAATAACGTCTCTCCGATGTTGCCGGTGGAACTCACCGATGCTGATGGGCACGACGTAGTGGTGGATGATGTCTCACGCATTTTGGCACTAGATCTTTATGGCACATACACAAAAACGCTTACCGGTCTCGGATTAGCGGACAACATCGTCGGCCGCACCGTATCTTCTACAGAAGACATCTTGTCGGATCTCCCCGTGGTTACTCAGGGCGGACACAACATCAATGTCGAGGCTGTGCTGGACCTACAGCCAACTTTGGTGATGGTGGATCATTCCATTGGCCCCAACGACGCCATTGATCAAATTCGAGCCGCTGGGGTAACAACAGTTGTTATGGAACCTACGCGCACTATTGATTCTGTTGATGAAGACATCAAAACTGTAGCGCAGGTAGTGGGATTGCCAGAGGAAGGCGACAAGCTTGCTCAGCGATCGACCGAAGAACTGGAAAAAGACCGTGCGGCTATCGAAGAACTTGTTCCCGAGCAACCGTTGCGTATGGCATTCCTCTATGCGCGTGGAAACGGTGGAGTCTTTTTCATCTTAGGTGAAGGAACTGGTGCCAAAGATTTGATTGAGGGCATCGGTGGTGTTGACATGGCCACCGAGCATAATTTGAGCTATGCCGCTCCCGCCAACGCAGAATCCCTGGCGAAGATTAACCCCGAAGTCATCATCATGATGAATAAGGGCTTGGAATCCACCGGCGGAATCGACGGCTTATTGGAACGTCCAGGGGTAGCACAAACAATCGCGGGGCAAAACCGCCGTATTGTGACGCTTCCCGACGGTCAATCGTTGGCATTCGGCCCGCTGGCAGGACAAACCCTTCTCAAACTCGCACAGGCAACATATGACCCAGAAAACAGCATTGACGGCTCCCAGTCCGAATCAGAATAAGCAACATGCGGCCGGGATTTTCCGTCAACGCACCAAGCTACGTATCACCCTCAGCATCGTTTTAGTGGCGTTATTACTGGGGACGGCTGCGGTTTCGATCATCCTCGGCCAGTATTATGTGCCACTATCCGATTTTTGGGCGATCCTCTTCCGCGACCCAAATTATGATGGTCTTTCGGCATCGGTGGTCTGGGAAATCCGGCTTCCGCGAATTTTGCTTGGCTTTTTAGTCGGTGCTGCACTTGGAGTGGCTGGTACGTTGATGCAAGCCGTATTCGCTAATCCGTTGGCGGAGCCTTCTATCATCGGTGTGACGAGTGGTGCTGGTGTCGGTGCAGCCTTGGTAATTGTTTTTAATATCAGCATTCTCGGGACCTTTACCGTGCCTGCGGCTGCGTTCTTGAGTGCCGTGCTGGTCACGTTGATCATTTATCAAATGGCGCGTAATCGCGGGCGTGTAGCCGTAATTAACCTGGTGCTCACCGGTATCGCAGTGAATGCTGTGTGCGGTGCCATCATCTCGTTCTTGGTCTATCTCGCTCCAACTAGCAACCGTGAGCAAATCATTTTCTGGCAAATGGGTTCGCTCAATGGCTCGCAGTGGAAACACGTGTGGGTAGTTTTGCCGATCGTGCTGCTGGGCATTGTCATCGCATTACGGTTAGGTTCGCAGCTGGACATTCTTGCACTTGGTGAACGCGCAGCTGGGCATACTGGCATCAACGTCAAGGCTTTACGGGTCATCGCTATTACAGGTTCTGCGGTGCTGACAGCCGGAGCTGTAGCCTTTGCTGGACTAATTGGATTCGTGGGATTGATTGTTCCGCATTTACTGCGTGCATTGGTTGGCCCAGAAAACAAAGTATTGTTGCCAATGTCTGCCTTAGCTGGAGCAGTGCTGATTGGGGTAGCAGATTTAGCGGCTCGTACTATGATCCCGTTTGCTGATCTTCCAATTGGAATATTCACTGCACTAGTCGGGGGACCGACTTTCTTTGTCCTGTTGCGTCGCATGTTGCGGAAGGGGTTGCACCGATGAATTCTCCATTAACGCCCGGTCACGACGCGGAATTTTCCGGCGAGCCCGTGATCAAAGTGAATGACCTGGTACTGGATATCGGGCAAAAGCGCATCCTCGACGGAGTTTCTTTTGCAGCTGAAGCCGGTAAAGTAACTGGTCTTATTGGCCCAAATGGTGCGGGTAAATCCAGTCTGTTGGCCGCTATTTGTGGTGATGTTGAATTAACATCCGGCACCATACGGATTTGTGGCTATGACCCAGAGAGTTCTAAACCGGCTGAATTGGCACGACAGCGCGCGGTGATGCTGCAGGATGTTTCGGTTTCCTTTGAATTTTTAGTACGTGATGTGGTGGCCATGGGGCGGCGGCCCTGGAAAGACAGCGAACGTTCGATTGACGACGAAAAAATAATCGATGCGGCTTTGGATGCGACTGAAACCCATCACTTGGCTGGCCGCGACATCGTAACGCTTTCTGGTGGTGAACGAGCGCGAGTTGCATTGGCACGCGTGTTGGCCCAAGACACCGTGGTAATCATGCTGGATGAACCGACCGCAGCACTAGACATTAAACATCAAGAACGGGTGCTGGGGCTGGTTCGTGTGCTAGCGCAAGTAGCGGGCAAGGCAGTCTTGATGGTGTTGCATGACCTTAATGCTGCTGCGGCATATTGCGATCACATCGTCTGCTTAGCCAATGGTTCCGTGGCGGCACAGGGGTCTGTGCAGCAGGTTTACACCTCCGAAACACTCTCTGAGGTTTATGGCTGGCCTATCAGCGTTTCGACGTCTGATGGGTTGGTCACGGTGCATCCTGCCCGCCAGCAGGTAAGCGAGGGTAGTGCGGCTTTGATCAGCTTGCTGGATCGTTGACAGCTAAAATTATGAATTTAAAGTGTTGCTAAGTTAAATTAACTAATGCTAAGGTTATTCATGCGTGTTGGCGGCCAACCCAGCCGTTTCTAAGCAATTGAAGTGAGAATGAAATGAAGAAAACCATCGCTGCTGCGGTCGTAGCAGCTAGTTTGGCTCTAGGATCGAGCCACGTCGCAAGTGCTGACACCAACGGTGAGGCTGTTGCGATCTCCTCTGAGGCATCTACTGTTGTGCTTGCGCAAAATGCAGCGGAAAACAGTAAGGACATGAACGATACTGCTGCTGGCAAGGGTGAAAACCTTCCAGGTTCTTCGTTTTTTACTGTTTGGAACGTGCTGCTCGGGGTATTCACCCTGGGAAGTTTGGGTGCAATAATCACCACAATTCTGGAAAAAGCGGGAGTTTTAGATTTCCTGAAACGTTAATTGCGGCCCCGTAAATGACGCACATCTCACTGCAGAACTATTTGCCGAAAGCTCTACGGGGGCGAGGCCTTCGGGTGGTTTTGCCTGCCGTTAATGCCTTGAGTAGGCCTAATGGCTAATCGGTTTGCTCTGAAAATAATAATTGAAAAGAAGAGAGAAAAATGAATAAATTCAGTAAACGCAGCCTGGGTCTAATACTTTGTGTCGGGCTGATCAGCACGGCCGGTGTTAATGCCGTAGCTCAACCGGCCACTGTACAGCACCAGAATAATGCACAAGACCAGCAAGCTAACCAAGCGCCTTCGACGCTAACTAGTGGCAAGGGTATTGCCGCGGCAAATCTTCCAAAGGATGCTGAAACTTCGGTGACCTTGGAAACGGGTACAGCGAATTTCGATTGGCGCCGTAGCTTCCGTCAGTATGTCGGTGAGGAAAACGAAACACGTGCTGGTGGTGTTGAACTTGACCAACATAACCGGTCACTGTTCTGGCCAGCTAAAGGCAAGCAGAAGGTCGATCTAGCGAACCTCACCGAATTGCAGTTTGACGGTTCCGTTTCCTGGAACAAGTATGGCGGAATTCTCGATGTTTCTCTCGCAAACCCAGTATTGGATCTCGCTAACAAGCAACTCAAGGTTCATGGAAAAACCGCGGGAACCATGGCTAATCCTGGAAAGGCCGTTGAGCGTGACGACGTCTTGTTGACGATGCCAGATCTACAGGCAGAAATCCGGGACGGCTATCTGCTTGTCTATTCGCATAAGCCGATCATCACCGAATTTGCTCGTGACTTGGTCGGATTTTATTCGGGGGAATCCGCCGAGCCCTTTGTGGCGACTTTCCAGATTGCGGGCATGACGCCACATACAGAGGATAAAAAGGTAGCGGCACCGGTTCTGTGGCAATTGTTCCCAAAGCAATATGAGACTTTGCGTCCGCCGAACTATCATGTGGATGACCCTTCCATCGAGGCAATCCCGGTCGAGCTAGACCCGCGCCTGGCTGAGTGTATCCGCTTCGAACTCGACATTCCGGATGGGAATGATATTACGCGCAAGGATATGGCTCGGCTGTATAGCTTCAGTTGCGTAGGAGAGGGGATTAAGGGCAACGGTAAGGTGAATTCCCTGCAAGGGCTGGAGTTCGCATCAAAACTTGAGCGGATGACTTTGGACGATAGCAATATCTCCGATATTGCCCCGCTGAAGAACCTGGAGTCGATCAAAGAACTGACGATCACGAACTCGAAACTGCGGTCTCTCGCAGATATTGGTTACCAACCGAACCTGCAACGTCTCGATGTGGAAGGCAACCAAATCACCTCGTTGGCACCGCTGTTTGGGTTGACCGAGTTGTCTACGCTGAAGGTCAACAACAACCAGGTTACTTCCTTGGAAGGCTTACCGCTGGAAAATGAAGAATTGCAAAAACTTTACGCCGCGAATAACCGTATCCGTGAGGTCACTCCACTTAAGCAGCACCGATACCTTAAAGAGGTTGATCTGAGCAACAACTTCATCGAGGATGTGGCTCCGTTGAATATCCGCGGCATCCAAACGATTAACCTTCGCGATAACTACGTCAAGGATTTCACGCCGCTAGAACCACTTATGAACAACCGGTGGGCCCCGCTGAAGAAGTTGGAAGTGGACGGAAACTACGTTTCTGACCCAGAACACTTTGATGAGGACCTGCGTCGCGTGGTCGTCGGAATTCAAGATGGAAAGATTCGTGCACGCGCTAATGACGAGTCACGCCCAGCTCCAGGGTTCGCGCCGGAAGCTAGTCCTGTACAGGGAGAAACCACCGCCAAGGCAGGTGAAAAGATTGCTTTGCACGTCGTGGTCACCGGGGAACCAGAACCAAGTATCCAGTGGCAGCGTCGTCAGTCAGATTCTGCAGCTTGGGAACCTATCGACGGTGCAACCGAGGCGAAATATGAGTTCGTGGCAACTGCAGACGACAACGCCGCGCAAATTAGGGCTCAGGTGCGCAATGAACACGGCGAGGCGGAGAGCGCCCCTGTCACGCTGAGCGTAGAAAAAGCGGCGGAGCCAACAGATTCCACGGAGCCAACTGAGTCTGTCGACCCAACCGATGAGACGAAGCCGACGGAGCCAACAGATTCCACCGAGCCAACTGAATCTGTCGACCCAACCGATGAGACGAAGCCAGCGGAACCAAGCACGCAGCCGAAGCCAGGATCATCTAATTCTTCAGAACTGGGTGGCCTTGCGGTGGCCGGTGTAGCGCTCGCGGTGTTTGGTGCCATCCTCAGCCAGTTTGCTCATATGCCGGGGATCGATCAGATGATCGCGCGAATCCGTGATTTCTTAAGCAATTTCGGAATCCGCTTCTAGAAACAACCACCTCGGTTGCATTGAGCGCGACCGGGGCCAACTACGGGGCCAACTACGGGGCCAACTGTTGAGCGGTTAATCATGCTGTGCGCCCAGCAGAGTAGGTTCTGAACCCTCTATACTGGGCGGGCATGGCACAGATGAATCTGCTGGTGGATCTCCCCGGCACCGTGGTGCGCACCTCGCGTGATGCTCGTCGTCAAGCGCTATTGCAGGCTGCTGGCATTTATGATGCGCAATCGCTGCAGGCGCAGAAGTTCTGGCAAGTCTTTACAGAGCTACGGCCCGCTCACTTCAGTGGAGATATCGGTGACCAGCGGTTTTGGCAGCAGATCGTCGCCCGGGTCGGGCTGGATGATTGCGATATTGCCGAAGCCATCGCCGCAGACTCTGATTTTGGAAACTGCCTGGACACCGAGGCATGGGGCTGCATCGAAAGCCTAGCCGACGCCGGACTGCACATCGCTGGCACCGCGAATTGTTCGCTGAGCCAGTCGCAGCAGTTGCGCCAGCAGTACCCGTGCTTGCAAGAGCTCGATGCGATGGTGCTTTCCTGCGATATTGGGGTGGTGCTTCCCGACGTCCGCATGCTGGAGGTCGCGGTCGATGCCTTGGGTGCCGGTGCACGCGACACCATGTTCATCAGCAGCAACGAAGGCCATTTGGCCGCAGCATCGGGGTTGGGGATGCACGCACGCCTGTACATGGGCGTCGGGCAGTTGTGTGAATTGGTGGAGCAGGCAACCAGCTAGCCGTGCAGCCAGTTGGTTGGGGAAGCCCGTTAGCCGGGCAGCCAGTGAACCGGCAACCTGCCAGCCGTCGACAAGCAGCCCGCACGAAAATGCCTGCTACCAGCGCTACCATGGGGGCATGCCTTTAATTTTGCCTTTCAACGGAAAAACCCCGCGCGTGCATGAGTCCGCGTTCATCGCCCCGAATGCGACCCTGATCGGCGATGTCGAGATTGGGCCGGATGCCTCCGTGTTTTATGGCTGTGTGTTGCGTGCCGACGTCAACCGCATCAAGGTGGGTGCGCGCAGCAACATTCAGGACAACTCGGTGCTGCATGTCGACGCCGACGCTGATTGCGTGCTTGGCGACGACGTCACGATTGGCCACATGGCGCTGGTGCACGGCTCGCACGTCGGCAATGGCACGCTGATTGGGATGAAATCGGCACTACTGTCGCGCTCGGTGATCGGTGCCGGTTCCTTGATCGCTGCTGGCGCCGTGGTGCTGGAAGGTGCGGAGATCGGGGATAAGGTGCTCGCTGCGGGGGTTCCGGCCAAGGTGCGCCGGGAGCTTTCCGACGACGAATCGCAGGCGTTTATCCCACATGCCGCGAAATACGTCGACACGGCCGCAGCGCACGCGGAGCTCACCGCAGCAGGTGGCGTCGGCAGCGACAGTGCCGCGGCATCCGCTAACGGCGCCGGCAGCGCGTTGTCTCTCGACGAGGTTCGCTACAGCTAAGCCGCGCCGCACCTCCGCCCGCCGCGCCGCACCTCCGCCCGCCGCGCCGCACCTCCGCCCGCCGCGCCGCACCTCCGCCAACAGCCGTCGGCTAGCTAAGCCGCGCCCCCGCCGTCGGAAGGCACCAGCTGCAGCGGCTCGCGCAGCATCTGATCCAGCGCCGCCGCCCGCGCGACGGAACGCACCACCTCTTCGTGGGTCGGGATCATCCGCATGTTCGGCGCTTTTTCTGCCGTCATGATCTCGCGCACGGTCGCGGCGAACAGCTTCGGTGCCTGGGCGTCGTCAACAAACGCGGACCCAGCGACCACCACGGTAGAAATCTTGTATTCGCCCACCAGATCCACCGTCAGTTCCGCCAGGCCCAGGGCGCGGGCGTCGAGAATTTCGCGCACCCCCTCGTGTTCATCCGCCAACGCAACCGCTTGCGCTAAGGTCTCTGGCGCCGGGGATAGCTCCGGGAATTCCTCGCTAATGCGCTGCAGAATATAGCGCGTGATCAGCGTTTTTTCCGGTGCTGCGTCCTGCAGGTTCAGCCTGGAGCTCTCAATCCCCGGCAGCGTCGCGATGGGGTGCACCCCAGAAGTATTGGTAAAAGCAGCACCCAGTGAGTCGTCGGCGAACAGCACCAGCGTGCGGTCCGCATCGTCGGTGACCAGCAGTTCGCCGGACTGCATCTCCGAACCGAGGATCGCCGGCACCGCCGAGGACACCGAGACCGGCACCGAGAATTGATAACGCAACGCGGCAGCAACGTCGACTTGCTCCCACCCCAGGTTCGGCGCACTCACCACGCCGCCGTGGCTGACTTGGCCGGACGTCGTCACGCCCACCGACAACAGCGTGTGTTCCAAGCCGGTGACCAAACGGTGCAGCCCGGCCATGATGTGCTGGATGAAATCGCTTTCGCTGAGCTGAGCGACGGGGGTGTCGATGACGGATTCGCGGATGGTGCGCCCGCGGATGTCGAAGACAGAAAGGAACGTTTGTGTCGTGCCCACCGCGATGCCCGCGAGCATCCACAGTGGTTTCGCCAGTTCAACCGGGGTGGTGGGGCGTCCGCGGCCGTGCGTGCGGGCGAGATCGTCGCGGGTGACGACGTAACCTTCCGCCAATAAGGTGGTGATCGCGCGGGTGATCGTCGGTTGGGAAAGGCCAGTGGCGGTGATCAGGTCTGCGCGGCTGATTACAGAGTTCTGCCGGATCACAAACAGGCATTTGGCAGCCGGGGTGACAGGTTGACCGAATGCTTGGGGGTACTGCGTAGCTTCAGTCGCTTTTCGCGCGGCAGAGCCTTCCGCGTTTCCAGTCGCTTTTCCTGGTGCGTCCATGGCATTTAAGGATACTACGAACCATTCGTCGGGCCGCTGACTGACCTGCACAAAACCGCGTGCCCACCGGTGGGTGCTTGTCGACGCCCCACCGCCCGTGAGCTGCGGTGGGAAGGTTAACACTGGGCTGGGTGGAAACTTGCAGGCTTAAAGGTTTAGACTCACCTGCTATGAGTAGCGAACCCACCGCAGACGTGCGCGAAAACCGCGCCGGGCAGCAGTTGAGGGCCGACGAGCAAGCGCGGCAAGAACGCACCCAGCGTCCGCCGTCATTGCTTGATGCTTCCTGCGAGAATTTTGTCTATGACTTGGCAGAGCTCTCACCCACCGAGGCCACCGCGTGGGGTATTGCGGGCTACGACGACAAGTTGGAGGATTTCTCGCCGGAGTATTACGAGGCCGTCGCTGACCGCACCCGTGAGATGATCGAAGACGTCAATGCGCTCGACGAGGCCACCGACGAGTCTGACGACGACGACGATTTCGACGAGGTCGATTACGTCACCGCGAACGTACTGCGCGACCAGCTATTGCTCGAACTGGATCTACACCACGCTGGTGAAACTGAGGCGGCGCTGAATAACATCGCCTCGCCGGTGCAAACCATCCGCGACACCTTGGTGCTTATGCCTAATGAGTCCACCGAGGATCTGGATAACCTGCGTTCGCGGTTGAGCCTGGTGCGCAACAGCTTGGATGGGTACCGCGAATCGCTGAAGGATGCCTGCGCGCATGGGCATGCGCCGAAGTACCGTCAGGTGGATGCCGTGGTGAACCAGTGTGAGGATCTGGCGCAGCCTGGTTCGCTGTTGGAGGATCTGGGGCTGGATTCGCACAGTAAAGAAGTGCAGGAAGCCAAGGCAGCGTTTGGTGAGTTTGCGGATTGGTTGACGCTGGAAGTGGTGCCGCAGTCTAGTTCCCGCGATGGGGTGGGCCGTGAGCGCTACGAGCGTTTTTCCCGGCTTTTCGTTGGCGATAGCGTCGATTTGGATGAGGCCTACCAGTGGGGCTTGGAGCAGCTGCGGGAGATCAGCGAGGCGCAGCGCAAGACTGCAGCGCAGATTTACGACGACGAGACGGATTGTCGCGAGGTTTTCCGTCGGCTGAATCAGGATCCGAAGTACCTTTTGCGTGGCACCGACGCGTTGGTGGAGTGGATGCAGGAGAAAGCCGACGCCGCGATTACCGCGTTGCACGGCACGGAGTTTGATATTCCGGAGCCGGTGCGCACCATCGAGTGCAAGATTGATCCAGCTGGCACCGGCGGCATTTTCTACACCCCGCCGTCGGATGATTTCGCCCGCCCTGGCCGTATGTGGTGGTCGGTGCCGAAGGAAACCACCACCTTCCACACCTGGCAGGAATTGACGACGGTGTACCACGAGGGCGTTCCGGGCCACCATTTGCAGTTGGGGCAGACGCTGATGGAGCGGGAGAACCTGAACCTGTGGCGCCGTGTGGCCTGCTGGAATTCTGGCCACGGTGAGGGCTGGGCGTTGTACGCCGAGCAGTTGATGGCGAATTTGGGCTTTTTGGATGATCCGGGCTTCCGCCTGGGCATGCTGGATGCGCAGCGTTTGCGTGCGGCCCGCGTGGTGCTGGATATTGGTATGCACCTGGGCAAGAAGGTGCCGGATGGTCCGGGCCACTGGGATGTGTGTTATGCCAGGAACTTCCTGCGTGATAATTGTGCGTTGGATGAGGCCACGTTGTCGTTTGAGCTGGACCGCTACTTGGGTTGGCCGGGGCAGGCGCCGTCGTATGCGTTGGGTCAGCGCATGTGGTCGGATTTGCGCGATGCTGCGGTGGCGCAGGGCATGAGCGTGCCGCAGTTCCACGCGGAGGCATTGAGCTATGGCTCGATCCCGATGTCGATTCTGCGGGAGCAGATCCTGGATTAGGTTTTTGGGGGCGGGGTGGCCCTGGGGGCTAGCTCTGGGGTGGCCTTGGGGCGAGCATGTGACCTCACGCTTAAAGCGAACTTATGTTCGAGTATTTTTAGTGGGTGTGTTTAGATCATGTTTATGCTTGGTAACGAGCAAGCGGAACACAACACTGGTGCCCCGCATTTTCGGAAAGGATCCGCCAATGACATCAACGCGACTGACCTCCTTGGAGATCTGTGCTGGTGCAGGTGGGCAAGCACTCGGGTTGGAAAACGCGGGATTTGATCATGCGGCGGTAGTAGAAATTGATAACTGGGCAGCTGAGACTCTGCGGTTGAATCGCGGAGAAACTGGGCCGCATGGTGGCTGGAACGTGCACGAAATGGATGTGCACGATTTCGACGGTACGCAATGGCGGGATCAGATCGATCTCTTCGCAGGGGGTGTGCCGTGCCCACCGTTTTCTATCGCGGGTAAACAGCTAGGCGCTGATGATGAACGCGATCTTTTTCCCGAAGCATTGCGTCTAGTCGAAGAGATCAATCCCTCGGCGGTGTTGCTCGAAAATGTCAAAGGGCTTGGGCAACAACGATTCACCGCTTACCGCAATGACATTATTCGTCGGTTAGAAAGCTTGGGCTATACGTCATTTTGGAAGCTGCTGCAGTCAGCAGATTATGGTGTGCCGCAGCTGCGTCCACGGTTTATTCTGGTCGCGCTCAAAAATGAGTTTGCGGAGTTTTTTAGTTGGCCCGAGGCTGCTACCGAGCATGTCACCGTGGGCCAAGCACTGTATGAGCTCATGGCGGAAAATGGTTGGCCAGGTGCGAAACAGTGGGCGCGTAATGCGAATAAAGTTGCACCGACGCTGGTGGGCGGCAGCAAGAAGCACGGAGGACCTGATGTGGGGCCTACCCGAGCGAAAGAAGCCTGGAAAAACCTTGGGGTAAAAGGAACCTCGATTGCTGCCGAACCACCGTCTGCAGATTTCACGGCTGATCCAGCACAAGCTATGCCGCGGTTGACCGTCCGCATGGGTGGAGTGATTCAAGGTTTCCCGGATGATTGGCAGTGGGCCGGCGGAAAAACCGCACAATGGCGGCAGGTCGGCAATGCTTTTCCACCACCAGTGGCACAAGCACTCGGTGAACAGATTAAAAAAGCCCTGCAGAAATTACCCATTGCCGACGGCTTTGTGTCTGCCGAACCCACCCGGGTGCGACAGTTGGAACTACTTTAGGGGGTCGACGTGAGCTCAGAAATGACGCCGAAAGATGCTCTGCAGCAGTTAGTGCTTACCTTTCAGAAGGTTGATCCGGATGGAACCCGCATGGCGCGGGTGTTCCGGGAATCATTAGACCAGATCTATGACGGACAAAATACCGGGCGCTATTCCATCGAGCAGCTGAGTAAAACTGAATCTGCACATTTGGGCTCGATTGTAGAAATTAATATTTGTCGGGAATTCAGCGACATCATTACAGATGGAGAATTCATGGATTTTGAAATCTCTAATCTTAACGTTGACTGCAAGTACTCGAAAAATCCCTTTGGTTGGATGATCCCGATGGAAGCCCTCGGACACTATGGCATGCTTTGCCATGCGGACGACGCTAAAAGTACGTTTCGCGTCGGCTTCGTCCACATTCAAGACGAAATACTGACTAAAGGTGGCAACCGTGATCGCAAACGGAGTATCGCTAAACATGGCAGAGACTCGATTGTGTGGCTGCATTTTGATGCGCCGTTTCCTCCCAACACGTTGTTGCAATTGTCGGAGGAAGATAGAGACCGAATATTGAATTACTCTTCTGGGGCTGCACGGCTCAACGAGCTCTTTCGTACCGCGCAAGAAATGATCATCCCCCGAGGAATCGTCGCAACCGTGGCGCAGCAAAAAGACTATATGAAGCGTGTGCGCTACAACGGGGGATCGCGTAGCGCGCTACAGCCAGAAGGTGTCGTCATTCTTGGTGACTTCAAATATCACCGGGAAATCGCACAACAACTTGATCTTCCTGTGCCCAAAGATGGGGAATCAGTGTCTGTGCGGTTGGTACCGCATGAAGAAACAGACTCCGCGCCCTTTGCATGGATTGCTGGTACGAGGTGGAGGAAAGCGCAACCGCTCGACCCGGTGGTCACCGCTCCGAAAGTGCCATTTAAAAAACCAGATTGAACCCCGATTGGGGAAGTCTCCCCAGTCGAGCAACAGATTTAGTATGGTCTGAATCATACTGTGTATATCTGAGTGCTTTTCGACGTTGTGCTTTAAGGGGCCAGCTAGTGTCTGATAGAAATTCTGACAAATATTCCTGGGGTAATTCTGGATCCGCAAACTCTGAGTATGACTGGGGTGTTACCGGCCCCAAGAACAGCTGGGGTGAAGCTGACCCGAAGAATGACCGGGGTGTTACCGGCCCAGGAGCTTCCGCTGGTGCTACGGCGACGGGCAGCAACACCGTGAAGATTTTGGCAGTGGCTGCTGCAATTGTTGTGGTTGTCGGCGGTATTGCGTGGGCAGCGATGAGTGCGGGTAGTTCTGGTGACTCGGACGGTTCGGATGAGGCGGCTGCTGCGAGCTCGTCTGCGAGCGCGCCCAAAAAATCTGAATCTGCTTCTGAAGCTGCTCAGAGCGAGGATGAAGAGGCAGCCACAAGTCTTAGTACGGAATCTTCGGCGGCACGCACCACGAAAGCGAAGCCTGCAGAACCTATCAAAAATGCAGGTGTTTCCCTTGAGGAGAAGTGTGGTCGCTATGCGGATGAGCTGCTGACTGAGTTGCGACGGCCAATAAAAATGCATTGCGATGACGCCTGGCTGTATGCTGGTGACCAAGGAACGGATCATACCGGAGTATTCCAGTGGAATAATGGTAGTTGGCAACGTTATCAAGCAGATGATACGACCTTTACGGGTTTTTCCTGCTATGACCGCAACAAGTTGGAAGCCGCGGGCGCGCCAGCGAGTTTGGTTGAGGAAGTTTTGACTTGTCGCGGTGGCTCTTCTGCTAGCGATACTCAGGTTGATACAGCTGGTGGTAGTGAACTTTGCGATGGTCGTTATATTCTCATCGCCGAGTCAGTGATCATCCCGCCTGGCACTAATCCTGCTCCGGAAACTAACCGTGTTCATCAAAAATACCCAGGTTCTAGGCTGCTCAAAGGTGATAAGTGTAGTTCACTGCGTGGCAAAGTTGATGGAGGAGAAGTTTATGCCATCTACTTCGATGCTGGGCATGACGTGAATGAGGTATGTCGTCTTAAATCCCAGTATGGTGGCAATGCTCGTTCGTTGAATAACAATGCTGACTTCACGGACCCGTGTTAATTATTGGATTCGTGGTATTTTGAAGCGTCCTAGGTTTTGTTCCTAGGCATTTGTCTTAATTTCCATTATTTCTGGGGCCGGTTGATGGCTCCACAACTCTGATTCAACCTCGGCTGGCATTCGGTAACCAAGGCTCTGATGAAGCCTTGATTCATTCCACCAATTCACCCACTCAAACGTCGCGATCTCCACCTCGACAACGTCTACCCACCTTCGGCTATGAATGAGCGCATTCTGGTTAGGCCCCCGTTGACGTTTTCGGCCAAAGCATTGTCATAGGAGTCACCGACTGTCCCGGTGGAAACAGTGATCCAGTGCTCGGCCAGGGGCTTGTTTGCTGATGACGGCCCCGTCACGGAAAACAGGGGTTCTGGTATTGCGGTGATCGAACAAGCACTTTCGAAAGCGCTCATGCCGCCGCCGAAGTATAAAAACTCGCGGTACGCATTTCACTATCATTTTTTATAAACGCCGAGTAATCCAAGAAGAACGCCAAAGCAACGCTAGCGTGTCGTCAAGGATTCAAGAGAGCACCCGAGCATAACACCTTAACTTCCCACATAACATAACACCGGTGTTATGTTATGTGGGAAGCGACGAGGATTGGGAGTCATCGCTGGTTGTAAGAACGCCGCTGTCGTCTGGCATTGCTCCAACCGGTCCGTCGGGTGCCGGTTTTTCGTTTTTGCGGGCGCATGAGCAGGGTGAGGCCGTCGAAATCGGCTGGCTCCCAATCATGATGGTGGGTGCGAAACTCCATTCCTTGTTCATTCTTCGCTGCTTGCACAAGTAGGGCCCGGCCGTCTTTGCATAGCTCGATGGTTCTTGCCCACAACAATTCACGGATGCGGGCAGAAGGAGTGCCGACGAAAACCCCTGGGCTGAGTTCGGTGAGCCATTTTGTTAGGTCGCCGCGCAACCCGGCTGGGCACGCAGTCACGATGAGAACGATCATTGCGGTTGCGCCTCTTCAAATTCGGACCAGTTCATGCCTGCAGAGACCACTTCCAACTCACTCCATAAGTAGAGCTCAGCGTCACTGAATGGTTCTTCGTCAGGAACGTTCATGACAGATTTGAGGTCATGGACCATTCGCTGCATGAGGCGCTTGTCGACGACTGCATCGCGTAGGAGCCGTCGAACGAGAGGAATTGGGTTATCTGGCGCGGCTGCCACGGCTGAAAAAGCTGCGGGAATAGCGATTTCAGCTTTGTAGAGATCTGCGATGTCGTACACGAATGCCCGGTCGGTGCCGTTATGAACAATTCCTAATGCGGGAATGAATCCTAGCCCAACTACGACAGCGTGTGCGATGCCGTACAGCGATGCGCTCGCTGTAGTTAATGCTTGGTTGATGGGTGTTGCAGCATCAAAATCGTTGGGATCGTATTCCCTGCGGTTCCACGAAACCCCGGTGCGTTTGGCCTCTGCAGCATAGACTCTTTTCATGCGCGCACCTTCGCGCCCGCGCAATTGCGCCATGGTCAGGGCAGATACGTCTTCACCGGGAAAACGTAAACTATACATTTTTCGTGCGCAGTCCAGACGTTTTCGCTGGTTGGTGACGATTCCTGCATGAATTTCTGCCATGCGCGAAGACTTGGCTGGTGGCCGACCGTGAGCGTAATAGCGAACACCACGCTGCCCAGCCCAGACCGTTGCTGCACCAGCATCACCGAGCAGCGCCATGGCTGCATAAGTAATTCGGGTGCCGGGGCCGAGAATGAGCACAGCGAGTTTCGTGGCTGGTACGTGAGCCACGCCCCGCTGATCCATGATGGTGAGTGCATTTCCATCACGGTTAACCACTGCTCGTTCCACATAAAGGAACGAGATGCGGTCACTCATTTGAGATAGGGCTTTGCGCGTGACCGGTACTTCATTTGGTGTGGGCATCGCCGCTACCGCACCGGTGCGAGAGTGAGTAAGCCACATCCGTAGCCGCGGGCCCGACCGATTCCTTGGGTAAGGGCAGTACGCAGCTTGGCTGCATCAGTGACCCGCAAGGTACCTGTAAAACGAGCTTTTGCGATGCGCACTGGTCGACTGTTTTTTCCATTCTGCTTTGAACGGTGGAAGTGGTCGGTCCAGCGCTCAGTGATTGCAGCTGTGTCAACCTCGAAACCAGCTTGAGCGGCTTTTTTGTGTAGCCAATTCAGCTGATGTTTGGCTGATACGTGTGCCCGTACTTTCCCGCGTTTGCCTTTTTCGAACTCCGAATAGGTTGGGTTAGCAACGAGTTCAAAATGCCAGTGTTGTCCGATCATCAACGTGTCAAGGAAGCGTTGATAATCCGCGGATTCTGCGGGGCGGGTTTCCCAACCGGCTTGTTCCACTAAGTGGTTGCCAGTGGGTTTTTCGGGGCCCACGATGTAGAGCACATGGTCATGTTGTCGTTTATCAGCACGCCACAGGACGCGTGCAGTGGAGTCGTCTAAGTCTGGTGGAAACGATGCTCGCACCGCAGCGTGCATGGCTTGTGGATCGGTGAGGAGTTTTCGCCCTCCGCGACGAGCTGGGTTGATTTGTACGCGTGTCAGTGTGGTCATGCGCGTAGCACCGCCTCAAAAAATTGGTCCGGATCAGAGCTGATTTCTCTGCCTTGTGGGTTATCGAGAGTCACATCGTCGCATCGGATTACACCTCTCCACCCGTATTGACGGTGTTGTGGGTCGAAGGAAATAGGCACGTCTTGTCGTGCTTCTGCACCTTCTTCGGTGATTTCAGCATCGCGATAAATTGCGAGGTATACAGTCCGCGGAGAGTTCTCTTGGTGGTTTTTTGTGGCATGCCAGGTTTTATGCTGACGAAGCGCGGTTTCTGCATCGTGCTCGGTGACTCCGATGACTAGCCCTGGATGCACTGGACACGAACGCCGCCCCATGAACAACGGAAATTTCGGGTTGCGAAGTGCCTCGGCCATGCCGTCGAGGAGCTCTTTGGTGTCTGACTCAATGGCGACAACGAACGCTGCATCGGACAGGAAATATCGGGTTGATAGTTTCGCAGACGCCGTGGGCTTAGTTTGCCACGGTTGTGCCGTCTGATAATCGCGCAGCAGTCTTCCTGACTGATCGACCCGAACAGCGAATTTCAGTGCTGCTAAGTCTTCCACCGAGTCTGTGCGCCGACGCCCTTCGGCAGCAGCCAGCAAGCCGATAATCCCAGACTTACTGGGGCGTTCAGCCGTGGCACGGGTGCTATACCGTGAGGCATCGCCCCAAGACTGGAGTGGCCCTTTCAATAGCAGTAACAGTGAATACGTCATTTTTACTCTCCAGCTGCGCGGTGTAGCTCATCGGTGATTTTATCCTTGAGTTCCGGGAGCGTGATGGTTTCTGCGAGATCCTGGAATGGTTTCGTCAAATCACCGATACCAAGCACGAATGCAGCACGCGGTGTGAAGCCGTAGACAGTCTCAATATCGTGGGCTTCTTCTGCGAGCTTCTGTGCGCCAACCTCGCGACGAGACGCTGATTCGGTAGCCTCAACTGGTGATTCAAAGGCATTAACCAGCGAAATTGATCGGGAATCCCGCACCGTGATGTAGACAAGTTCTGGCAGAGTTTGGTTGGCAAAGGTGTTAATTTTGCCTGTTGGCATCGACTTGATGAAAGCATCGATGAACTGTTCTGTTGCTTGGATCGCGTTTTCGCGGGAATCCAGATTCTCGGTGAGTGAATCAACGTTGACAGTGGCGTAACGGTACAGCGTCGATGACATCATTTGGACGGTGCCGAGCATGCCAGCGCCAGTTTCTTCACCTTCTTCAGCCAGATCGTCGACTGCGGTAAAGAAATCAAATTCTGGTGCGCTCGCGTGGATTCCCAGGGCATGGGCAACCTGTACCGAGGCGTCCACGTTGTACGCAGCATCATCAGCGACCATGCGACCGAACATGCTCATGTCCACCGAGTGTCCGGTGTCCAGGATTTCTTGGGCCTCATTCTTCTTCAAATTTTCGCCATGGCGTTCCAGCAACTCTGACACAGCGCGGTCAATTTGGTGCTGGCTCAAGAACAACAGGTATCCAGTTTCGGGGTATGGGTTTGCCTCTACTCCGTTTTCAATTTCTTTCTTGGATAGCTTTTGTACCGAGGTCTTGATCTTGGCTGCTTTGAAAAGCTGTTCTGTCCGGCTGATTGCCTCAGCTTGTTCCAAGCCAGCGTCTTCGAGTTTGCGAGCGATTTTTTCCGGCAAACGCTTAGAACGGTCACCGATCTGCTCTGGATCAAAATTGTCCTCGAAGAACTTACGGATGGCGCGTTTCCACGATTGTGAAGACACTCGCTGACGTGGGGTTCCACCGAACACGGCGGATTTTGGTGAGCCGGTGTCATCACGATTGATCAGTGATGGAGGAATGGTTTGCAGAGCGTGGATATCAACGATGAGAGACATAAAATTGTCCTTTCGGGTGAGAAGATTAAGAAGTTGGTTCGGTTTTGGTTTGTGCAGACGGGCGCATAGCTCCGACGGCGAAATCACGGCCCCACCGCAGCAGAACCCCGGTACGGCGTTGCGGGTGAGTCAGGTTACGCAGATCCACGGCGAATTGCCCGTAGTGAAAGCCCAGCTGTTGCGACCGCAGCAGGGAAATCAGTGAGCGAAGGTGAATGATGCGGGATTCTTCGCTACCAGCAGCCTGCATCGCGTCGAATCGAAGCTTGATCGATTTGCTGTCTGCCCCGCGGTAGAGCTGACCGCATGCGTGAGCAAAGGATGCAGAGGCAACGTGTACTGGTGCTGATGCGCTCTGCATGTGCAG
This sequence comes from Corynebacterium drakensteinense, assembly GCF_041224285.1. Taxonomy (NCBI): domain Bacteria; kingdom Bacillati; phylum Actinomycetota; class Actinomycetes; order Mycobacteriales; family Corynebacteriaceae; genus Corynebacterium; species Corynebacterium drakensteinense. The sequence continues at coordinate 23,112 of NZ_JAXOFP010000026.1, forward strand.
TCCGAACAGCGACAGGGCGTGGAAGGCTGCCTTTTCAGATGGCGACATGGCGTCCGAGCGTCCGAGTTCTATGTCGCTGAGTGGGGGATTCATGGTCATGAGTACGCGTTGTAAACTCAGCGGGTCGTGTTCGACACTACGAGATACGCTCTTCCGGAGTTCTGCAAGCACACCCCGAGCGTGTGCACCGTCCGGTGTCTGGCCACGCTCGAGATAGTCACGTTGCAGCTGTGACACCGTGGAGCTGACACTGTGTTTGAGATTTGTTTCAGTCATCAGTTTTCCTTGAGTTGTAGTAGATTTCTAGTTCTCTAGCAGCGGTAGATCCTTTCTCAGTCTGTAGCGCAATGCCCGGTACAACGATCCGGCATTAATAATTCGTGCATTTGCTTCATCATCTCCTTCTAGAGTTCTTCCAATCATCGCTTTTTGTCCGGCGCCTCGAACGAGCTCTTCGGCGATGAACAGGAGCTCTTGCTTGATTTGCTTCTGCCATGCCGTGGCCTGATCGTCGATGTCATCTGGGCTAAGGTTGCGCAGCCAAGAAATGAATTGTGGTTCAAGGATCGTGTATAGGCGGTCAGCGGCGTCGGCATCAAAGGCGTAGTCACCGCCTGCAGCTACTGCCAGTTGTCCAGAGAACCAGCCCAAAGAAATTGCGGCATTTTTGGTTGCTTGGGCAGCATCGCGAACGATTTGCCGGTGTGCTGTCGACAGGCTGTCGTCACGCAACAGGTGCAGGGGTAATCCGATATTCGCAGACACGATGGTTGCGACTGATGACGATTGTGCTCCGTATTCCATCGATACGATAGCGACGTCGAGAGTCTCAGAGTTCCCAGTCACCTTGGAAATGCGTGCGAGGTTGTCGAGGTTTGCAGGCCTGATGGGAGCGCGATCTTTCCCTTTGAATCCAGGATCTCCATCGACGACGATCAGCGGATCGAGTGAGCGCCACATGGTTCGCTGCGTGTCATAAGGGCGTGCGTAGTAGGCATCCAGGCCTTTTTTCGATTGATTGGGGCTAAAGCGGTAAGGGGTCATCGGATCTTCGAGGACATTTTTTCCGGCATCAGGGATTTGATCCCCGTTGCTTACCAAGACTCGTGTTACTAGCGCACGGTCTTCGTCAACGAATAGCCTCACGCGACGTGACTGCCAGGTGGCAAGGTCAGCTGGTCCTTGTGGCTGGGGTTCTTTGGAGCGTTGAGCCGCGGTATCCTGTTTTCGTTCCCAGACCGGTTTATCTTTGCCAGTGTCGATGACGGCCGATTCTGGGGTGTTGAGAATGAGTGTTTCTAATAGGTTGCTGCCGATGACATAGGTGCCGCCGGTCATCCCTGCCCAGCCTTGACCAATGGGGTACCCTCTGCCACTTTTGACTCGCTCATCACCGACCGCGCCAGATTTAATTCCGGAGTAATCAAAGGCGTGCGTGTGAATCAACCACCGTGCTGCTTCGGGGTAGGACAAACTTTGCCGGCCCGCGGCGGTACGCATGGTGAAGTAATCTTGTTCTGCGTCAGGAATGATGCGTGCTACTTCTTGTTGAGTATTCGATGAGGTGTGCAGATTTGCGACCTGCATAAACGGATTTTCCGCGTCGAGTAAATCAAAACGGTTATGAACCGTCGTCAGGTAATCCAGGACGGTATCATCAATGCCGGTGGAGTTTAATTGTGCACGGGTATCAGTCCACCATTCGTCCCACTCAAACTGTGCAAGGGAACGACGGTTTGTGAGCTCTTCCGCGTGTTCATGGTGGTGTGCGCGCCAGAAAATTGCGAGAAGGACGCGTAAAACTGCGTAATCTTGCGTAGGAGAATCTCCAACGATCGCTAGGGCTTTGCCAGAACCATCGAAAATTTCACAAATGCTTAAGCTGCGAGCACCATCGAGAGTCCGACATGGAATCCAGGGCTCATCGATGAGATTAAAAGTGCCGGGTGCGGCTGTATCTCTTGGTTCGGCAGTGGGCATAATGATCACCTCTTATTTTGTACGGTCAGTTGATTAGCTGTCTTGGTGTTTGCAGTTAAGCGTATTTGCTGTCGGTAACACGAACGTTGCCGTCATCGATCAAACATTCGATTCCGAGGCGGTTGGAATAACGAACACGAAACCGTCCTAATGTGCACGAGCTGTCTGTATCCAGTGCGAGTGCAAGCTGTCCTTTCAGCAAAAAGTGCTGTGACCACTCCTCGGGCGTATTTTTCTCGAGTGTGCTGATCACGTCGTCAAAATCCCGGTCGTACCTCGTCATTCGCGTTGGTAGCCGTACGGTACTCGTTGCTAGGTAGAAAGCATCCGAATAATTCAATTCTGAACCTTGCAGAATTTCGGTGTCCTTACCCCAGGGGGTGTAGCCATATTCAGTTTCTACGATGGGGATTACTTCTACGGCCGGTTCAGCGTCTCGTACTTGGGCAGCGCCGGTTTCATCATTGTTGTTCACGGTATCTTGGTGTTTTCTCTCGAATAGTCTCTCCAAACTCTTAGCAGCGAATGGTGAACACGTGCGATAGGTCTGAGAACGCGCATGTGCGCGCTCCATCCGCGCCCGACTTTCCTCGTCGGCAGCGTGCCAAGCATCATGCCATGCGGCGGGAATATTTTGTTCCCCGTCGTAGACTTCTCGCACGAGCGGCTCGATGTCGTCGGGTCGGCGAAAGGTATCCGGTAGGTGCAGCAGCGTTGCGAGGATGATTTTTGGATCATAAATTGTCATAGCCCCGCTATCTATCTCCGGAATCGGACTGTGGGTATGAATTCCGCGGACGTACATGGCGGGATTACGCAGCGCTGCAGGTCTATCGGTGGCTGGTCGATGGTGGCGATGAACGCGGCCAAGACGCTGTATTAGTAGGTCAATGGGGGCAATGTCTGTGAATAACACGTCTGCGTCAATATCAAGACTTTGCTCGGCAACTTGGGTTGCAACGACGATTTTGCGGAACGGGCGCGTCGTCGAACGGTCAGCATTTGGTCCGAGCTGAGCACGGAGCGCATCTTCTTTTGCCGTGCGATCACGTGCAGTAAACCCCGCGTGATGGAGTTCGACTTCACTGGGGAATTTCTCTTCAACAGCAGCCAGCGTATCTTGTGCACGGGCAATCGTGTTGCAAATAATCAGCGCGCAACCGCCGTCGACAAGCAAATCTTGCAGCAGAATCGTGAGCTCAGCGAGTTTATCGCCGATGGTGTGAACCTGCGCGACGAGATTAGTTGGCGTTGGTTCCGGCGTCACGTACTGCGTTGTCGTTTCATTGGCGACTGTGATCAGTGGATATGCTTGCGGAGATTCATCAGTTTGCACCCCGGTATATGCCTCAATGAGTGCTTGACGACGTTGGGGTGGCAGGGTGGCGGACATCATGATGACGGATGCGCCGTAAAACGCGAGCCATTCGAGGGTGGTTTCCAAGTAATCGGAAGTATAGGCGTCGTAGGCGTGAACCTCATCGAAGATGATGATTTTTCCAGCTAATGCCGCGTGCCGGAGCATCGAGTAACGCTGCTGTAGAGCAAGCATGAGAACCTGGTCCACTGTGCCTACGACAATGTTTGAGAGCAATCCGCGTCGTCGACCGCTCATCCAAGAACTAGCAACGACATCACCACTAGTTTTATTCGAATTATTGGGGTCGATTCTGTTTTCTCCGATGCCGCGAAACCGGAGTTTTTGGTAAGGCTGGGATAATTGGTTTTTGGAATGGGCAAGGTAGAGGGATGCGACTGACGACGTCTCCGTGGTGCGTTCGGCCCAGTTGATGGTGCGTTCGAGAAGGCCATTCGCGGTGGCCATGGTAGGAGCAGCGAAATATATGCCTTGCGACTGCTGTGCATGTCCCAAAACATGGGCTGCCGCCAGGGCGCCTTCGGTTTTGCCGACGCCGGTTTCGGCTTCGAGGATAATAAGGCTGGGTTCTTGTATGCCCTGGGCGATATCTACCATGGCTTTTTGGATGCTCCGCGCTTTGAACGTTTCTGGCCAGCCGAACGATTCATTGAAAAAGAGGTCGATGTTTTGGGGCGGCAGATCCGTCGTCCATGGTTCGGTGAGGTCTGTGGTGGCCATGCCATTCGTGATTCGTTCGACTTGGCTCTTTGTGACCTGCATCGGGAAAGCTTCGGCGTTCGACGCGATCCAGTCGGCCATGACGATTAGCCCTGTAAGCAGTTGGGCATCGCCTGCCAGGTAATTTCGTGCTCGGCCTAGAGGGGCAATGACTTCGTGAAAATTTGTCGCTTCTGCCATCGCGTCAAGCAATTCGCTGTGGACATTGCGCCAAGATTGGGAATAATCTGCGATGACCCGTGCGATGGCGTCTTGTTCTGAGCTTGGCGACGCGATACCGTGGTGAGCATCGACGGTCGACGAGAGCCAGATTGCTAATTTTGGTTTTACGCCATGCGCGGTAAGCCAGGACTGTAAAATAACCCCAGAAACAACTCCGTGGGGCATTTTTCCTCTGCCTAGTTCGAGTGTGCTTTTTGTGGTGTCCAAGCCGGCATCTGTCACGTTGGTTACTAAGTGTGAATAGTCTTGGGTTGCTTCAATTTGGGTCTGGAAGGTTTTGCACGCTTTTCCAATGTCATGTGTTCCAGCTAGGAATGTGTACAGGATACGAAGCTGTTCTACTGAAATTCCAAGATGGCGGCTGAGATTCTGTTTAGTGGCATTGCTTACCCAGATGTCAAAGACGGCAGCGGCGGCGCATGCGCTGTCAGCGAGGTGCTGCGGAAGATTGAGATGTCCGGATTCGTCACCAGTTTTTGCCCACAATGATTTCGCCTGGCGGCTTTTACTTGCCACCCACGATTCCATGGTGTTCGCAAAATCAATTGTAGATTTTGGTAAAAGTGGTGGAGTTCTCATTGTGTGCTTTCTGTGGCGCTTATTTCGAGTTGTTCTTATTAGTAATAACAAGGCCCACGTGGTGGCTCAATCTTGATTCCAACGTGCCTTTATCTAGTAAGTTAACAAATAAGGCATCACGTTTACAAGTGGTGTTATTGAGCTGTGGTTTTCGGGGTATTAAATTAAACACTGTCCCTGCGACAGCAGGGGTGAGCCCTTACTTGATAATGGCTCTCATTCTTCCCCGCGCTAGCGGGGCTTCATGTGGATAGTTACCGCATGATAAGTTGTATCTAGTTGGCTCGATTGCCCTCCATTGAACCAGTTCAAAGAGGGTTTTCCCCGCGCATGCGGGGATGAGCCCGCATCAAAGCACGAGGAAAAAACCATGAACCTGTTTTCCCCGCGCATGCGGGGATGAGCCGGCGCGGGACTTCCCGTGGCCTCGTTTGGCTAAGTTTTCCCCGCGCATGCGGGGATGAGCCCCACCGGCACCACGCGACTACTGGCCACCCCCGGTTTTCCCCGCGCATGCGGGGATGAGCCCCTCTGGTCGTCACCACATCCGAGTGCCCAAGAGTTTTCCCCGCGCATGCGGGGATGAGCCTATCAC
>NZ_JAXOFP010000027.1:0-23607 GCF_041224285.1 Corynebacterium drakensteinense
GGGGGAGGGGGAGGGTTTCGTCGAGCAGCCGGCAGGGCTGGCAGGGCCCGAGCCGTCGGCAGAGTCCGCGGTAGTGACAGTCATATCTTATGTATACCGAAAGTTTTTCGGTGGCTTTCCACGACACCCCGCCCAATACGTAGGCTGGAGCGCATGAGCCTTGCACGTTTACTGACCTCCCTCGACGGCGCTGGTTACGGCGCTTACAAGAAATTGCACGGCAGCTATGAGCTGGGCGAATATCGGCTGCGCGTGGATAAAGTGCAGTCTGATCCTTTTGCTCCGCCGTCACTGATGCAGGTCGACGTGCCCAATCCGGTTCCTGCAGAGTTGGCGGGGGTGGCCGCGCGTGATTTCCTGACGCGCCGCGTTGCCCAGGCCTTTTCCGGCGACCGCGACTTGCACATTGACCAGCCGGGCCAGCAGGTGTTGGACCGGGCCAGCGTCGTGCTTGCCGACGGCTCGAGCACCGCTACCCTGCGCATCGAGGTGCAACTGCCAGCCCGCGGCCGCAAGATTCTGGGCCGCAAGGCACGGGCTCTGCTGTGCGACGTGCTGCCCGCCGCGCTGGATCAGGCACTCGATTTTCCTGCCGCCGACCTGCGCGAGGCCGTCTTGCTGGAGCGCGACCAGAATTACCTGCGCGAACATCTTCCTGGCCGCGGGTTGATCGCTTTCGTCGGCGATGGCTCGTGTCTGCCGCGCGCTGCTGGCCACCGCGATAGCCCGGCGAAGGATGCGGTCGAATTCCGCTCACCGGATTCGCTGCGCACCACCTTCCAGTTGCCGTCGGGGCGCGAGGTCACCGGCATGGGCATTCCCGCTGGTGTCACGGTGATCGTCGGTGGTGGCTACCACGGAAAATCCACCTTGCTGAAGGCCCTGGAACGCGGAGTCTACAACCACATCGCCGGTGATGGGCGCGAGTTCGCGATCACCGTCGATTCCGCTGCTTCTCTGCGCGCCGAGGATGGCCGCGCGATCACTGGGGTGGATATTTCGCAGTTCATTTCTAACTTGCCAGCGCAGACGGATACCACGAGCTTTTCGACGGATAACGCCTCCGGTTCCACTTCCCAAGCCGCGGGGCTGATGGAGGCGTTAGAGGCCGGGGCATCCACGCTGCTCATCGATGAAGACACGTCCGCCACGAATTTCATGATCCGCGACGAGCGCATGCGCGAGCTGATCCCCACCGAGAAAGAACCAATCACTCCCCTGGTTGATCGTGTGCGCGGGCTGGCCGAGGTTGGCGTGTCGACGGTGCTGGTCGCCGGTGGTTCCGCGGCGTTTATTGATGTCGCCGACACCGTGATTCACATGGATTCCTACCACCCGTATGACATCACCCAGCGCGCTGCTGCGTTGGCGCGCGCCGTCGACAAGCAAGAGCCGTTTGAGTTGCCTGCGCGGCGGCCGTTGCCTGCGAAGCGTTTCCAAGCGAAAAAGCCACCGCAGGCGAAGGGTGCGGGCATCCGCGTCGGCAAGGGTTTTATTGATTTGTCGGCGTTATCGCAGTTGGTTGATGCTTCACAGACTCGGGCGATCGCCACGATTTTGGGGCAGTTGAGCAGCCAACACGGCGATATTGAGATGCTTGTCGACGAGATGTTGGAGCAGGTCAAGCATGGTGGCATTGATGCTGTATCGCGGTTTTCTGGCGGCAAGCACGGCTCCAGGTCGGGCGCGCCCGGCAAGCACCCGGGCCGTCTAGCGCTGCCGCGCAAGTTGGAGATCATGGCGGCGATTAACCGCACCCGGAAATAGGGAAATTCGGCCGACGTCCGCGAGATCATTCGGCCATCCATTCGGTTAATACGAACATGTAGGCGGGTAGTTTCATCTCGCCCACCAGCATCAAATACCCCAGATAACCAGGTTCCATACGTTTCTGCCCCGATTTTTACGGGCATTATATTATTCGAAAATCATTGCGTTTAGTCATAATATTCGATAAACTGCTGTCATAGCAATTAGAAAAACTGTTCGGCAGCATTCGGGGAGGAACTCATGGCGGACGATAACCAACGGGATGATAATCCCAACGATGGCACGGCGAAGTCCGACAATTCCACCGACCCCAGTTCCACGTCCGTACCTGATTCCGCGTCCGCACCTGATTCCGTCCAGTTCCCCGACGCATATTTCACGCATTGCAGCCCACATGACGAGCACGCGCAAGCAATGCTGACGCTGCGTCGTCAAGAGTATTATGCCTGGAAAGCCATCATAGATTTTGATCACGACGATTATGAAATGATGCTCCAAAAGCTCATGAAAATCAGTGGGCTAGCACAGCACAAAACGTCGGACATTATCGGTGCGTTTTATCGCATGAGCGACCTGCCACAACTGCGTGAATTAGCAACGTCGATGTGGCATATCGACCTCGACCGCTGGATCACGATTGACCGTGCGTTGACGAAAGCGGGAAACGTCAATGCGCATCTGTTTTCGATCATTGACAAGCTGCTGGTAGATCTCCTCACGCCCAGCAAACCTGCGCAACAAATGCCATCGAGAAGAACTATCGCCAACCGCATTGACCGCGAAATTGAAGCCGAAGACGCTTCCGTCCGCGAGCACAAGAGAAAATCGTGGTCCCGGAAAAATTATGAGGTCAATGACATTCCACCTACCGCTCGCAACGACAACGACAGCCACGAATTTCGTTTTGACACCGACGCGGCAACGGCTGTGAACATTGATGCGCACGTCCATGAGCACGCGAAACAAGCAGGCATCTCACTCCGAGACGCCGTCGTGGAATTGCTGCTGGGCAAGGCTAGCACCACGGTGACGCTGAATTGCTACCGCGCAACCGATGCCGACGATGCACCACTGTTCGTCTCGACTGGCACCGGTGCTGGCTTTACGACGCTTTTCGGCGCAGCAGCTGACGAACTCACAGCACAGGCCAGCAAGCACTATGACATGGACGACGCCTTGCGCAGCGAAGTCGCAGGTTATGCCACTACCCCGACGATGCGCTCCGCTGTCACCGGACGGGATGGCCACTGCCGCTACCCAGGCTGCACCAAACCGGCGACCACCTGCCAGATGGACCACGTCGTCGAATACGACCAGGGCGGGGCTACCTCGCCAACCAACCTCATCGCGCTGTGCCAGCACCATCACAACATCAAAACTGACAGACGCGCACGCCCAATCTTTGAACCCGCCAGCGGCACCATCGTGTGGCTATTCACCGATGGCACCTGGCAATCCACAGAAGCTGACGGGCCTTTAGCGCATCCGAATCGACGTTGGGTGCAAACCCTGCGACAACGGCAAGCGTGCTACCGCAAAGCCCACCGCGAAGAAGCCCAGAAGCAGGCACAACGCCAACGACGACAAACACCGCAACCAGGCCTAAACTTCAAAACCGCAACTGGCTGGAAAGATTATCTAGACTTCGCCGCAAAGCAACAGCACACCGATTTTAGCGCTGAACAGCAGCACTCCAGCTTTACGACGATGACGAAAACCCAGGAACAACAACTCTGGGACAGCGATTTAAACCTGCTAAAACTCAGCCTGGATAGGTACAGTTTCACTGCGATCAAAATCAAAGCCTGCCAAGAGCAATTAGCCACGATCCACCAGGCCATCGACTTACTGCGTGAAACCGGGCCAGGCTCCGCAGCCGACGGTAACCCTACCGATAGTGCATACGATTTCACCACGATTTCAGATAAAGCAAACTCCGAAAACGAAAGCACCACAGGCACCGATCCCAACGTCCCCGACGAAACCACCAACCACAACGAAGAGGAGCCACCATTTTAAAAATCACATGAAATCACCGATCACATAAAATCACTGTGATCAATACGGTAGATAAAAGTCTATTATTACCCACACCACACCAGGCCGAACCGACGATACTTCCTGCAGGATAACCCCGTGACAATCATTCACCGATACGCCCCCAGTTCATCCATCCGCAGCCCATATTCCGTAGCGGCGCTGGTATGCGCCGCGGCGCTCACTCTCAGCGCGTGCAGCTCCGCCGAGGACGATGCCACCGCGAATCCACAGCAAGACACGACGCAAAAAGCGCAGCCAACCAAAAATGCAGAGGAGCAAAAGAAGGAGCAGGCACAAAAGCTTGCACAATCCTACAGTGCTGTTCTCGACAGTGCAGATGCCGGTGATTATTCCCTGGTGCACATCGACGATTCCGGCCATCCCGCCCTGCTGGTACGTGAACACAACCCCGGCGAGATGACCACCATCCGTGTCCACTACCCCACCGACGATCTCACCAGCACCACGCTGCTGGAACACGAATTCGCTGATGGTGCTGCCAGCGCCGGTGGTAGCCGCGCGCGCCTGCTGACCAGTGCCGACCGCAACGGCTTGCTGCACAAATCGTGGCAGTCGAGTTCGCCGGACCGCAAAGTAGAACGCTACGTGCTTGCCGGCAGCACCATGCACAAGGACGGCCAAGAATGGAATTTCAATTCTGCGGCGATTCCGGCCGAGTACAGCGATGCCGCGCAAGCAATTATCTGGTCGGAAGTCTCGGAGAGTGAGCTTATCGACGCGCTTTCCGACGGGCACGATAACCCGATGGAGACCCTGCGCAGCGCCGGAAACTACCCGCACTTCGTTGCCGGAGCTAATACTTCTGATTCATTCGCTGAGGCGGTACACAAATCTTTCATCAACCAGTGGCTCGAGGCTGGTAAGACAGATACCGTCATCGAGGCATATTCGACTGTCACCGGGCAGAACTATTCCATGAGCTGCGATGGCGGGGCAGTCAACAGCACCGTGGTGTGTGCTGGTGGTAACCAAGCATCGGTGACGATCTCGGATGAAGCTCGTAGTGAAGGAAGCGGAGGCGGCAGTGGCAGCACTGGCGCTGGCGGCGGGTCCCAGCCTGCACCGTCGCAAAGCACGGGTGCGACAAACCAACTCACCGGAACGGTGCGGGTGATGACGGGGTATGAAACCATCCAACTGGGAGGTCCTAAGGATCACCAATACTCTCCAATGGGCAATAACGTGTTCAAACTTTTATTTTTTGATACCCCGCAAGAATTTCCAGCATTCTCCGTTAGCTATGGCGTGATTCCAACTACGGCATCCTACGTCGTCCTTCCGGAGGGGTCTCCATATCAAGATGGTGAACGGGCAACCCTAGACCTGGACTCGAATAGCTGCACCTTGCCATCCGACGCCAGTCTCCCCCGTGGTATACGCTGTCATTCGAAAAGATAGACATAATCGCAGCGCGTAGAACACAACACATAAGACAAGGCCTTGGGCTGAGAATTTCTTTACTTCCTCAATCCAAGGCCTGTGCGCTTACTAGCACCCATGCGCTCGAATGCACTCTAGCGCGCCCTATGCGCTACTCCGCGCTACTTCGCGAAGTGCTTTTCCAGCTCATCCAGCATGGTCATCGCGCTGTAGAAGTCCAGGCGGAACAATTCTGGGCTCATCAGGTAGATGGCGTCGTTCGCGATGGCCGGGTTGTTGGCCAGCAGTGGGTTTTTCTTCAGCGCCTCGACTGGGTCATCGCCGGTGGTGCTCATGGTCAGCACAGTTTCACCAGCAACGGCCTGCGTCGCGTTTTCCGGCACGACGGTCTTGACGTCCTTGCGGGCGCCACGAGGGCCAGAGGTGTCAACGATTTCGTCGGCAGGCACCGCAACCTCGAATCCGACGGATTCCAAAAGCTGGCCCTGCGAAGATTCTGCGCTCCAGAAGTTCAGTCCGCGATCACCCGGAAGTGGCATCACGAAGTTGGTTGGCTGCTCTGGAAGCTCAATGGCCTTGGTGACCTCTTCCAGACGATCCTCGTATTCCTGGATGGCTTCCGCGGTTTCCTTTTCATGCCCGGTAGCCTCGGCCAACCGGCTCATGACCTCAGTCCAATCTTGGTCGGAATAATCCACCACCATGATCGGGGCACCGATTGCGCTGAGCTTGTCGTAATCAGTAACCGCCGAGTCCTGTCCACTGGCACTGACGACGATCAAGTCTGGCTCCTGCGCAGCGATCGCTTCAACATCCACCTCGAGGTTATACAGGCTCTCGACGCCCTTTTCCTTGGCCGCATCTGCCCATTGCAGGAAGAAACCTTCATCGTCGGCCAATCCACCAGCAGCTGCACCGCCGGTCGCCTGCACGGGCGCGTCCATCGCCAGCAGGGAACCGGTCAGGGTCACCGAAGTAGAAACAATCTTTTGTGGCTTTTCAGTTAGCTCAACCTCTTCGGTATCTCCGGTAACTTCACCGTTATTAACGACGAGGGAATCCACGGTACGCGGCCACGAAGTCGCATCATCTTCACTGGACGAATCGGCACCAGAGGCAGAATCGGTACTGGTTGCTTCCGTAGTGGCAGAATCAGCTGCTGAATCTTCATCAGCCTGACTACAGCTGACGAGGAACAGGCTGAGCGCAGTCAGTGTTGCACCAGCGATTTTCACACGATGACGACGAATTGTCATAGCTTTCCTTTCAGAAAAAATTCATAAACTAATTGGCAAGTCTAACCTAATCCATAAAAAACCTACAGCTTAACAAGCATCGCTGAGGCGCGCGCAAGTATCACGACGTCGGATCGTCAACCATCTCGCGCAGGTGCGAGACCAGTTGCTCTCGCCAGGCGACGAAATCGTGGCCGCCATCATAGATACTCAACTGGTGCGGCCAAGCACAGTCGCTGAGCTTGCGGGACAGTAAGTGCGCCTTCGCCACAGCGACATCCTCGCGAGCCCCCACGTCGATCCACAAGTGAGACATCATAGGCTGGCGTGAAAATTTTTCAGTGATCCAACTGGTGTTTTGTACATGAAAATCCGTGGGCACAGCAGTCTTGTCCGGCTTCCACCACAGCGACGGCGACTGTGCAATCAGCTCGCTAAAAGTCTGCGGAAACTTTTCCGCGATATACAACGCCGCAAGGCCTCCAAGTGATTGCCCAGCGAGGATATTCTTTTCGACTACGAGCTCCACCCCGATTTCTGCCAACAGCTTGCCGACGTGAGTCTGCACTTGTGTGCACACGGCGTGCAGAAATTCCTCATCCAACCCAAGACGCTGCACACGTTGCGAGTTGGAATCATTGCAGATGAAGGCTACTGCAAACGGCGGAACATCATCCTCCTCACGTGATTCGATCTCCTCGTTAAGTGCACCGATCTGTGCGCTCAAGCTTGTTTTCTGCCAACTTTCACCGTCGAAAAGCGTGAGCAGCCTCGCTCTGCTGGCACCTTCCGGTAAATACACCAGCAGATTAATCCCAGCGCAGCTGGTTTTTCTGAGCGCCATCCTGGTGTCGCTGGCCGCGGGCGATGTGGAGATCTCCGAAAGCCCAAATCCATCCTCAATCCACAACGTGCGCAGGGCGTGCGGATCGCACATCGTCGGGGTTCGCTGACCATGCTCGAGCTGAAAGCCATAACTGCCCTGGTAGTGCTGAGATACTGCTACCCGCAACGTCCAGATATCGGTGCCAGGGACATGGTTCATCATGCCTAGCTCGTATTTCAGCTTATCCGTCAAGCGGTTGACGTGCAGGTGAAGGCCACTTTTTATCTGCTCATCTAATGGTGGCAGCTCCTGGGTAGTCGCTGATTGTAAGTCACGGTAACGCACCGCAAAAACATAAGCCTGGCCATCGGTGCTGCGGCGCGGGAATCCGTCGGCCGCCAGACGCTGCCAGACTCGGTCTAGTTTTGCGGGATCGTCTGCCACGCGCCCGAGTTCATAGCGGAGTTCATCTTCATCAATTGGCAGCGCATCCATAAGAGGATAGGCTACCTTAAATGATCCGGTTTCGGGCACTAAAAAGTGGGTGTATGCAGTGCACACACCCACCGAGCTAAAACCTGACTGTTAAAACTATGCGCTCAACAGATGGCTTAGCGGCTAATTTAGCGCTCACCCAACTGGGCGTCGATGCGCAGGATGCCGGATCCATTGTCGCCAACCAGTTCAAGCTGGTCGATGATCTCGGAAACAGATGCTTCTTCTTCGATCTGCTCATCGAGGAACCAGTTCAACAGGGTACGGGAATCAAGGTCATCGACCTCGTCAGCCAAACGTGCGATGTCGCGGATCTGGCCGGAAACCTTCTTCTCGTGCTCCAGAGCAGCCTTGAAAGCGTCCAGTGGCTTTTCAATCTTCAGCTCGTCAACGCTGATCTCGCCGATCTGTGGCTTCTCGTCACGGTCCAGCAAGTGGTCAGCGAACTTCTGTGCGTGCTCGCGCTCTTCCTCAGCCTGAGCGAACATCCAGTCGCGCATACCTGGCAAGGAGAGCTCGTCCAGCTCGTAAGCCAACTGGGTGTAAATCAAAGCAGCACCGTGCTCATTAGTAACCTGCTTGTTGATCAAGTTAAACAGCTTCTCGTTCATGAAAACTCACACCTTTCGTAGATATTCAATCTGTCAAACTAGCCAGAACCAAAGCCATGATGTTTATTGACTTTGTTCGCTCTGTGCTGTTCGTTGTGATACCTACAGTACCAATCCGGCAGCAAAATGCTAGCCCTATCAATGGCGCAAAAACCTATAGGTATCACTAATCCACCTTAGGGAACACAACCCTCCTACCAGCAGGAATACCTAACAAAGGAGACCCAAAACCTGCTGGTTGACCCCCACAATAGGGGTGCCTATATAAGCATCAGCGCATGCGGGACAGGCCACAGCGACACCAATTTCACGGCCTCGACAGCCGAAAACTCAGCCCGCGACCCCGGCATATATTACCCAATTTCGGGGGTAGCTACGCCTAGCCCGTAAGCCGCCCAGCCCGCAGCTTGCCACCGCGCCAACGACACCACATTGCGGGCATCAATCAGCACCGGTGCAGCCACCACGTCCACAGCCCACACCGGATCGAGCTCCCGAAACTCCCGCCACTCCGTCGCCAGAATCACCAGATCGGCCCCAGCCAACGCGTCGGCAAGAATCTCTGTGTATTCCAATCCCGGGTACACCCGACGCGCATTCTCCACCGCCTGCGGATCACACACCCGCACCCGCGCACCACGCAGCGCCAACTCACCGGCGACGGCCAGGGCAGGCGAATCGCGTACGTCATCCGAATTCGGCTTAAACGCCGCCCCCAACACGGCAACCACCGCGCCTGGCACGTCGATCAATTGCACGGCTAGCTCCACCACTCGCTGCCTGCGCCGCGCATTGATAGCCTCGACCTCACGCAAAAATCCCACGGCTTGCCCGGCACCCAACTCGTCGGAACGTGCCTGCAACGCACGAATATCCTTCGGCAAACAGCCGCCACCAAAGCCCAGGCCAGCACCGAGACACTGATGCCCGATGCGTTCGTCGTAACCCAATGCTTCGGCCACTGCGGTCACATCGCCACCGGAGGCTTCACAGATCTCGGCGATGGCATTGATGAAACTGATCTTGGTTGCCAAAAATGCATTGGCCGCGGATTTCACCAGCTCCGCGCTCGCCCACGGCATCACCAAAAACGGCGTGCCGCGCTCCAACGGCTGGCGATACACCTCTCGCAAACGCTCCAGTGCTCGACTCGCGCCAGAGCCGGTACCAGCGCCAGAGCCGGTACCAGCGCCAGAGCCAGCCCCCGTGCCAGTGCCAGAGCCAGCCCCAGTGCCAACCACAATCCGATCCGGACGCAACGTATCGGCGACCGCACGTCCCTCGCGCAAAAACTCCGGGTTCCAGACAATCTCTACCGCAGCGCTCCCAACACTCAGCTCATCGGCGCGCGCCTGCAGCTGCGCCGCCGTACCCACCGGCACCGTCGACTTCCCGACGATAACGTGCCCACCACGCAACAATGGCACGAGCTTGGCGACGACAGCGTCCACCGCGCTGGTATCCGCGGCGAGTGCACCTGCCCGTTGCGGGGTGCCCACCGCGATGAAATGCAGCTGCGCATACTCCGCTGCCTGCCGGTAATCGCAGCTAAAACGCAGCCGGCCCGACGCCAGCCCGCGTTGGAGCAGCTCCGCCAATTCCGGTTCAAAAAAGGGCACCGTCCCGCGGCTCAGCTGCGCAACCCGCTCGGCGGAAATATCCACTCCGAGCACCTCATGGCCAGCCTCGGCCATGCACGCGGCATGGGTAGCCCCCAAATACCCCAGGCCAAACACGGTTACGCGCACGCCAAGACCCCAGGCAGATTCAATGAATTAGCGGAAGTTCAAATATGACTTCGACGGCGTCGGCCCGCGCTGTCCCTGATACTTCGAGCCCAAAGCCCCCGCACCATACGGTGATTGCGCAGGCGAAGTCATCGCGAACAACGCCAACTGGCCCACCTTCATGCCGGGCCACAGGGTGATCGGCAGATTCGCCACGTTCGATAGTTCCAAGGTGATGTGGCCGCAAAAACCAGGATCAATAAAACCAGCTGTCGAATGCGTCAACAAGCCCAGACGCCCCAACGAAGACTTGCCCTCCAGCCGGCCGGCCAGATCAGCAGGCAAACGAAACTGCTCGAGCGTGGCACCCAGCACGAACTCGCCAGGGTGCAGCACGAAACCTTCGTCGTCACCGACTTCGCGCAGCGTGGTCAAATCTTCCATCTCGAGTTTGGGGTCGATGTGGGTATAACGCGAATTATTAAAAACCCGGAAGAACTTATCCAGGCGCACATCGACTGACGACGGCTGAATCAACTCCGGATCACAGGGAGTAATCCCCAAGCGCTCGGAGTCGATGGCAGCACGGATGTCTCGATCAGACAGCAACATAGCAAATATCCTACCTAGCGAGCCGGCTAGCGACCTAGCTGCCCTAGCGGCAGGTCACGATTGGCTGTGGGTCGTAAACGGTGGTCTGCGAATTACGCGAAACCTCTGCTCCGCCCAGGGTGCGGATCACGCGGGTATCGGACGTCGTAAAGCCCGGGATACCGGAGGTCGGGATGCAGTTGCTGCCGCTGACGGTCTGCTTCGGTGGATCGGTGTGTGCCCAGCGTCCACCACTGATCGATTCCACCTCGTATTCCTTCACTCCCATCAGACGCACGGTGACCGAACCCCCGCCGACGCTGGATTCAATGCGCACCGGGTGATTCGAGGTGTTGCGGAATTTCAGGTCGATGACGCCGTCGTACAGCGTGGCCTCACGCCCAGCCGGGTAACGCGAGATGTAATAGCTGTGCGGGGTGTGGGCGACATCTTCCATCGCCGCGAAGTACGCCGCGTTATACAGCGTGGTGGCGTACTGCGAAATACCGCCGCCGACGGCGGTGTCCGCGCGGCCTTCATAGATCACGCCGGATTCCACATAGCCCTGCGCTGCGGTGCGCGAACCGGTGGCCTGGTTCACGGAAAAGGTCTCACCCGGCGAGACGATGGTGCCATTCAGCGCGTTGGAAATCACCGAAATATTCGTACCCGAGGCTGGGGAATAACCACTGGTGGTGAACTCACCAACGACCTGGTCGAAGGTAGAAGATTGCGCATCTGCAGTAGTAAACGTCGCCGGTTGATCCTGGTAAACGGCATCCCATTCGCGGTCATCGCCGAGCACGCGGTCAGCAAAACCAGCCATGGTTGGCTCCCAATTGATCACCTCACCGTCAACATGCGGGGTGACCTGCAGCTGCCCACCGGACATCGCCAACCGGGCGTTTTTCATCGGACGCTCGGACTCGGCTAAGCCCTCGCCCAGAATCTCTTGCGCCTTGGCTGCATCGACGCGTGGTTCCAGCTGGCCTTCATGCGCCTCAAAATGCACGAACTCGCCGACGCGGGCAGGCTCGATCGTCGCCGTAATATCCTCCCGGCCATGCACCTTCAGCGGGCCAGAAACCGCCTTCGCGGCTGGGCCTTCGGCAATCGCATCCACCTGATCCTGATTGATCACCGGCTCGATCTCATTGATGTCCGCCGTGATGCCCTCTGGATCCAGCCACGCGGTGGTCACCTCTTCTTGCAGGTGCGCGCGGTCAACTTCCTGACCCGGCACAGCATCATGCGGTTCCACGTTGCCGGCTTCCAGCAACACCGCGCCGTCTTCCGGCTCGCGGTAGAGCTCACCGAGCATGCGATCCAGCTCTGGATCCAGCGTGGCCTGGTCGTTGGCGGTCTGTACGTCGACTTCCTTCGTCGCACGGAAGAAGCTGGCCAGACGCACAAACGGGTTCATCGACTCATCCGGGATGGCGGCGATGGTGCCCTCCAAATCCAGGCTCAGTCCCGCCTGTGCAGGCACAAATTCCGTGGTTTTCTCGCCAGCGGTAACGCGCACGGGTTCGTTTTCGGCCTCGCGGAGTTCGTCGTCAAGCCTAGCCAGGGCGTCTTCCCTTTCCATAGAGGAAATATCGACGCCTCCTACCGACGTCGCACGCGGGATCTTGCCCTGATTCGTGGAGACATCAATGGCGTAGGCAATGCCAGCAATGACGAAAAGCCCGACGAAGACGCCGAGCACAATCGCCACACCTTTGAAACTTCTCGATTTAGCCGAATTCACGCTATACAGATTAACCGCTCACACAGCTTGGTACTAGTTACGGGCGGATTCTTCGGATTCTGCTCCATCATGCGCACTGTTACCGCGTTTCTTCTTTTTCTCTCGACGTGGGCCGATAAACCACCACACCGGCACGATAGATACGGCGACGAATACCCAATAAATCAACCAAAACGAGCCCTGTATTCCCGTGACCGCAATGCCCACCCCGAGCAAGACAATACTGATCAGGGAGCCTATACACGCCCGTTTCCATGTAGTCACGGCTGATTCAGTAGCGCGACTGTCTGCATTGGTGGTGCTGTTCTCGGGCGTACCGAACCTGCGAGCAAAGCGTATATCCATGGCTCGGATGATCGTCGGTCCGAGGGTGATTGAGTACCCGATATATAAAGCAGACAGGCCGTGCGCGAAATTCGAAGAATTTGTCGAGCTTAAATCGATATAAGTGAGGGCCAGTAGGACAAGATCGACGATCGGAGTGGCTATGAGCAGTGCTGCACCAACGCGCGGAGCCCGCAACGCATATCGTGTCAGCAGTCCCGCTACAAGCAGAACCCAGAATAAAACCTCGGCTACAGCGATTGCGATGAGTATCAATTTAAGCTCCTCCAGGAGTTGGGTTCTTCACGTCGAAATCCTCAGGGACACTACAGGAGCTAGCTTACTGATCCTGATGGAGATGTGCGTCACTTTTTCGTATCGACAACATAGATGCTCCATGCGGATTTGGGGGTGGCCCGCAAATAGTGGACAGTGTGATTAAACGAGTTTGGGGGTAACCTCTCGCCCGCAACGCTATTAGGATGGAAAGCTATGAGTTCCGATTCCCGCGAACAGACCATGCTCATTGCCTACGACGGCTCCGAAAACGCCGACCGTGCGCTCGAATATGCCGCCAAGTTGCTCAAGCCCGGCACCGTGCAAATCTTGACTGCGTGGGAGCCGATCGCCCGCCAGCAAGCCCGCGCCGCCTCACGCACCGGCATGCACCAGGCGACGATGACCTCCGATAATCTGGAAGACGATCCCGCCTACGCAGAGGCTGTCGAAACTTGCCGCCAGGGCATCGCCGCAGCGGAAAAGCTCGGCATGTACGGCAAGGCACACTTGGTGGAATCGGCCACGACCATCGCCTCGGCGATCGTGGATGCGGCCCAAGAACTCGACGTCGACGTGATTATCACCGGCACCCGCGCGCTGACCGGATTCCGCGCGCTGTGGTCGCAGTCGACGGCGGAGACGATCGTGAAAAACGCCGGGGTTCCGGTGCTGGTCGTGCCTCCGGAAAACGAGGACGACGATCCGGAATACTTTACTCGCGACGACTAAATTAAGGGATGATTCATCCCCAGGATTAAGGACGATTTATTTATGGCCGCTGATTCTTCTCGCTCGCTCAACCGGCAGTCGCCAAACCGGCAGTCGCTGAACCGCCGCAGCCTGGGCCCGGCTCTGGGCAGCGCTGTCGTCGGCGTCGCGCTGGGCGTCGTCGCGATTTTGGGCATCGCGCAGTTTTCCGGCCAAGACACCATCTCTGGTACCACCCCGCCGGATGATGCCCTGTTAGGTGGTGCCGAATACGGCTCACGTGAGTAGGCCTGCCGTGCGCGCCCGCCTGCGCATTCGCGCCCACGCCACTCACCCACTTAGCACCCACGCCATAGTGTGGCTGGTGCTGGCCGCCGCGATGTTTGCCCAGCCTGTCGGGCTTATCGCCGCGGATACTAAGCACGATCTCACGGCTGATCCCGCCGGTTTCATGGCCGCGGCCACCCACGCCTGGACGGATGTCTTCCCGCTGGGGCAGCTGCAAAATCAGGCCTATGGCTACCTGTTCCCGCAGGGTCTGTTTTTCTTGCTTGCCGACGCCATCCCGGACTGGTTGCTGCCCACCTGGGTGGCACAGCGGCTGTGGTGGACCATCGTCGCAGGCGTTGGTTTTTCCGGTTTTTATCGGCTCTGCCAGTGCGTTGTTCCTGGTTCTGACCGCGCCACCACGGCGTCGGCAAGCATCCGCGCTTTTCACATCATCGCTGCGCTGCTTTTCGCCCTGTCCCCGCGCACACTGACCACGCTAACCGCGATTTCTTCCGAGGCCTGGCCGGTCATGCTCGCCCCTTGGGTGCTGGTGCCGCTGTTGCGCACAGACAAAATCACGGGCCGGGATATCGCCGCGGCCACCGTCCCCATCGCGCTGATGGGGGCCGTCAACGCCACCGCAACCCTGGCCGCCTGTATCCCGGCTGGCCTGGTGATTCTGTGGCGCAGGCAAGGTTGGCTGCTGCTCCCGGCCGCGGTCGCTGTGAGTGCCTGGTGGATCGGCCCGCTGCTGGTGTTGGGCAAGTATTCCCCGCCGTTTACGGATTTCATCGAATCTTCCTATGTGACCACGCGCTGGCTGAACCTGCTGGAAATTCTGCGCGGCACCACCCACTGGACGCCGTTTGCCGATACTGAGCGCGAGGCCGGGTATTTGTTGGTCTCGCAGCCGGTGTTTGTGCTGGCCACCGTGGCTATTGCTGCCTGTGGCCTGGCGGGTTTGGCGTTGAGCACGCAGAGCACGGCGGATTCTAGCGCTCGCCTGCGCTACCACGGGCTGTGGCTGGTGATGCTGCTGGTCGGTATTGCGGTTTTGGCAGCGCCTTACGGGCAGTTGCTTGACGACGTCCTCGCCCCGCTGCGTAACCTGCACAAATTCGACCCCCTGGTGCGCATCCCGCTGCTGCTCGGCGTGGCGAACCTGGGCGCTGTACTAGAGGTTCCGCGCCTCAGGCATCCGTTGACCCGGCGCGCGGCCGCAGGCCTGGGCGTGGCGGTGATCGCGCTGATCGCGGTGGCACCGGTGTGGTCCGGGCGGTTGCTGCCGACGGGCGCGTACCGCGAGGTGCCGGATTACTGGCAGCAGGCCGCGGATTTTCTCAACGACAACGTCGACACGCGTACCCTGCTGGTTCCAGAAACCTCGTTCGCCAGGCAGGAATGGGGATGGACCCGCGATGAGCCCGCCCAGCCGTTGTTGGATATGCCTTGGGCCGTACGCGATGCCGTGCCGCTGCTGCCGCCGGAGGCGATCCGCGGGCTGGATGGGGTGATGGCCACGCTCGATCACTCGGTGGATCCGTTGTTGCGTTTGGGCATCGGTGCGGTGCTGGTGCGCCATGACCTGGATT
This sequence comes from Corynebacterium drakensteinense, assembly GCF_041224285.1. Classification (NCBI taxonomy): domain Bacteria; kingdom Bacillati; phylum Actinomycetota; class Actinomycetes; order Mycobacteriales; family Corynebacteriaceae; genus Corynebacterium; species Corynebacterium drakensteinense. Next base: position 15,620 of record NZ_JAXOFP010000027.1, read on the forward strand.
CTTCCGCCCAGAGGGAGCGTGCCGACGAGCTTGCCGACGCCTTGGACCGCTGGGCGCAGCGCCATGACTTCGGGGAGGTCTCGGTGTTTGTTATAGATGCGCAGCGGGATATGCACATCGCGCATGATCCGGTCACGGTGGCCGGTGGCGGCGAGGCACTGGCGGTATTGGATGCTATCGATGGCCCGGCTCCGCGCCGATTGGTGGACCATGCGGGTGCGGGGTCGGCGACGGAAGGGTCTGGTGCCGAAGACCCCAGTGTTGAACCCGGTGCTGAACCCAGTGCCGAAATCGTCACCGATACCCCGCTGCTGGTCGATCGTAATTTCGGCACCCTGCAGGGGGCAGTCTCTGGCCCGCTGGCCAGCCCGGATGAGGCCACCACGAAGCACCCGAGTGTGGATTACCCGAGCGTCGCCACGCCGCTGCCGGTGCGTACCCGCGGTGATGTGCAACTGCAGGCCTCGTCTTCAGCCGCAGATGCCACCGCTTTTGGGGGTGCGGATCCGGCGCGCTCGATCAACGCGGCGGTCGATGGCACAGACCAAGCCTGGTGGCCAGCCCCGGGTGATCCGGGAACGTTGCAGCTCCGCAGCACCGACGACACAGTCCACGCGCCGGAATTACATCTGACCACCACGGAGGATGCACGCCTGCGAGTACTGGCTTTTGCTGATGCGGACGCTGATGTGGGTGCTGATGACGCTGTAAATGCTAACGCAGCTCCCAGCGACGAGCCGATCCACACCATCACCGTGGAAACTGCAGCCGGCGAAGATACCCGCGTTGCTTTCCCGGATGATCTCCGTGCCAGCCGCATAGAAGTCCAGCTCAATCCGGAAACCCGCACCGGGGTCTCCGATATCCACCTGGCTGGCCATGAGTTGTCGCGCCTGGTGCACGTCCCAGCTACCGCGAATGCTCGGCAGTTCGTCTTCCAGCGCCTGGCGGTGGATACGGGTGTTGTACAGCGCAGTTTCGAGGTTCCGCGCACAATGCAGCTGGAGATCCGAACCGACGATGAGCAGCCGGTCACCATCGACGGCACGGAATATTCTGCAGGTGAGACGGTGGAACTATCCGGCACGCACACCATATCTACTGCGGCCGCGTGGGTCAGCCTGCGCGAGCCTGGCTTTGCCCCGACTGCGCGTTATGAGCCTGTCGATGGCCGCACGGTGCCGGGTGCTGCAGACGCTGAAGATGCTGCAGGCGAGGGCCGCCTGCTCGTCACCGGGCGCGCGTTCAATGAAGGTTTACGCGGCGAGCTTGTCGACGCCTCCGGCACCGTCACCGAGTTGCAACCTACCAGCATCGATGCCGCTACCCAGGCGTTTGTGCTGCCCGCAGGCGCATCCGGCGAGTTTCGCATGAGTTTTGCCGGTGAGGCTGCGTACCGCACATCCTTATTTGTGGGTGCGGGGGTATCGTTGGTGACCTTAGCCGCGCTGGTGTTATTCCCACTCGCGCGTCCGACGGCCAACACCCAATTCACAGCAGCACGACGTCGGCACGCGCGACGGTTGCTAGTCACCGACCCCACACTGCCTGCCTGGGCATTCCCAGTGGCCGCCGTTGCGGTCTCGGGTGCGGTGGTGGGCCCAGCAGGGGCGGTCTCAGCAGCTGCAGCGTGGGCGATCACGCGCTGGACGACGATCCGCCCGGTGGTTTTAGCACCAGCGTTGCTAGGGATTTGCGGGTTGTGGTTGGCGCGCGCACCGTGGCCGGATGCGCATTATGCCGGTGATAGTTTGCTCGCGGCGTGTTTGGCTGCCGGTGCGGTGGCCTGCCTGAGCCAAAGCCGGGCTGGCTCTTCTACCAAGGTGTAGCTGATAGCCGCGACCGCTACAGAAAGCCCCAGGGTAAGTGCCAGAATGATGACAAAACCGCCGCTGAACATCTCGATTCCTGCCAGCGGGAAGGCGATGGACAGCACCGCCACATGCCACAGGAACAGCGAATAAGACCAGCGCCCCACAGCTTGCACCGGCTGGCTCAGCAGCAGGCCAGACTGGGTAGGCCGCAGCGCATAAGGCACCACGATGCACGCCGCGAAGACAGTCCCCAGACTGATGCGGATGGCGAATTCCAGGGGGCTCGGATGCGTAAGGCCACGCGGGCTGATAGCTTCCCAACTGGCCAGGAATAAACAAGCAGTGGCTAGCACCCAAAACAGCGGTTTCATGCCCAGGATGCGTCGTACCACACCTGGGCGCTTGGCGACGCCCGCCGATTCCGCCTCGGCAGCCAGCATGCCGACGACGAACCACAGCGTATAGGCCGGTGGCCAAATCTGCCGGTTCACACTCGCCGACCAACTAGCGCCATCGCTACCGTCGAAACCGGCCACAAACGGCAAAAAAGCCCAGCCCAAACTCGCGACGCCCACCACACACAGCGCGAGTACTCGTGTGCGGGCTTGCCAGCGTAAAAGCACCCAGGCGATCAGTGGCAGAGTAAAATAAAAAGCGAATTCCACGCACAGCGACCACAAATGTGTCAGTCCTGGTGCCAACCCATCGGGAATATAGATCTGAGTGGCGGTCAGGTTAGCGAGTAGTTGTTGCCAGCTCATGGTGCTAGCCGCTGGCAACGCCAACGCCACCACCGCGACGCAAACGAGGTAAGCGGGTAATACGCGCGCGGCACGCTTGCGTAAAAAACCGGGGCCGATCGGCCTACGCCACAGCAGAAATGCGGAGAGCGCAAAAAACACGGCCACGAAGTAATCAAAACGTTCCAGCACCACTGGCCCAGAAGCAGTCTGAAAATGCACGTGAGTGATCAGCACCCCGACGGCTGCAAGCGCACGAATACCTTCTAGGCAGTCAATGCGCTGCGGAACCGATGCGGAGACACTGGTGGCGACCATGCGCTCAGGCTAGCAGGCAAGTCTCGCAATTTGCGTGCTAACGACGGCTTATAAACCATCATCCACACTATGAGAAATGAAGCGTGAAGCGATAAATGTCGCGAACCCGGCCAAGCCGACTGCACATAATGCATCAATTCCCCATTCCTTTAACGCCTGATTATATGTAATCGAGGTGGGGAGAATGGTGAGCATTAAGCAACTCGCGGAAATTAAAAAGAAGTGTAGGTTACTGCATATTGGGCTTCCACTTAGCTTGGGCCTCAACCCGCAGAAGTTAACGCCGCAGGTATACTGCTAGCACTATGTTCCGTCGTGTCACGTTAACGGTGGCCGCTGCTGCTGTCTCACTAGTGGTTGGCGCCGCCGCTCCGCCGCTGGTGATGGCCTTCCACGATTCTTGGCCAGAAGGCAGCACGGTGCACACGCGCACAGAAGACGCGGAAACCCAGCTGCTAGACACGGCGGAATTCGCTGCGGCAACCAGCAGCGTCGGAGCTGACAAGCCGCTTCCCCGCCCCGACGATTGCCCGGAAACGACGCCAACTTTTTCGTGTTATATCAGCACCACCACCACGCACGTCGACAGTGAAATCACGCTGCTGCGCACCACGCAGGATGCGGACGATCCTGCACGTCGTTCCGAAATTACTGCACACCACACGCTGCTTGCCAACGACGGCGCAGGCTCATCCACAAGCGACGACGCCACCAACGCGCACCCCCTCGGTCACGTTGATAACGACGTGACCATCAACCGCGAATCCGCCATCGGCATCCCAGACCCTACCTCGCGCGTGCGGTTTTATGATGACGGTAGAAACGACAACACAGACACCCCCGTCGTCGACACGGGCCTGTTTGCCCGCCCGGGCATCTACTATGCCTTCGAACCGGATACGCAGAAGCGTTCCTATAATTTCTTTGATCTTTTCACCCAAGAACCCCTGCCCATCGACTTCGCCGACACCATCGAGCAGGGCGGAGATGAAGACGGCGATGCCACCGCGGAGTTTTACGAGTACCGCCACACCATTACGGCCCACCCGCTGCAAAACTCCTTGCTGCGCGCGTATTCGCAGCCGCAAGATTTGCTCAGCCCACCCACCCCGGTCTCGGCGCTGTCACCGAAAATCCTCGACGAACCAGCCGCGAAGCTTTTCGACGCCATGGAGATCACCGGCCCCGCCACAGATTTTTATACCGCCGACGAGCTTGCCGACGAACGCGTCACCGGCGATCTTTCCGCCGCGGATACCGTAACCATGCGCCCCTATTATTCTGTGGACCGCTTGGTGTGGGTGGAACCGATCACTGGGCAGATCGTCAACCGCGATGAACACTACGAGGTTTTTCTCGCTGCCGATGGCGCCCCGGCGCAGCCAGCCCCGGAGCGCACCGTGTTGTCCACTCACGCGAAATATGATTCCGCTTCCCGCAACGAAGCACAAGACCTGGCCAGCAAGACAGTGCGCGTGGTGGAACGTTGGGAGGCCATTGGTTTTCTGGCCACTGCCCTCGGCATCGCCTTGCTGGCAGCTGCGGTGTGGATGATCTGGCGGCACCGGCACAGCCAGAAGCGCGCCCACGCCAACCACTCCGGCACCGGCTACCCCGGCACCGACCGCGCCAACACCGACCACTCCGACACCGGCCACCCCGGCACCAATCCCAACGCCAGCTAGCACATGAACGCACGCCTGCTGATCCTCGGGTTGTGGGCCAGCCTGCTGGTTGGCGCTCTCACCTGGCCATTTTTCGCAGCTGGCGAACTAGCCTGGCGGGATATGCTCGTGCTGGATTCACCAGCCATGTCGCCCTCGGCCTTTGGTTTTGGGGATCTGCCCGCGCGCAATGCCCCACAAGATGGCGTGCTGGCGATCCTCGGGGTGTTGTTTCCGGCCTCGTGGGTAGTGCGGGTCTTGCTGATCGGTGGCGCGGCAGCCGCTGCATATGCCGGGGCGCTCCTGGCGCACGAGCGCTCTGCATCGCTTCCCGCGCAGCTGACGGCAATGACCATCGCGGTGGCCAACCCGTTCGTCGTCGAGCGCTTATTGCAAGGCCAGTGGTCGTTGGTGCTGGCAGCCTGGCTGCTGCCGGTCATCGTCGCCCTGCGCACCCGTCTAGTCTGGGTGTTGGTGGCGGTGCTGCTGTCCTCGCTCACACCCACCGGCGCACTGTTTGCCACGCTCACAGCGTCATTCGTCGTGCGTGACTGGCGTTCGCGCGTGCTCACGCTGGTGGTTGCGGGCTTGGCCAGCCTGCCGTGGCTGGTGCCATCGTTGCAGAATATCCCGCATGCGGCCACGAGTAGTTATTTTGCCTTTGGCCCGCGAGCAGAAACCTACGTCGGCACGCTGGGTTCGCTGCTGGGCTTGGGGGGAATATGGAATGGGCAGGCGGTTCCGGCATCGAGGTCGGCAGGGTTTGCGATTTTCGGGGTGGTGTTGTTTGTCGTGCTGTGGCTGGGCCGTCGCGCGGTGCCGCGTGCGGTGCTGGCGTTGGCGGTGTTGGGTCTCGGGGGCGCGTTGGTGGGCTGGCTGGCCCCGGAGCTGTTGTCTGCGGTTGATCCGGGCGTGTTGCGGGATTCGCAGAAGCTGGTGATGTTGGCGATTCCCGCGTATTGCTGCGCCGCCGCTGGTGTGCCGCGGTTGTGGGCATATCTGGCTCTCTTGTGTTCTGTGCTGCAGGTCATCGATGCTCCTGCTGAGGTCTCGGTGCTGGCCCCGCGGGAGGTCACCGCCGGGTTGGATCAAGATTTATTGCAGCGTGCCGACGGCCGCACGGTGTTTTTGCCGGATGCCCCGACGGTGGTTTCTGCGCCTGGTTGGGTGAGCATCAACCCGTATACGAAAGCCTTGCCGGTGGTTTATTCCGGTCAGTTGGAGGTCGACGGCGCGCTCGTCGACAAGCCATCGCGGCGCTATATCCTGGCGCAACAGGCGTGGGAAGCTGGCGATCACGAGCGCCTGCGCAACTTGGGCATTGGGGTGGTCTATGCCGACAGTGTGATCACGGAAACGGGTGCTGGACCGGAACCGGTGCCGTGGGGGTGGCATGCCGGTTGGTTTGCCGCCTGGTTGCTGGTGTTGTGGTGGCAGCTGCGAAACCGCACAGCGGGGAAAACTCGCAAGGCGCAGAAAACTCACAAGGCGGAGAAAACTCGCAGGTGAAAGCGCTGAGGTTGGCTGAATTCTTCCCGGTTTTGTGTTCTAGCAATCTACTGTTAGACTTAGTTCTCGCTGGAGGATTCGACTAGCGGCCTATGTCACACGCCTGGAACGCGTGCGGGTTTCACGACCCTCGTGGGTTCAAATCCCACATCCTCCGCCAATATTAAATCTCGAGACATCGTTCCCAGAACGGTGCCTCGAGATTTTTCTTTTCACACCGCAACCCGGGTCTCGGGTTAAACGGGTTAAACGACAAAAAGTGCGGGGTTAAACAACTAAAGTGTGTCTGGCCGGGACGTCGACCAGCGTATTGTGTCTTTTTTACAAATAGTGATCGAAAAAGGCCACTTTCAGCGAGCCTATTTGTAAAAAAGACCCCAAAAACAAGATCACCAGCGATGGGATGGCTGGGTAAATCGTTTTCTAGAGACGCAAGAAGATCGCGGGCTTGAGTAGCTTGCTCTCGGCGGGTAATGACCGCCTCGATTAACTCCCGTCCGCTGGAGAAATTCTGCTGTGGGCGTGTGTTGGGTTGTGGTGTGGTCTGTCCGGTCATGGTTCTCACCTCATCGCGTAGATGGAACAGTTGGTCGACCCTGTGGTGTTGACACTTTCCATTGGTCGGGTTCACCCTGATCCACGCCTACGCCGAGAGGTTTCGTGGCAGAGTCTGCACTATTGTCACTTGAAGTGTCCCAGGTTTTGCTCTGTTTGAGTAGATGGGAAAATCTTCGAACATGCTTAAAAATGACCAGGATGCGAAGGACCGCGTGGTCCGCCTCGTGGAAGATCGCATCTTGGCGGAAAATATGTCGACGCACCCCGTGGAAGGAGATCGTGCTGCCATTCAGGCAGGGCGCCAGGCCATTGCCAATTTTATAGTCACCAACGGCGACGAAATTTCGCCACATACATCCGAGTATGAGGTTATGCTGGTTAGTTCAGCAGGCTACGCACAAGATGAGGAGCCTGTATTTTACTACCGCTTCACCGTCCGAAACGGAACCGCTGACGCACCCCCAGACGAGAGCCTGAACCGAGGAGTAGTCCGCCCCAATGACAGCCTTTAGCCTTCTGCGAAACAATGCTGGACTGATCAGCCTGGGAATCCTCCTGTCATTGTTGTCTACCGCTGTTACTCTTCTTCAACCCGCACTTGTTGGCCAGTTGATATCCGGAGTGAGTAGCGGCGAGTTTCAGCAACCACTGATACTCCTACTGTTAACTATTCTGGGAACCTCCGTTTTGACCGCCGCTACAATGTACGTGGTATCCATCGCAGCGGACCGAACAGTCCGCGACATGCGTAAGAAGATCACGAAGCACCTTCTCTACCTGCAGATGAGGGAGTTTGAGAAAGGGGGGGTCGGGCAGCTTCACCACACGGGTAACGTCGGACACCTCCATCGTTAGCACAGCTTTCTCTTCTACCCTTACTGATTTCGTGGGTGGGTTCACCGTCATCATCGGTGCACTCATTTATATGGCTGTGGTGGACTGGAAATTACTCTTGGTCGTTGTTGCAGTGCTGCTGATAGCCCTAGTGATAATTCTAGCTATTTCAAGTTCCCTACAGAATCTCTCGTCGAAAGTTCAGGACCACCTTGCAGCGCTCGGAGAAATCTTACAGTCGGCGCTATCAACAATTCGGACTATCAAGGCCTTTCGGGTTGAGACAAAAGTCATTGGCAACTTGTCCACCGAGATTGACCACGCCTACCGGAATCGGCGAAAGATGAGCTTCGTCGAAGCTGTTCTTGACCCCTTGAGCACTGTGGCTTCCTACATGGCACTTCTCGCGGTCGTCATGTTCGGCTCCATTAGGTTAAACAACGGTGATTTGTCGGGAGAGGCACTTACCATCTTCGTTACCGCACTATTCCTAATGCTCGCCCCCATCGTGCAGGTATCCCAGTCCCTCGGAGCCTTCTTTGAGGCTAGGG
>NZ_JAXOFP010000028.1:0-14221 GCF_041224285.1 Corynebacterium drakensteinense
AGGCTGCATCAAAGCTTGGGGTACCGCACCCCGGTCGAGGTTGAAGACGCGTTGTGGGAACAAGATGAGTCTCGGGAAATAATAGAAAATAAGGTAAATCCCTAGGAACAAAACCCAGTACACTTCACTATTTAACCCACCCCTAAATATCACCCCTTATTTACAAATCCTGTTGAAGCGCTAGAATATTGGTAGGAAAAGGATAACAAGGTTGGCCAAAATATGTGGAGGGTAAGATGAGAAAAACCTTAGTTTATATTTGCTTGATGTTGGCTTTATCAACTACTTCAGCAAATGCGCTTGATGCCACGGACGTCTCAATTGCCGGCATAGATGAAGAATCAAATTTGGTTGAGATCGAAGAGTCGCTTGAGGGGTATATATTCAAATCCGATAATGGATATCCGGAATTTGATGTTGATCGTGCGCAAGCTGATGGCGCTAGTGATTTTGCACTTTCGGTTGGAAAGGCTTTGAATCAAGTATCCACAGAATATGCAGAACGCGATAATAATCGAGTTTCAAGGGGCATGCCCGGTTACAAACGTTGGTGCGGACCTGGTAACAGTGGGCCAGGTGCACCCGTAAATACTTTGGACCGACTTTGTATGCACCATGACAAATGCTACGCGAGAAAGGGGTATTTCAATTGTAGTTGCGACCGTGAACTTCTAGCTGGGATAAATCGTGACTATAATCGCATGGTGGGATTTGAAAAAGTCATGGCGAATGCAATAAAAGTTTATTTCACGCATGCTCCCTGCAGGTAGTTTAGATGAGCAATCTAGTCAACAGTTGGAGAAATCAGAAGGCGAAAATCGCGATCGGGCTTATCTCCGTTAATCTACTTCTAGCTGTAATCGGTGGCTTTCTTTTGCAAGATACTGATTTATACCATTGGCCGGTGTGTTTTGTTCTCGGACTCAGTGCAGGAGCCCTAGGCATTGCAGAGCGTAAACCATGGATAGCGGGAATTGGGCTGTTCAGTGCGGTATTTCCAGCGGTTCTCATGTTTGGATCCTGGTTTGTGTATACCGTAATGAATATATCCTGATTTTCAGATCTATCGTGTCAGACTGCCATGCCCAGCAACCATCCCAGCCAGACTGCGCCCAGCCCGCCGAGCACCGTGAACACGGTATAGAGGCTCAAACGGATCCACGCCCGTTCGTAGGTCAGATTCCCCAGTTCGCGGGCCAGGGTTGCCAGGGTTGAAAGCGCACCGCAAAAACCTGTACCAAAAGCGATTTCCCAATACGGCAGATGCACGAGCGCGCCCAGATCGACGCGCGCCAGCATAATCCCGAGTGCGAAACACGCCAGTATATTAGAACACGCGGTTCCGGTGTACCGGTCGCGCAGCTTGCTCAACAAGCCACGTACCAGACCGCCAGCAAAGGCACCGGCGGCGACGGAAGCCGTCGACAAGAGTGCTTCGGTGAGGCTGATATCGAGATTCATCTGTTGCCACCGTCCTTGCCGCCCGCAGCGTCTTCAGCGGCACGGAAATCCGGGTTTACGCGCGGGTTCGTCTCCGGGTGCGCCCAGGGCCCATGGGTGAGCACAAAGTGGGCCATCTTCTCCCGCAGATCCAACACATTGCGCAGCTGATCGCCACCGAGCCAGCAGATCGTGCAGGCAATGATAATCCCGGCGACGTAAAACACCTGGTGGCTGCCCAATTCTGTGAAGGCGAGCCCGACGAAGGCGGAATACGTCGAAAAGCCGCCCAGCATGCCAGCACCGCCAAACGGGCCGGGTGCGAGATAGCCCATCAAAAAGCAGGCGATCATGTCCAGTACGGCGACGGGAAACAGCTCTTCACCGAAAATCGCGAGGGTGACGAACCGGACGAGCGCACCAATGGCGGCACCGATCCCGATCATCAAGGCCTCGCGAAACACAGCGCCGATCCTACCGACGACGCCGCGCCGGGCGGAAATGCTGCCAGCAGATCGCCCTAGAATGGGTTTATGAACGATTCCCAGTCGCAGATGCGGGATGCGCACAGTAAAAATTCGTCTGTTGGAAAGACGCACGGCGGCGTGCAGCACACAAGTTTTTCCGCGCCGGGAAAGAACCCGGTTGGTGAGGTAGTGGTGGTTGCTACTGCCGACGGGCTAGTCGGGGTGTATTTCAGTGGCGGCAAGCATGTGCCAGATATTGCGGAGTGCGGGCCACGGTGTGAACTGGAAAGCGCAGCGGCCGGTGGCGACAACAGCGATGAAAGCATCCGCCGGATACTGTGCCGGGCGCGGAATGAGCTAGAGGAGTATTTCGTCGGCAAGCGAGAGAGTTTTACGGTGCCTTTGGATTGGGCACACGTGGCGGCGTCGGCAAGCGAATTTTCGGTGCAGGTCTGGCGGCTGCTGCAGGGGATTGCGTATGGTGCGACCACGACGTATGGAGCGTTGGCTCGTGAGATGGGCAGCGTGGGGCTATCGCAGCGGGTTGGGCAGGTAGTGGGGCGCAATCCGTGGAGTGTGATTGTGCCGTGTCACCGGGTGCTTGGTGCCGATGGTAGCTTGACCGGTTATGCGGGAGGCTTGGACCGAAAGCGCTGGTTGTTGCAGCATGAAGAGCCGAGTGCGGCGGAGGCTGGGCGGTTGTTTTAGTTGCCTATCTCAGACTATGAATCTGGTCAGGCCGGGGTGAACGCCTCAGCAAAAGTGTCATCAATTACTGGTTGGTGTAGGAGAGAGCTTGCGCAGCTGGGAGGAAGTAAGCAGCCAGGAAACGGAAGCACCTATTCCAATAATACTGATCATGAGCACGCTGTGAATAGGAAGATAGAGCACTGCTAGCGTGGCAAGGGCTGCACCAATTGGGTCGACTCCCCAGGTAAGTAGTCGAATCGCAGCTGAGACACGGCCGAGGATAGCTTCAGGGACTAGTTGCTGCTTGAGTGTTTCGCTTGCTGCAACATTAACCAGGACAGCGCAGGCCCAGAGCCCGAGGGAAGCGCTCAGCACCAACATAGAAGCGAATTGATCAAGAAGGGGCAGGATGAGGATACCTGCCCCGGATAGTACTGGTAGCGCTAATGTCACAGACAGCAATACAACTGGGCGGATTTTCTTGATTGACCAGTCAGAGATAAAGACACCGCATAAGCCAATAACCCCAGCGATACTTGCTGCTACGCCAATCTCGGCTGCAGACAGGTTTGCGTATCGTAGAGCAAATACCACATATAGGGCTTGTATAGCACTGGTGAACAGGTTGAAATGGGCTATGGCTAGGGTGATTGGTCTTTGTATGGGATCAGAGAGCAGGAAACGAATCCCTTCTCGAGCTCCCATGATTTGTGAGAAAACATGATGATTTGATGAGTGGAGTTTAGGTTTTCTTTTAAATATGGGGCGCAGACTAAATGGTCCGATGCTGGCTATTGCGTAGAAAACCATGAGTAAACAAAATAAAGTTGCCGATCCTGTATAGGACAGTAGTATTCCTGCTAATGAACCTGCGCCAATATCTGCTGCAGAGCGTAAGGCGGCAATCCAACTATTTGCTTTGCCTAAATGATGAGTATGGACAACTTGTGGGACGACAGCTGAAAATGCACTATCGTATAAGGCGGTCATTCCGCTGATTGCAAACCCTATGATGAGTAAATGCCATAACGCGAGTGCATCGGTGGCTGCGGCAAAAGCAGCGAAACCACATATCATGGCACGTGCTAGGGATAAGGCGCCGAGGAGTTTGTCTTGGCGTCGTAGATCAGTAAGACTTGCCCCGACGATTAAAAATGTCAGTAAGCCCAAACCGACGAAGGTATTGATTAGCCCAATTTGTGCATCAGTAGCTTGGAATGTAGAGACTGCTACTATGGGAAGTGCAAAAATAAGCATTTGAGCTGATAGTACTGACACACCTTCGCAAGCCCACAACCTCGAAAATGTTCTCGACCAAAGTTTATTATCTGCCATATTGATTCCTTAGAGTCGAAGATTTTTACTCAGTAATATTTGATCGTGGGAAGCGTCCACTAGGGCTTATTGGCATCATATACTTCGAGCGAAACCTGAAGTACCCCGGGTTTGTTCCGTTTTAGTTGCTTAGGGTAGTTGGAGTTTGGTTTAACCGTCGTTTGAGCAGGCTCTTTCGGAGGAATAAACTCGTGGTGACGATGACACCAGCCCTCCAGGATTCCGAGATTGGGTATAAGAGTAATTGCAAGTTGTAGTTATCGACTAGGTCTTGGTTAAAGGCCCAAAATTGTAGCGACCAAGTAAATCCGGACCAGAGTAATAAGCCGATTTCTGGCAGACGACTGCGTAGTGGGAACGCGGCGAAAATAGTGCTGATCACGATGGCGGCGACACTCATGAGTTGCCACCACCAGAGGTTGCTGCCGCCGGTAGTGAAATCGGTGGGGGCTTCTGCACAGTCATTCAGTGAGCAGTGTGCCCAACTAGTTAGTTGCAATACGGCGATCAGCAAAATTTCAGGGAACGGAAGCGCCCATCGCGGCCAATCCCAAAGCGATGAAGAACGGCCATCGTTACTCAATGTTAAACCTCTTTATATTGCTGCAAGCTGAATTATGGATTCTTTAGTTTGACTGAAGTGCCCCGGGTTTTGTTCCGCTTTAGTTGCTCAGGGCAGTTGGAGTTTGGTTTAACCGTCGTTTGAGCAGGCTCTTTCGGAGGAATAAACTCGCTGCGACGATGATGCCTATGATATCCGGTTTGCTTTTTTTAGGAAGTCTGACGGAAGAATCAAGGAGGCATTCACGAACTCGATACCAATAACTTTTCCATTTTCGTCGATATCTATCTCTATTTCTCCTTCCATTTTTTCTGTAGTTATTCCTGATATCTGCCGTTCAGAGAGGGCGCCTGGCTGCACTATGGCTAGATAGGCTGCATCAGCTTCTGGGTCATAATCAAAATTCATAATTACCCTTTCGTGACAGTAATCACATTTCCGCTCTTATTGTCTACAATAACTCTGATGCCGTTGCCTTTAAATACTGTATTGTTCGCATTGCCCTTGCTTATTCTGCGGGACTGTCCCCCGGAAAGTGGACACGTCGGGGGTTAACTATGCGACTTTAGCCAGTGTAGCTGAAGTCTCAGCTTCAAAGACATCAGAAGCTACAAGATTGCACCAGGAGTGTCGTCTGCGCGTGTTGCAGCATGAAGAGCCTAGCGCGGCGGAGGCCGGGCGGTTGTTTTAGTTGCCACCCGGCATCATGGTGTGGCCGGTACTGGAATCGGGGTGGGGCTGGGAAGGATCTACCCCGATTTTAATTACAACCCTAAAGCTTCTGCGCTGAGTTAAAGCAGCGTGTAGCCGCCGTCGTTAAGGAATTGCGCAATCGGTTGCGCAACCTGATGGATAGCATCTTCTTTCAGGCCACCGGAAACGATTCCGATAGGAAAGGCATGCCCGTTGTGGGTGGCAAAAACCGGTCCGCCGGAGTCGCCGGGCAGAGAGATCGCGTTGTAAATCAACTGCCCGTCAGCGCCTACTCCGTAATATGGTCCACAGGAAAGCCCGGTTCGTGCACCCATGCGGCAGAGTCTCGGCTTGTGCTCTTCTGTCCAATCCGTATTCTGCACCGCAGCGGTGATCATTTTTTGGTTCTTCCAGAAAAGCTGCAGGCTAGCATCGGCCATCGCAGGATTGTCGATTTTGATCAGCCCTTTGTCGTAGCGTCCAATGTCGCCATGATTCTGAAACTCTGAATAGGTCATCGTTCCCACTACATGGTGCCTGCCCTCGGGGTCTTCGATGCTGAAGATGTCGCCTTCCCGGCCACAATGCCCGGCTGTGAGAATGAACTGTTCGCCGTTCTTTTCGACGATCCATCCCACCGAGCAGTATGAACCCAACCGGGTGTTCGTAATCCGGGCACCTGGTGTGATTTTTCCGGGGCGCTCCAGGAACTGAAAAGCCTCGCCTTCGGCATAGATTTTCTGGCCGGTGACCTCGTGCCACTCGATGTTTGCTTCCCGGCTGAATATAGGAACCTTGGTGATCTTTTCGACGATCTGCGGCTGCCCTTGTGGCGGCTGCTGTGGTTGCTCTGGTTGTTGGACCGACGGGAGTTTCGGCATCTTGGGCAGCGGCTGCGGCTGTGGTGCCGTATCTTGCGGCTTCGGTGCCGGTGCTGGTGCAGGTTGTGGCTTTGGGGCGGGACCTGGAGCATTGCTGGAACCAAAGCTGGATTGCGCGGCAGCGATTCCTGGTTCACTTATGCTCAGTGGCCCGCTGGTGAAGCCAAGTGTTAGGCACGCAGCGACAGCGAGTACGCCACGGTGCTTGCGAGGGTTGAATGCGGGAGAAATCATTAGCGGCGCCCACCGAAGAAGTTCTGGATGGTGCGTTCCAGGTTGGTCAGGAAGTCATTGATTACAGGGACGTTGTGGCGCAGTCCCTGCAATGCAGCACCGATGCCGGCAAAGACAAGACCAATTCCGCCCACTGCGGCGATCGCCTTGAACCAAGGGCTGGAGGTGATTGTGCCTGGTGTGGTCGTGCTCGGCGGGGTAGGTGCGCTCGGTGGGGTGGCGTTTGGTGGCGTCACCTGTGGGGTTTGGTTTGGCTGCTCGCCTGGAGCTTCTGGTGCAGGCTGTTCACCGGGGTTGCCAGGGGCAGGGTGCGCACCTGGGCCTTCTGGGGCATCTGCCGCGCCTGGAACGTTCGGAGCCTGTGGTGCTTCTGGCATTGCTGGGGCAGTCGGGCCGTTAGTGACGACGAGATCTTGGGCTGTATCCAGCTCACGGTTGGTTTGCGACAAAGCATGCGCGGCCAGCGTGCCGATTACGTACTGCTCATTCGGATCCAAAGCGTTGCCCGGAATGTTGATTCGCTTGACGAAGCTGCCATTGTTCAGCTCATCCATTCGTACCCATTCGGCGGCAACTGGACGGCCCACTGGCGCAGACTTGCCGACGTTCCATTGCGATTTCTTGTACACCGCAACATAGACACCCTGCGAGGCGCCTTCGCCGACGAACCCCGCACCGCGGACAGTAATGTCACCACCCGTGGCAGCATTCACCGTCGTTGTGGAAACATCCAGTGTCGGAGTGGCAACTGCCCCGTCTTTGACTTTGAGTAGAACGGCGGAGTCGTATTCGTGGTTGCCGTGCTTGTCGACGCTTGCCACGAAGTATTTTTTCTTCGGGTTCAGTGTGTTAGCTGGGATTTCCAGGTTCTGCGAGAACTTACCATTGGTGACTTTGGCAGTTGTAGAAGCCAGGGCTTTCTTGGCGGTGTCAGCGGTGAACCTACCGTCGTCAGGGACATCGGTGCTTTCCAGGACATAGAGATTCATCTCTTTGCCGTTCAAGTAGCCGGTGCCGTTGACGGTGATCGTGTTTGCTTTGCGGCTATCCAGCGGCGTTTCTGGGAACAGGGTCAGGTCAGGGTCGATGCCTTGTTCTGGGGTGTTGGCCAAGAAGATGCTGGAATATTCGGACCAGGCAGTTTCGCCTTTTTCGGTGATGACCTTGATCTGACCGCGGTAGCGCTGACCTTTCTTCAGGCCGGTGAACTCAGCGTAACCGTTGGCGATTTCACTTGGGGTGATGAAGTCATCGCTTTCCTGGTTGCCTTTGTCGTCGACAGGCACCAGGCGAGCTTCAACTTCCTTGATGTCCTCGTAGCCAGCTAGCGAGTAGAACAAACCGGCCTTGGAATAGTCCTTCGCCGATGCCGGGCTGATGCGCGGAGCATCAGGGGTTTTCAGTGTGGAATTTGCCGGATTTTCTGGCTTCGATGGTGTGGACGGCTTGGATGGTTTGGACGGCTTGGAAGGAGCAGGTGCAGGCTTCGAAGTGGATGGCTTAGAAGGTGCAGGATCAGCTGGTTTTGGTGCAGGAGCTGGTGGCTGCGGAGCGTCAGGGTCGACCACGGTGACAGAATCGCTGAATTTTTCTTCAGTCCACTGATCGGGACCGAAGAAATCAGTGCTCAAGTTTGCTTTAACCCCAACTCGGTAGACACCTGGTTTTACGTTAGGGAATTCACTGTCGGTAACCCTAGGTCCCCGGTCGAGATACTTCACGGATGTATTCAGACCGTCTTTTTCTTCGTACAACGTGATACGAATGCTCGAAGCACGCTTATCGCTCTCAGCCAGGCTCCAGCGAGCACTCACTGTGTCACCGTGAACGCTTGCTTGCACCTCTGCCAGAGATTGTGAGGCCAGGTTGACTGGCTTCGCGAGGTCCAACCGCCGGTCAATCGGCAGTTTCTTGCCACCAGCTAGGGTGCCAACTTGGTAAGAATCCCCTTGAGCAAGTGCGATTTCACCAGGCTTAATTTGGATCTTTTTGGTGAAAGTGCCGTTCTTGATCTCATTAGGCTCGACAAGGACTGAAACACCTTGTTGTTTGCTGGTATTCGGTAGTTGACCTGGGGTCCACTTGGAAGTAGCCCAAAATACTACGTAGACGCCTTCTTCAGCGGCTGCTCCGGTGTAACCTGTTCCCGTGACTGTGAATTCTCCACCTTTTACAAGGTCAATGGTGTCAGTATCGAGCTCAAATTTCGGGGCGGGATCTGCAGTGACAGTAATGGCATCACTGGTTTCAGAAGCACGAGATTTTCCAGTCGAGCTTTCAGCTTCAACAGTGGCGGTGTAGCTGACGTTTTCCTTCAATCCGGAAAACTCCACAAAGTTATCTGGGAAAGTATTGGTGTCTGTAACCTTTTCCACCCGAGGCTCGGAATTGTCACTTGGCTGTAATTTTACGAGGTATGTGTGGATGCGGGTACTGCCAGACGAACGGCGGTCCCATTCCACACGGACAGTTTTATTACTCTTCAACTGCAGGTAGGGTTTGTGCGGAGCTTGTGGGGCCTCTGGCTTATCACTAATCGTGAGAATCTCTGATTGGCTGAATTGGGAATTTTCTACCCCGCGACCTGCGGCCACGCGGACGACGTAATCGCCCGGTGGTACGTTCGTGAACTGATGTCGAGTGCTGTTGGCGGGTTCAAATTCATCTTTGACAATCTTGTCGGTTGGTGCACCGTTTTTCACTTCTACCAGCTGAACTTGGTAGAAGGTGGCGCCAAATTCAGCAGGGGCGAGCGTCCATTCAGCAGTGATCAAGCGTGCTTCGGCAAGCACACCTGTGAGATTAGGACCATTGGATGGTGCAGCATCTTGGTCATCAGATGTGGTCGGTGGCGCAGAAAAATCTTGTGCGTGTGCGGGCGTGAGTGTGCCGAAACCAAGCGACAGAGAGGTCAAACCTGCCACCGTTACCTGCATCCAGAGGCGCCGATTATTGTTCACAGTAAGAGCAATCCTTTCAAGGAAGTGGGAATAGAGTGAAACTCTATTGAAAATCAGTTAAAGGTTAGCCTTAGTTTGAGAAATTAAGCTAGGCCAACCTTGGTGATATTCAGCACTGCGTTTGAAAGGTTGATGCGTACTATGCGAAAAATCGGCGCCAAGAACTAACGGTTCGCAGGCTCCCAACCCAAAGCTGGGGCCACATGCTCAGCGAAATTCTGCAAAAGCCGCAGGTTGAGATCCACACCCAGTTGGTTCGGGATCGTTAGCATCAAAGTATCCGCCTCCATCACGGCGGCGTCGTCTTTGAGCTGCTCGATCAATTGCTCCGGCTCGCCGGCATAAGTGCGGCCAAACGTGGACTCATAACCATCAATAATACCGATCTGATCATTCCCGCCACTCATGCCAAATAACGCACGATCCCGGTCGCTGACAATCGGGAACACGCTGCGGCTCACCGACGTCCGCGGCGTCCAATCATGCCCAGCCTGCCGCCACGCCTCGTGGAAAGCCTGCAACTGCGCCGCCTGCAAATCACCAAAAGCTTCACCAGTGGCCTCCGTCAGCAACGTGGAACTCATCAGGTTCACACCCTGCTCAGCGGCCCACTCGGCAGTTTTCTTCGTTCCAGCACCCCACCAGATATTGCGCTGCAAGCCAGGCGAATGCGGCATCACCGGTAGCGGAGTGCCCGGCTGATAAATCGGTGGATACGGGTCCTGTGCAGACTTGACGACGGCCTCACCACGCACGCCCTGCATAAACTTCGCGAACTTCTCCCGGGCAAGATCTGCCCCGCGTGGATCGTCGGAACCGGTATAGCCGAAAGCCTCCCAACCACGGTGCGCAGGCTCCGGTGATCCCCGTGAAACCCCCAACGCGACCCGGCCGTCGGCAAGCAAATCCAGTGCGGCGGCCTCTTCTGCCAAGTACAACGGGTTTTCGTAGCGCATATCGATCACGCCGGTACCGACCTCAATGTGCTTTGTGCGCGCGGCAATCGCAGAAAGCAACGGCATCGGCGCCGCCCCCTGTGGGGCAAAATGGTGCACGCGGAAATACGCGCCATTCACGCCAATCTTGTCTGCCTCCACGGCAAGCTCCAGCCCCTGCTTGAGGGTCTGCTGGGCATTAGGCCCACGCTGGCCGGGGAACTTGTAATGGCCGAAACTTAAAAACCCGAACTTCTTCATGTCACCCACTATAGTTGATGTGTCAACAAGGTTCGAGACGAGACGATGCGGATGCATCAGTTTACAGTTCAGCGTGCAGATTTCTCCGTGGTTTCGTTGGCGGATTCGCTCCGTTTTGCCAGCAATTGCTGCGCCAGACCAATCACGAGAATGCCCACGCCCACTGCGTCGGAAAGCAACCCTGGCAACAACAACGCCAGGCCGCCGACACCGACTAACACGCGCACTACCAGCGGCAAACGCGTGCGCGCATAACCCTCTACCGCAGCAGAGAGCATGCACACACCAACGATGGCAGTGCCGACGACCAACGCGCCGCTGGCCCAGGTGACATCTTGCAGCAGCAAGCCCGGGTTGTAGACGAACATGAACGGAATGAAATAACCAGCAATCGCCAGGCGCATCGCCTGCACGCTGGTTTTCATCGGATCATCGCCCGCCAAACCAGCTGCGGCAAATCCCGCCAAAGCTACCGGCGGGGTGATATTCGCGAACAAACCAAAATAGAACACAAACAGGTGTGCCACCAGCGCCTCGACGCCGAGCTCCGCTAATGCCGGTGCGGCCATCGTGGAGGTGATGATATATGCCGGGATCGACGGCAAACCCATGCCCAAAATGATGCAGGCGATCATCGTCAGGACCAGTGACAACAACAAGCTGCCTTCACCGAGGATCACGATCGCATTCGCTAACTTCACGCCGAACCCGGTCAGCGTGACGACGCCGACGATAATGCCAACACAGGCACACGCGATCGACACCGCGACGGAGGTCTTGGCGCCGTCGGCAAGCGCATAAATAATGTCTTTGCTGGACATGCGCGTGTTTCCACGCACCTGCGCGATGGCGATGGTTGCCAGGATCGTCAGCAGGGCGGAAAACAGAATGGTCTGCCCGGAAAAGAACAGCATGTAAACCAAAATCACCAGTGGAACCAACAAGTGCCCGCGTTCTTTGAGCACCTCTTTCACTGCCGGCAGGTTCTCACTAGAAATTCCGCTCAGACCGTCTTTGACCGCGCGGAAATGCACCTGCATGATCACACCGATGTAGTACAACACCGCAGGTATCAGCGCCGCGATGGCGACCTCCGTGTACTGCATACCCAACGTTTCTGCCATGATGAATGCCGAAGCACCCATGATCGGCGGCAAAATCTGCCCACCGACCGAAGCGGAAGCCTCCACACCGCCGGCGAAGTATGGTTTAAAACCGACTTTCTTCATCAGCGGAATGGTAAAAGCACCGGTCGTCACCACGTTTGCGATTGCCGAACCATTGATCGAGCCCAGGAAACCGGAAGAAATGACCGCGACTTTCGCCGGACCACCGCGGGAACGGCCCGCCAGTGCCAACGCGATGTCGTTGAAGAATTGTCCCAGGCCAGATTTCTGCAGCACAGCTCCGAAAAGCACGAACAAGAAAATATAGGATGCCGCGACGGCAACGGCAGTGGAGAAAATGCCTTCGTTGGTCAGGTACAGAAAATCCAGGATGTCGTTGACTTCGTAACCACGGTGGCGAAAACGCAGTGGACCGTGCTGGCCAAACAGTGCAAAAGCCAGAAACACCAGGGACAAAATGGGCAGGGCCCAGCCGGTGACGCGCCGGGAAGCCTCGATGACCAGCACCACTAACACAGTGGCGAAAAGAACGTCCGCGGTATTAGGACTGACGATGCGATCCAGGATGTCCTGATAATTCAGCCAGATATACACAAATGTTGCGGCCGAAGCGATGATCAGCAGGTAATCGTAGATCGCGATGGATCCGCGTGAAGCCTTCTTGTGTGCGGGGTATAACGCGAAACACAGCATCAAAATCGCGCCAACGTGCAGCGAACGGTGCAACAACGCTGGCGGCGCACCGAAGTAGGCAATGTACATGTGGTACAGAGAAACCAGCACCGCGAAGGCGATGAAAATCCAGTGCGTTACCGGAGAGGTGAATTCGCGGGTGCGTGATTCGCGGTCAAACTGCTCGAGCTTTTCGCCGACATCAGGGGTGCTTACCGACGGCTGGTTCTGCTGTGTTGCGTGGGCCTGGGAGTCTGATGTGGCCTGTGACGTGGGAGTTGTTGCAGCATTCATTACAGCGCACCTACTTCCTCAAAGTAGCGTCGCGCGCCGGGGTGCAGGTCTAGCACTAGGCCATCCTCGACGCTGTCTAGCGTGATCTTTTGGGCAGCTTTCGCGGATGAGTGCAGCTCATCCAAGTTTTCAAATAGGGCTTTGGTTGCCAAGTAAACGTCGTGCTCGGCGGCGTCTTTGCGCACTACGAGTTGATTCATCATCGCGATGACCGGCACGTCTTCGGTGTTGTCGTAGGTGTTCGCCGGAATCACGCCGGTGTTGATGATGGGATAGTTCTCGAGCAAAGCGTCCAAACCCTTGCCTTCAATGGGCACGATGCGCACGTCTTGTTGTGCAGAAAGGTCCATGATCGCAGAATTGGGAATGCCCGAGGAGGTAAACGCGGCGTCGATCTGGCCGTTTTGCAGTTGGTCGGCAGAATCCGAATACGATAAGAAGTCGACGTCGAAATCGTCGTAAGTCAAGCCAAAAGCTTCTAACAGAATCTTCGCATTCGCTTCCACACCCGAGTTGGGTGATCCGACGCTGACGCGTTTGCCACGCAAGTCCTCGACGGTTGTGATGCCGGAGCCTTCCAAGGTGACCAGGTGCAGCCAATTGGGATACATCGCGGTGATCGCCGCGAGTTCCGGGGTATCGGTTTTGCCTGCGTAGGGGCCGATTCCTTCTTGTGCCTGGTAGACGGCATCGCCCATGACAAACGCAATTTCTGCGCGGTGCTGGCGCAAAAGCTCAATGTTTTCAATGGACCCGGTGCTGGGCTGTACAGAGGTGCCGACTTCGAGCTCATCGCCAAGAATGGTTTCCATGGTGGAGCCGATTTGATAGTAATTTCCGGACGTACCGCCAGAAGCGACGGTAATGAAATCCCAGTCTTGCAGGGTGGCTTTGTCGCTGCTGTCGTCATTGCTGCTGGAATTACTGTTGGTGCCGCTGCAGGCTGCCACGATTCCAGCGAGCAGGATGATCCAGACCTTGCTGATGATCTTGGTAGATCTGCGCATCCCGTGTTCTCCTTGGAGTTAACTGTCATAAAGCTGTTGTGAGACGTAACACTATCACCGGGATTACACATTGTATATGCTTGCACTCAGATCACAATAGAAACTTCTCTTACACATCGATGGAGTACACCGTGCCAGCAGCATCAACCCTGACCACTTACGACGCCATCCTGGCTGCCATCACCACCGACAGCGACAGCGACGGCACCGCCGAGATCCACAACCCCGCCACCGGCGAACTCGTCGGCAGCTACCAGGTCCACAACGAAAACGACCTCAACGACGCCATCGCTGCCGCACGTGCCGCGCAACCAAACTGGGAAGCCAAAGGCGATCACGCTCGCTGCGAGCTGCTGAACAAATTCGCTGATGCCATCGAGCACGCCGCCGAGCCACTGGCCACACTGCTCTCACAAGAACAAGGCAAACCACTCAACGGACCCAACGCCCGATTCGAGGTAGGCGCGTGTGCCGCGTGGTTGCGCGCAACCGCCTCGTTTGAATCACCGGATTACACCGCTGTTGATGATGACATTACCGCTACCGTGCACTACCGGCCGCTGGGTGTTGTCGGCGCGATTGGTCCATGGAACTGGCCGATGATGATCACCATCTGGCAAATCGCCCCAGCACTACGCATGGGAAACACCGTCGTCGTCAAAC
>NZ_JAXOFP010000029.1:0-11925 GCF_041224285.1 Corynebacterium drakensteinense
CTTCCCCACCCCAATCGCCTACACTCTAAGCAGAGAATTGTCGGCGAAAGGATACACGCAAGGTGGCTACGCTTAGCGTCCGGGAAATTGAGCAGCGCGTCACGCAGATCGCAGAGCAGGATGAGTTCGGCGATGATCTCCTCTTCGATCTGCTGCTCGCGTATGGCCGCGCGCAGTCTAATGTCACTCGCCTCCGTAATGGCAGCTACAACGTGGCGGAGGATCCTTCCCGGGATTATGCCCAGAAGAACATCGTCTACTTCCGCCCGCTTGTCGACGCCGACACCCCCACCTCCCCGGCAGAGCGCGAGGCGAAGCTTCTCGACGCTGTCCAGCACCTGCGCACGCACGAGCGCGTCATCCGCTATAACACGCGGTTTGTCATCGCCACGGACTACCACTGGTTAGCCGCGGTGGATATTAAGACCAACGAAAACCGTATTTTCCCGTTGGGCCAGCTGGCGAAGCACTACTCCTTCTTCTTGCCGTGGGCCGGTATGGAAAAGGCACAGTACGCTGCAGAAAAACACGCGGACACGAAAGCCGCCCAACATATGGGCGAGCTTTTCGACGCGCTGGTCAAAACCAATGCGGTCTCCCTGCAAACAGAACAAGACCGCCACCGCCTCAACGTCTTTTTCACCCGCCTATTGTTCTGCTATTTCGCAGAAGACACCGGACTATTCCCCGACGGCTCATTCACCCAGGCTATTGCCTCGCACTCACGTGAAGATGGCACGGGTACCAACACCATCATCGAAGAGATTTTCGCTGCCCTCGATGTCGCAGATAAGTCGGACTACCCCGCCCACCTGCAGGTTTTCCCCTACGTCAATGGTCGCTTATTTAGCGACGACGAACGCTTCCAGGTACCGCACTTTGACGCTAAATCCCGGGATCTGTTGATCCGCCTGGGCCGGTTGATTTGGCAGGACATCAACCCGGATATTTTCGGCTCCATGTTCCAGGCAGTGGTCCACAGTGGTTCCCGCTCGGAATTGGGCCAGCACTATACCTCTGTACCGAATATCTTGAAAACCATCGAGCCGTTATTCCTCGACGAGCTCAAGCAGCAATTTGAGGCTGCCTATGATTCCGCCCCACGGCTGGAGAAACTACTGCACCGCATCGGCAATATCAAGGTTTTCGACCCTGCCTGTGGTTCCGGGAACTTCTTGGTCATTGCGTATAAGGAGCTACGCCGCCTCGAGCACGCAATCTTACAGCGGCTGGAAACCCTGAGCGTGAAGCGCCAAACACTGTTCGAACAGTCCGTGGTAAAAATCGACAACTTCTACGGTATTGAGATCGACGACTTCGCCACGGAAGTCGCCATCCTTGCGTTGTGGATCGCCAAACACCAGATGAACCAGGAATTCGAGGATAAATTCGGCGTCACGCTACACATGATCCCACTGCGCAGCATGGGCCAGATCACCTGCGCGAACGCTGCCCGCATTGACTGGGAAGAAATCTGCCCACACGATGCTGACGACGAGGTCTACCTCATCGGTAACCCGCCTTACCTCGGCTCTAGCATGCAGTCGAAGGAACAAAAAGCTGAACTTGCTCATGTATTCGGAACCAAAAATTACCCAAAGAAAATTGATTACATTGCCGCATGGTTCATTAAAGGAACGGAATATATCAAAGGCACTCAGTCTCAACTTGCGTTCATTTCTACTAATTCCTTAACGCAAGGAGATCAGCCTGCGAACATTTTTCCAAAAATATTCGCCAATGACGTCGAAATTTCTTACGCATACACATCTTTCAAATGGTCGAACAGTGCAAAAGGAAATGCCGGCGTCACTGTCGTCGTCATTGGGCTACGGTCAACATCTTCAGCCCCGAAACTGCTCTTTACCGATGGCTTAAAGACGCTCGTACCAAATATCAATCCGTATTTAGCTCCATCCAGCAACGTCGTCGTGACACGACGCTCGACACCGTTGAATACGTCATTGCCGGTTATGCGTCTCGGCTCTGTCCCCAAAGATGATGGTGAGCTGATTTACACTCCTCAACAACGCGACGAAGTTCCCCTGGAAGCTCAAGATTTATTGCTGAAATACATGGGGTCAGCAGAATTTATTAACGGAATCGACCGCTACTGTCTCTGGATTCCGGACGAACGCTACCCAGCCCTAAAAGAATCTGCTTATTTTGACAAAAAGTTTGAGCGGATCAAGAATTTTCGCGAAAATAGCACTTCATCGGCTACACGTGAAAAATCGGGTCTGTTCTGGCGTTTCTGGCATAAAGCGTACAAACCCACAGAATCCATCATTGTGCCTAGTATTTCCTCGAGTCGCCGCGAGTATGTCCCTATCGGGTTCCTTGGCCCAGACACGATTATTTCTAACAAAGGTTTCGCGATCTATGACGCCGAACCGTGGCTCTTCGCTCTGCTGACCTCCAAGATGCACATGGCTTGGCTCGGCGCTGTCGGTGGAAGAATGCGAGAAGATTTCCAATACTCCAACACCATCGTCTACAACAATTTCCCGGTGCCAGACCTCAAACCGAAGACCAAGGAACAGCTCACGGAAACCGCACTGCGCATCCTGGATGTGCGCGAATACTACTGCGAAAACACCCTGGCAGAACTCTACGATCCAGACAAAATGCCAGAACTACTCCGCGAAGCACACAACAACAACGACGCGCTCGTCGACAAGCTCTACCAGCGCGGAACCAAACCCTTCCAGTCCGACGATGAGCGCCTAGCCGAACTGTTCAAACGATACGAAGAAATGACCGCAGGAGAAAACTAATTATGAGCGACCAGCAGCCGTCGGCAAGCGACGACAACACCATGAACATGATCGACGTCACCTACAAACAATCGGGGCGATCGGTGGCCACCAATGAGCTGGGCATGCGCGAAATGCAAGCTCGCGTGTGGGAACAACGCGCCGCACAATACCTGCTCATCAAAGCCCCACCGGCTTCCGGTAAATCCCGCGCACTAATGTTCGTCGCCTTAGACAAACTGTTCAACCAAGGGCGCAAAAAAGTCATCGTGGCGGTGCCGGAACGCTCCATCGGCGGATCATTTTCCAACACGAACCTGACCACCCACGGGTTTTTCACCGACTGGACCATCAAGCCAGAAAACAACCTCTGCGGGCCCAGCTCCACAAAAAGCAAAGTCGAGGCCTTCCGCCAGTTCATGTCCGGGCCAGATGCCATCCTGGTATGCACCCATGCCACGCTGCGCTACGCCTTCAACGTGCTCAGCCCGCACGACTTCAACGGCTGCGTACTCGCCATCGACGAGTTCCACCACGTCAGCGCCGACCTGGAAAACAACCGGCTGGGCGCGCTGATCCAAAAAGCCATGGCAGAATCCGACGTGCACGTCATCGCCATGACGGGCTCGTACTTCCGCGGCGATTCCACCCCGGTGCTCACCCCGGAAGACGAAGCGAAATTCACCCCGGTGCGATTCAACTACTACGACCAGCTCAACGGCTACCGTTACCTCAAATCCCTGGGCATCGGGCACCACTTCTACCAAGGCGCCTACACCGACTCGATCGGCGAGGTGCTCAACCTGCACCGCAAGACCATTATCCACATCCCATCGGTCAATTCCTCAGACTCCACGAAGGACAAATACGAGGAAGTCGGCCGCATCATGGACGTCATCGGCACCCCGGTGGGCACGGACGAGCACGGCATCTTCGAGGTGCGCCGCCACGATACCGGCGAGCTGGTGCGCGTGGCCGATTTGGTGACGGACACCGACGTGAAACAGCGCGCCCGGGTGCTGACGTACCTGTCCGACGTCGCGGGCAAACAGCGCGACGCCGTCGACATCATCATCGCCCTGGGCATGGCCAAAGAAGGCTTCGACTGGCCATTCGCCGAAGACGCGCTGACCATCGGCTACCGTAATTCGCTGACGGAGATCATCCAGATCATCGGACGCATCACCCGCGATAGCCCCGGCAAGGAGCACGCGCAGTTCACCAACCTGATCGCGCAGCCGGACGCAGAGACCGACGATGTCACCCTGGCCGTGAACAGCATGCTCAAAGCAATCACCGCTTCCCTGCTGATGGAACAAGTGCTGGCGCCCAATTTCCAGTTCAAGGCGAAAAAGCCGGATCTTGCCGACGCCGACCTGGACCGCCCAGACGGTACTGCTGCTGGCACCGGCGCTGGCGCCGATGGTGGGCGGCGGAGTTCCACCTTCGGCGAAGGCACGCAGGAAAACATCTACATCACTGGTTTCCAAGAGCCGTCGACGGAGCGCACGAAGCAGATCGTGGCTTCGGACTTGCCGGATCTGACCGCGGCGGTGCTGCAGGACGAAAACGTCGCCAAGGGCTCCATCGGTGGTTGCAAACCCGAGACCACAAACCAGGTGCACATTCCGCGGGTGATCCGCGAGCGCTACCCAGACCTGAACGACAAAGAAGTTGAGGAAGTACGCCAGGCCGTTATCGCGAATACCGCGTTGAAAGCCAGCGAAGTACGCGAGGTTGGCGATGATCGCTTCCTGCGGTTGGCTGATCGCTTCATCAACATCAACGACATCAACATCAACCTCATTGATTCGATCAACCCCTTCCAGAAGGCCTACGAGATCATGTCCAAATCCGTGAACTCCAAGGTGTTGGCGACGGTGCAGGATGCGATCGCGGCGACGAAGATTGAGATGACGGAGCAGGAAGCGATGCAGCTGGCCCCGGACATCAAGCACTTCCACCAGATGCATGGGCGGGTGCCTAACCACCGCTCGAAAGAGCCGCGGGAGCGCCGCATGGGTGAAGCATTGTTGTGGTTGCAGAAAAAGCGTGCCGAGTACAAAGCGCAGCAGCGGCAGGCTGGAGAATTAGGAGGCCGGGATGACTAACGAGCACCACGCGGAGCAGGCCCCCAAGCAAGCCCCCGAGCACCACAGCGAGCAGGCCCCCGCCGCAGGCACGGGTCTGTCACCGGAGCTGATTGATCTTTTCGAAAGCGACGACGAGGGCTTGTTCGAGGCCCCGGTAAAGCCGCGCCCGATCACGTCGGAGGATCGGCTGGAGCGCGCCTTTATCGAGATCTTGGAGTTTTACGACAAGCACAAGCGCCGCCCGGACCCAGATACACGCGAGATCGCCGAGCGCAAACTGGGCGCGCGTCTGGTGGGCATCCTCAACAGCGAGGAGAAAAAGCAACACCTGCGGCATCTTGACGACGTCGGCTTGCTCGCCGAGCCCGAGGTTCCGGAATCACTCGAGGAGTTGTTCGCCGGCTCCGACGATACTGCCGACGGCAGCGGTGCGGGTTCTGACTTCGACTTTTTAGCGGATATTCTGGACGAGGCCGACGGTGCTGATGCCGACCTCTACGACACCGCTGCCCTGCCCAAGCGCAGCCCGAAGCCTTCGGATTCGGTCGCTGAGCGCACCCGCGTCAAAGACTTCGAGCCATTCCGTCAGGCGTTTAAGGAAAAACAGCAGCAGCTTGCCGACGGCTCGGTGGTGTTGGCGGAGTTTAAAGGCGAATCCACCCTCGAAGAAGGCAAGTTCTACGTGCTCAAGGGCTCTCTCGCTTTCGTAGCAGAAGTCCGTGACCCCGAGCCCGGCGCGCCGCTGGACTCTAAAGGTCACCCGAAGCAGCGCCTTCGCGTGGTTTTCGAAAACGGTACGGAATCTGCGATGTACCGGCAATCATTCGCCATCCGCCTCTACGAGAGCGACGGCAAGGTGTTGGCCTATAACCGCAGCGTGACGATGGACGAGATCGGCGACGCCGATAAACTCTCGGGGCGGATTTATGTGTTGCGCTCGTTGAGCACAGACCCGGAAATTGCTAGCCTGCGTGATTTGTACAAGATCGGGTACTGCACCACCTCTGTCGAAAAGCGCATCCAGGGCGCGGAAAAATCCGCAACCTACTTGCATGCCCCGGTGGAAATCGTCGAGACTTTCCGTACCTATAACCTGCGGCCGTCGGCGCTGGAACACCTGTTACACCGGGTATTTGCCCCGGCGCGGCTGAAGATCACCCGCGGGACGGAACCCGCAGCAACCGAATGGTTTATTGCCCCGCTGGAGGCCATCATCGATGCCGTCGACAAGATCATCAGCGGCGATATTGTGCACTACGTTTACGACGTCGCTGCGCAGCGGTTGGTGCGGCGGGACTAAGCGATTGCCCTAGTCGAGATTGCCCTAACCGTGAGTGTCCTAGTCGGCTGCTGGGGTGCTCACTGTTCTTGAAGGTGCTCACCGCTCTTTAAAGAGAAGATCCTTCAGGTGGTGTAGGAACTCTCTGAGCACCACCTTGGCATACGATCGTGTGCGGTTTCGCAGACTTTGGGAGACCGCGGGGTGCAGGGGCACAAACGTCTCAGAGTTCAGCTCTGCCACTGTGCGCGTGAAGCCACGATCCGTGGGGAAAATCCCCTCGATGGGATTCATGTCGACGGCTGCTGGCTAAGCAAGAGCCTGTATGATTCCCCAGCAGTATCACATCTTTTTAAGCCAGAATGCAGCCAACCTAGATAAAATTCACAGGCTTTCATCATTTAGGCAAGACCCTAGAATAGCCAAACTCCACTCCACGATCAGCGCCAACAATGAGTTGCAAACCGTTCACAGCATTTACACCACAACATCCGAGCACGACAAAAACTCACCGATATCGGGGAACATCCCACCTATAATTGATGTGCTCTGGGGTTGCCCGCAAATCGTGGACACGTAGTGGAGCTACCTAGTGGTTAGGCAGCTATTTCTTTTCTGCTGGTAGTTAGACCAATGTGGTTTTCAAAGTCGACGGGGCTTGCCATACCGAGCGCAGAGTGCCGGCGCCGACGGTTATAGACCGCCTCAATCCAGTAAGCCACAGCCTGACGCGCAGCATCGCGGGTTGGCCAGCGCTTCCGGTCGTAGAACTCGGTCTTAAGCGTCGACCAGAACGACTCAGCCATCGCATTATCGAAACACACCCCAGTACGCCCCACAGACTGAGCAACACCTAGGTCGCGGCACACCTCCCAGAGCTGCTCGCTGGTAAATTGTGTTCCCCGGTCGGCGTGAAACACCAGCCCGTCAGGAACGTCACCACGCAGTGTATGTGCCATCCGCAGTGCTCGTTCGACCAGGAATGTATCTTGAACGCTATCCATAGCCCAGCCCAGCACCCTGTGAGAATGACCATCGCGGACTGCACACAAGTACAACCAGCCTTCACCGGTGCGCAGGTAGATAAATTATCTGACATCCATACTCGGTTGAGCTCACCTGTATCAAACATGCGCTTGACCAGGTCAGGAAGCGTGGGCTTACGCTTGGCTTGGATCGTTGTCACTGGGACAAAGGCCCGCGGGGAGATCCCTTCAATGCCCATCATGCGCATCCGCT
This sequence comes from Corynebacterium drakensteinense, assembly GCF_041224285.1. Classification (NCBI taxonomy): domain Bacteria; kingdom Bacillati; phylum Actinomycetota; class Actinomycetes; order Mycobacteriales; family Corynebacteriaceae; genus Corynebacterium; species Corynebacterium drakensteinense. Next base: position 7,368 of record NZ_JAXOFP010000029.1, read on the forward strand.
TAGCCACAGTCTTACGGTTAAGCACAATGTCATAGCGCTCGGTAAGTTTTGCGGTGATCCGCGGCGCACCATAAACCTCATCGGAGTCCGACCAAATTTGATGAATCTTGCGGTCAACATCATCGTAAAAAGCTGCACGATCATTGGCGCCGGATAGTCGCTTCTGCTGCGTATGGGACCATGTGTAGATCCAGACCGAGACACTTTTAATAGCCGTGCCATGCGTATGATGCTGAAATTTGCCTTCTCTCGCTGCATTAATTCGATTTTTTCTGTTCGCGTTGCCTTAAAGCGAAGAAGGCTGTCGCTTTAAGGCAAAAACTCGTTATCCATTTTGGCTTCAGCCAGCTCACGGCGCAGACGAGCATTCTCAGCACGAAGATCAGCCTCGCTCATCCCATCTGATGCTCCTCGGCGTTCGCGCTCATTTTTTACCCATCGGCCTAAAAGTCCTGGTCCGACGCCAATCTCCTTTGCCACATGAGCGATTGGGCGCTGCGACTCGATTACCAGGTTCGCGGCTTCACGCCGATACTCAGGCGTGTACTTCTTGCGCTGTTGACTCACAATGAACATCCTCTCCTACGGACACAAGATCCGCACAAATAGGGTGTCCACCAAACGAGGGTAACCCCAGCTCGGAGTCTTGTTTCATCTAAATTGATGGCGATTTGGTTCGCGTCGAAAAAGTTCGATAAAACACGAAGGACTGCTTTGTTCGCTTGATGAAGCACATTCCGCAAAAGAGCATTTCCACACAAAATCTTGTTAGATTGCGAGGTCAAAACTGGGTATTTCCTCTGCATAGGGTCCAGCAATAGCCCTGACATGCCTGTTAGGGAGGAAAAATTCTTGAGCCCACGTACCCCCGCACTAGTGAAACACTTTCAAGTCGTCGACGCCGACAGCTACGATGTCGATGCTATTTCGTAATTTCAAGCCACCAATACTGGGTGTGCCCTGGGGCGACAAGAATTACTTATACTCGACCCTGGAAAGCGTTCATATAGACTGACGTTGTCACCAACGCGTTCTTCCGCACTAATTAATAGGTGGGCACTGACGGATTCAATATAAGCTGGAACATTGCCGCTACAGTCACTGGGGGCAGTCAGTGCCTGTAGGACAAAACACAGGTGCTTCTAAGCACAGTTGATTATGACTCCTGCAGGGTCTCCTTTATAATTGTTCAACAAATAACTCTACCGAAGACCCCGGTCGACAACACCTCCAAATCACCTGATGTCCGTTGACAGTTTGCGGGCACCGACCAGTTCGGATACCGAATGTTCACTGAACATGGAAGCTATACTTCCGGGTGATTCTGAAGGATCACTGACGTTTACAGGTGTCCAGGTGAAGAATTCATCATCACTGCGGACAAACGCAGTAAGAAAGTAGGAAATACTGATGTTTTCGACGGTGATCCGCAATCCAGCATTAGCGAAGAACGCATTACGCGTGTTTTCAACCATGGTTCTAGCGCTCGTGTTGATTCTAGGAACACAGGTTGTTGCTTTTAATAGTCCTTCGGCAAACGCTCAAGCGCAAGTCCTCCCGTCAAGCCCTGCCGAGCAGACCTTCCGAAACGCTCGATACGCAGAATCCCGATTCACGGTAGATACTGCCGCGACAATCACTGAACTTTCGTTTACTGTCATTGCACAGAACAACAAAAAAGAATGGATCGGAAGCTATGAACTAGACATCAACGGAACGACAATAACTCCTCAATTCACTCAAAGCAGTGGTTCGAGGCAAACACCTATGAGCATTACGCACAAGGGGCTTAATATTGCCGTTCCGCAAGGTGCCGCAATTACGGTGACCCCTCGATTTAACCGGGCGGGCGTAAACGGTTCACTTGCCCTGACAATATCCGGCAAACCGGCGGAAGCCCCTGCACCTACGCCGACCGAAACCGAAGAACCAACACAACCCCTCGTTCCCGACATCCCTGATACCCCGGAAGAGTCACCAGAAGAAGCACAGCCCCCAGCTCAAGATCTCCCAGTTGTCACCCCAGCACCCCCAACGTTGGTTGATCCCGCTACGGCTCCACAGTGCGTCGAGAAAGCGTACATCAATATTCCCGATACACGAGGGGTCGATTACTCCATCGATGGAGAGAAAAAACCTGCTGGCCAGCACGTTCTTGACCAGAATACGCGCAGCACGGTAAAAGTAAGAGCATCTGCACAAGCCAATTTTCGGCTTTCCGATGGCGAACAAGCTGAATGGAGCTTCGATGTCAGCGGTGAAACCAAAGACTGCTCCCACACCCCCGACAATCCTGGTTTTGCTGCCGACGTAGAGCGGCTATTCGAAGCACGCGGTCATGATTTTTCGCTGGCCGCAGATGCAGTCGATCCACGGCGCCCGAATACTTTCACTGCCAGGGTCACCGAAGACTCCCGACTCAAGTACACAACTGTTCGGATTGAAACTGATCGCGAATTCTTAGAGCCGCAGAAGTATGGCCTCACCCTAGACCGCATCGAAGATGGCGTCACCCTGCATAAACGAAACGTCAACATTGGTGACGGGTTCATTACCATGGATGTTTTCCCGATGAAGAACGGCAAACCAGTCGATTCTGCGCTAGCCCCCAAAGATGCTGTTTTCACCTTTACCAATAACCTCGCTGAAAACCGGAAGCTCAAGGTCACCCTCGACGTTTACGGTGTACCGAAAAACACTCCAGAACAGCCGCAAATCATCTCTCCACCAGATGGTGCACACTGGGTACATGGTCGCGTTCCGAACCCTCCTATGCCACAGCGATGCGGCCTGCGCGTCGCAGTGGTGGCTGACTTTTCAACCTCACTAAAATACGCAGACACCAATGCATTTATTGCTTCACGGAATGCCGCAAACAACTTGATTGATGCTCTCGCGGGCACACCCGCTGAAATTGGCCTTTATAATTTTGCGACCAGAGCACCACAAGTATCGAATGCGACAACTCATAAACAAAACCCCGCCTACCAAAATCGTGATCCTTACATTTCACTTTGGAGCGCCCAAGGCGTTACAGAAGCAAAAGGCGTTGTCTCAAAGTGGACTAACGGAAGCGGCTCCACAAACTGGGAGGCAGGACTCCTCCAGGTAGCTGACGGTAACTATGACGTGGTCTATTTCATCACAGACGGCATGCCGACTTTCTCTTCTAAGTCCCGTGAACTTGGCTTAGGCGGCGAATTTGTTCAAGCGTCAGCATTGAACCAAGCCATTGATGCCGCCAATGACCTGAAGAAAGCTGGGACTCGCATCGTCCCGATCATGGTCGATTTAACCTTGGGTAATCCTCACTCTGGTACTCACACGGTAACCGAGGATTTAGTATTGAAAGATGTTCCGGAGTTCAAAACCGGAGAAAATGTGCCAGCGCCGAAGGATAAGATCTATCACCAAGCGACAAAGAAATTAGTTTCTCAGGCCGCCTACCCAAACACCGGCACTCATGTCAATTTTCAACTTGCCGTTAACGGGAGCGGAATCAAGGTATATGAACCAAAGCGCCGAGGTGGAAGGGATGATATCACCAAGAACCGTTCCAAATGGACTTACGGCCCCCGAGGGGTCAAAACGATGGGTGAGGATATTTCCGGCACTGGCGATACAGTTCGGGTTGAGCAGTACTCAGAACTAGCGGCACAGTTGAAAGAAATCGGCAAAAACCTATCGGCGAACTGTGAAGGACACGTCCAAGTCAAAAAGCGGATTGTCGACGAAAACGGCACTGTGCTTACCGACGGCGCTCCAGGATGGGAATTCACCCTGTCTACCGACACAGATGTCATCGAAACACTTGCGAAGGATCGTGTTCGCACCTCGATTAAAACCACCTCTGGATCGGACGCAGAAAAAGGTAAGGCATCCTGGAACATCAACAGCAATAAATCGCACGAATTATCACTTACCGAAACTCAAAAGCCTGGTTACTCGCTGTTCCATCGTGGTGATTCCCTGGACTCTACAGGCGATTCCAATGCGGTGTGTACTGAAAAGCGCGGCACCACCGAAACAAAGCTCAAGGTCGAAAACAACGGCGAGTTTGGATTCAAAGTGCAACTTCCTGCTGCCAACGGTGCCCTTTCGTTAGTATCCTGCGTAGTCGATAACTATGAAGTTCCTAATGCCCCACCCGGCAAGCTAACCCTGGAAAAGGCCGCCTATAACGACGGCAACGATATCGAAGTATTACCAGGGCTTGGTGGTGCGCACTTCGCCATTTATCCTTCAACAGGAAATCGACCTGATTTCAGCGTAGAACCTGTCTATACCATCATTCCCGGGCAAGAGTCAGTCGAAATCACCACAACAGGTACTTTCTATCTCGTAGAAACTCAGGCACCATCTGGTTTCAGTCTGCTTCCTGCTCCAGTTCCATTCGAAATTGGTTATGACAAAAAGTCAAAGAAATACACAATTTCTGTCGTGGGCGGCGAAAGCCACCTGAAGTGTCCCAGGTTTTGTTCCGTTTGAGTAGATGGGAAAATCTGGAACATGCCCAAAAAATTTGACCAGGATGCAAAGGACCGCGTGGTCCGTCTCG
>NZ_JAXOFP010000030.1:0-11707 GCF_041224285.1 Corynebacterium drakensteinense
GGAGGGCGGGATCTTAGTGACTGGAACAGAAAAGATCTTCGCACTGTGATCACCTACGTCGAGCAGGAACCTGACTTGCTTCCGGGAACACTCAGAGAAAACCTTACTCTCGGGACAGAAAACAGTTCCGATGACAAAATTCTTTGCACATTGCTAAATCAGTTCGGACTGGGAAATTTCGCCAGTACCGACGGCCTAGACCGATTAGTAGGATCCGGCAATAGCGGATTGTCCGGAGGAGAGCGACAGCGAGTTGCCATCATCCGTGCCATCCTTCAAAAATCGCCGGTCATCCTTGTAGATGAGCCGACATCCGCTCTCGACTCAGTATCAGCAGAGTTGTCAATGAACAGGCTCTTGGAGACGGATTCCACAGTCATCTTTACCTCCCACGATGCAAACATCGTGAATCTGGCAGAACGGATTCTAACAGTCGCCGATGGCAGAATCGTTGAAAGTACACCGAATAATAGGAAGTCTTCAGATGCGTAAACACGTTCTCGTCACCGGTGCAACCAGGGGTATCGGTCGGGCAGTTGTGTCTCGGCTATTGCGGGAGGGATACGACGTGTCCTACACATGGCTCGCCTCGCATGAAGCGGCCTCAAACATTCAAACGGAGGCCTCTCAATTCGATGGGGTTGCATACGCATACCAATGCGACTTGACGGACACTGATCAAACGCAACAGTTGGCGGACTTACTGTCGCGGAGGGCACCCCTTCATGGCATTATCCACTGCGCTACCGCAACGTTTACTCCAACTTATGCGTCGGACCTGACCGCTAAAGATTGGACGGCGCCGTTGAATATCAACCTAGTTAGCCCTTTCATCCTTTGCTCTCAACTCGGCCCTTCCCTGGGGGAAGGCGGGGCGATCGTCACTGTTTCCTCGCCGAACGCCGCTGTGTGCCAGGAAGGGATGAGCACCTATGCAGCTTCCAAGGCGGCGCTCGAATCTTTTTCTCGAGTCTTAGCCCGTGAGCTTGGCCCAGCTGGGGTTAGGGTAAACGTCGTTCGTCCAGGGCCGACTTTGACGGATGGCTTCACGACGCAGGCGTCGGATAAGGGTGTTATCGACGAGTTATGCGTGGCTACGCCCCTAGGAAGAATAGCAAACCCGGATGATGTCGCCGATGCTATCTTCTCATTGTTGGGGACAGACAACCGCTGGGTGAGTGGGGATGTGCTGAACGTGTCCGGTGGTTTGTTTTAATAAAGTATTCTCTCGTTTGGGGAAGGTCTGGATACGGACCCGATTCATGCCAATGGATTAAAGTCCAGAAAGATTCCAGTTAGAGCGCATCTATTCATCCCGCAGGTGTGTCCCTGAGGTGATGCCGTTTCGGGTAGTTGGTACCAGGTTTCCGGTTATGTGGTACTGCCCAGCCTTTCGGTCATTGTATAGGTGGCGCTGGCGCAACCTGCGCCGGCACGTCATCTCGGCAGATAAGTCCGGCTAGACACTTCCATCGAACACTAGGTGAAGACCCCTAAATCCCGTGTCTGCCACTGGTCAACTTTTCATGTCCGCCAACACGGCCAGGCGCGACATTGCAAAAGTCAAGACACTCATTACTGACCACGGCATCACTAAGGAGTCGTTCGCTCAGCTGGTTCCAGCGTTCTTAAACGCCCGAGGACGACTCAACGACCTTTTGACAGTACTCAAAGTCATTGACACTAGTTACCCCGCCTGGGCTATGGCGGATTCCCAAGTTCGACGGCGTGGTCACCGAATTTTGCGTCACAACTTCTGCCGTCTGAACGATGAGCTCCCTAACGGGCGACCCGATTTGTAAGGAGATATATTTATGAAGATTTCTACTGGAACCGCCGCATCGCCTCTGTGTGACGGGCTTACCCTTCCTAGTGGTGAGCATCCCTCAATCTCTGAGGCGTCCTGGGCATAGTGCCTAATCCTTCCTTACATGAGGTAGGAACTAAACCCAGGACGCTTGAATTTGATGCAATCTTGTCTCGTTCCACCATGACACCCACTCGAATGTCGCCATTTCTACCTCGACAACGTCATCCCACCTGCGAGTATGGATCAGCTCGTTCTTGTAAGGGGCCGTTCACGTTTTCGGCCAGGGTGAAGTGCCCCAGGTTTTGTACCGTTTGAGTAAATGGGAAAATCTTCGAACATGCCAAGAAAATTTGACCAGGATGCCAAGGACCGTGTGGTCCGCCTCGTGGAAGACCGCATCCTGGCGGAGAACCTTTCGATGCAACAAGCGTGCAAGTTCGTGGCACCGAAGCTGGGAGTTTCGTCGCACACAGCGAGGCAATGGACGCAGGCCGCTCGAGGTGCGGGACGCGTTACTGAGCCATTGCCTGAAGATTTCGTTGCAGAAATCGCCAAGCTGCGTCGAGACAATCAAGAGCTGCGGGATACCAACAAGCTGTTGAAAGCTGCCTCAGCTTTTTCGCCTCATGACTCGACCCAAAACCTCGGTTATGATCCGATTCATCGGGAAGCATCGGAATCGTTTCTCTGCCCGAGTTCATCTGCCGGACGTTAAACACTCACCGTGCAGGCGGTTTTCTTAGCTCGCGTGGTTACCGCCAATCCAAGGCGCGCGGGCTTAAGTGCCCGTAGTCTTCGCGCCGCCGCCCTTGTAGAGCATTTCCGCAAGGTTCACACTGAAAACTACGGCGTTTACGGGGTGCGGAAGATGTGGCGCGTGCTGCGCCGCCAGGGCATCGACATTGGATGCGAGCAAACAGCCCGGCTGATGCGCAGTGCTGGACTGTCTGGCAAGGGCAAAGGTGGGGCACCTGTGACAACGCGCAAACCCAAGGGCCCGGATCTTCGCCCTGACTTGGTCAATCGTGAATTCAAGGCCCCTGGCCCTAATCGGGCGTGGGTGGGGTGATATTACCTACGTGCGCACCCGGAAAGGCTTCGTGTACACGGCTTTTGTCACCGATGTATTCTCCTGGAGGATTGTCGGCTGGGCGTTGTCTGATTCGATGCGCACCGAAGCCTTGCCGCTGCAGGCTCGCAACCAGGTGACCCAAGTGTGCTAAGGAAACAACGGGTCTGATTCATCACTGAGATCACGGTTCGCAGTATGTGAGCATTGTCTACAACGAGCGCCTGGAAGAACACGGAATTAGTGCGTCTACCGGGACTGTTGGGGATTCCTATGACAGTGCTTTGGCTGAGAACGTCAACGGCTCCTCACAAGAATGAGCTGATTCATAGGCGAACGTGGGCCGATGTCGTCGATGTGGAAATCGCGATGTTCGAGTGGGTGAATTGGTGGAAGGAGTCAAGGCTCCACCAGAGTCGGGGCTACCGCACCCCGGTCGAGGTGGAAACCGAATTGTGGGAACATCACTCCAGTGGAGAAATATTGGAAATCAGGGCAGATGCCTAGGAACAAAACCCGGGGCACTTCAATGGTGAGGACAGGATGTACATGATCCGTGAAACAAAGAGCACCATGAGCGAGCACCTGCTGCGTGCCACTGAACAAGCCAAGATAGATGCTGCGACCGCACACTTCAAGACCATTGGAATAAACTACGAAAAAGTCGCGCCAGGGGTGTGGAATATTTAAGAAAAAAGTGATGGGGTATTTTACAACCTTCACTACAGAAAGGCGCCCAGTGGGTGCGGCAGGTTAGAGACATTGGTTCAGTTGGCGAGAGGGAATGAATAGTAACTCAGATCTAGGAGAGAGTCCGATACCAGTCCCGTACGACATAAGGCCTTAGAAAAGGGCTGGGTCGGAAAATTATTAACTATGGCGTCGAGTTCTTTAGCCATGCCAGTTGCTTGCGGCTTCGATAGATTGTTGATTCCTAAAGTGGTGACTAGGTCGTTCATACACTCAGCGGATAGTCCTTTGAAGTAGCATGGCGAAATAGTTGTCGTCAGGGATCGTTCGTTTATGCTGAGTTCGCGATGTTTGAATGGGCACCATGTTGGAATAAACACCAGTTTCATGCTTCGTTGGTCCATATCACACGATATAGATTGAGGCTGCGTTTTGGGGTCAGTGTCAGCCTTCGGAGAAAATAGGAACCCAGAAAAACGCCAAGGAACAAAACCCGAGGTGGTTCAAAATTCTTACTGGAAAGGCAACCTGCCCTTGCACCCGACGGTAGAAACCCGTACGCGAGAACAAAAAACTGAGTTGCCGGAAGGTCAATGTTGTTGTAACTGGCCTGTCAAACATATCGCGACTTAAGACATTTGGGCGATTTACTTAACCTCTGGGCCTGCTCCATCGTTCCGTCTGAGTCAGACGTTGTCCCATGACTTCGGGTTACTGTCGCATGAATCGCGTATCCACAGGTCAAATGTGTAGTGAAAGGTCTGGTTGCCGGCTCGCGTTGGCGGCCAGAAAGACAGGCGATGAGGGCCTCCACTAGGAGAAACGCCTACTCGACGTTCCTGTGTCTCGGAGAATCGACAAAACCGCGGGCATGAACAGGGAAAACGTCGCGGCAGACGGGCCACTTTCCGCCAGGATCGACACTACTTTCCTTGACACTGCCTTCTGATAATAGTCATTTTTGTGAATATAGGGGTATTCTTTTGTGTAGTTGGCAGGCCAACAGACTACAGTTGGACTCCACGCTTCGAACGCGCATGTAGACTTGACCTTGATCCACGAATGCCCCACTAAGAAAGGAGTCCTCATGTCAGTCCGACCTAGTATCTCTGCGGTCAAGGCTGCCCAGGCAGTGAACTTCTTTCTGCAGGAGAGCACTTCGGACCCCAAAAGTGTCGACGGAAATAAGTACCTCAAACTCATCAAGCTTTTGTGGGCGGCAGATCGGTTCAGTCTGCGTAACTTCGGTAGCGAAGTGACCGAGGATAAGTACTCTGCGATGCCTTACGGACCTGTTGCCTCCAAGACCTACGATCTCATAAAGGCTTGCAAGCCCGGTGGTGAAGTTCATTCCCGTTGGAGAACAGAATCTGATGGGGCGTGGTGGAAAGATCATTTCGAGACTTGTGATTATGAAATTGAGTCTATTGCAGACCCCGGTAGTGATTATCTGTCCCGTGCAGACATCCTCATGCTTGAGACTGCATATAACCAATTCCGTGGGACTAACCGCTTCGCAACCGCAAACAACATTAGCCACATTTACCCGGAATGGACGAGGTCTTTCGTGCCAAATGTAACGCGCAAGTCCTTTGAAATTGACCCTCTCGACTTCTTCGATGACCCTGAGAATCAGCCGGATCCTTACTTCGAGGTAGATCCTGAGACTCTCGAATCAGCACGCTACTTCTTTAACGTGCGGCAGGATTTGTCCACGTCGATCGGAATTGCGCTGTAGCCCCGTGTGCTTTCTTGATGTGGGTCAGCGCCCCTTGTGGATCCAGCACTCATGCGTGGCAGGTGCGTCTTTCTGGTTCAAGGGCTGCCCTCCTTTCTACTCACAAACCCGGCACATGTTTTTTGTCCTTGGAAAACCAGACAATGATCATTTCCTTATGGTTAACGCAACGTCGCAGGTGCCTGCTCGACTCCATCATCTTGAACAGAAGGTTGGCAGGTTTGGACTCACGGCGCAAGATGTGTCGGTACATCTTCCATGTGGATCGCACGGTTTTATTACGAAGGACACCCTGATTGACTGTTCGAACCCGTTTCTGCTGAGTACAGAAGACCTAATAAAAGGGGACGAGTTCGCACTCTTTGATGTGCCGCCGTCACCTCAGTTTTTCGGTCCTCTCCTGAATGCATGGGCAGCCAGCCCCTTCGCTCTTGAAGCGCATCTGAATCAAGTACGCCCGCAATGGTCTGCGTACGAAATAACCTTCTAGCGAACCACCCGTAGCCCCGCTTGGGCGCTTCATGCACCACACCACTAACCGCCCGCACATCAACCTCCGGTCGCCAGTACCGAACCAACGTCTGTCAGCGGCAACGCGTCGCAATCGCGCGAGCATTAGCGACAGAACCGACAATCATTTTGTGTGATGAGCCTACCTCAGCGCTTGATCATGCGACGGCTGGGGGAGTCATGCGTAGGCTATACGATGCGGCTGCCGCCGGGTGTGCTGTGGTTATTGTTAGCCATGAGGAAGGCTTATTGAAACAGTGGTGTACTAGAGTGCTGCACTTTTCCGGGCTTGCGGGGCGCGCATAAAACTCAATCCAAGCTTGCTGACGCAATCACCATATTTACTGCACACCCTGGACAGCCTAAATTAATCGGCGCTCCCGGGCAGCCGTGACGGCGGCGGTGCGCGATTCCACACCCAATTTCTGAAAAATATGAATCAGGTGGGTTTTCACCGTCGCCTCAGAAATAAAAAGCTTCTTTGCCAAGGCCTTATTGCTGGCACCGGTGGCGAGTTCCCGCAGAATTTCAATTTCACGCTGCGAAAGGCTCTGCTGCGGTTGTGAAGTCCGCTGCGCCAGTGCCGCCGCCACATCCGGCGACAACGTGCGCTTGCGTTCATGGGTGGCGATGATGGCGTCGAATAAACTTGTCTCAGGCGAATCTTTCAGCAGATAACCCAACGCACCGGCCTCAAGAGCAGCGACGATATCGGCTTCGGTGTCGTACGTCGTCAAGATCAACACTGGTGGACCGCCTGCCTTCGCTAATTTGCTGGTCGCGGTGATTCCGTCAACCCCTGGCATCTGGATATCGCACACCACAACATCCACATCAGTGATGCTGCTGTCGATAAGCCCATCCACCGCGCTACCATCGGCGGCCTCGTGGGTGACATGCACCCCGTCGAAGCTATTCAGGATTGCGCGCAGGCCAGCGCGGACAACGGGGTGGTCGTCGAGAAGCATAACGCGGATCATGGTGGTCTCCTGGAACTAGCTAGCTGGTGTGTGCTGCGAAGTCAGCGGGATGCGGGCCGCAACAACTGTGCCTTCACCCGGGGTCGATTCAATATTTACTGTGCCAGATAATGCAGCAATGCGTTGCTGAATCCCACCAAGCCCGTAGCCGTGGCTGGACTCTTGCTGGGGTGCCTGCGCCGGGTCAAAACCACGGCCGTCGTCAAAAATATCGACGGTTAATTCATCGCCAAGCACCGCGACCGACACCACCGCATTATCCGCGGCGGCATGCTTGGCGACGTTATTCAATGCCTCTTGCACGCATCGCACCACCGCGGTGACCACGGACTCGGGCAGCCGACGGTGCGTATCACCAGAGAAATTCGCCCGGAATTCGGTGGATTCACCCAAGCCGCTACCACGGCGACGCATGCGCTGGAGAATCTCGGTGATGGCATCTGGCAGATCTGCTTGCGCAGATGGTGCGGTCAGATCCCGTACGAAACGACGGGCTTCTGCCAGGTTGTCGCGGGCGGTGTCCTCGATGGTAGAAAACACGTCTGTTGCTGCATTTTTGGACTCAGGTGATGCTGCCTTGCCGGTGCTAGCGCTAGCCCGGCCAGCACGCGCCAACAACACGATGGAACTCAACCCCTGCGCGAGTGTGTCGTGAATATCGCGGGCCAGGCGCTCGCGCTCTTCCAAACGCCCCGCCTGGTGCTCGGTGGCCGCTAGTTCCTGCTGGGTCGCGGCTAACTCTTCCGCGATACGACGCTGGGTCAATGCCTCACGGTGCAGCGCGCGATAACTAACATAAATTGCTACGGCAAAAACGGTGCCGATGCCCGGGCCAATCGCCACCGCAATATGCCAATGCTGCGGGTGCAACCACGCAACCACGACCACTCCAGCAGCCCACAACACCGCAGCTGCCAGCAAGTTCGCCGGGCGGGGCAATACGGCAAGCGTGACAAAAACCAGCGGGAACAACACCCACAGAAAATCGTTCGCCAACACCAGTGCACTCAGCCACAGCACAACAACGGCGGCCCACCACCAGCGCGCGCTCCGTTGTTGATTCACAGTCGGGCTGGAAAAACTGCCCACACCGCGCCGGGTTCGGTATTCCACAACGATGCCGCCCGCATAGACCAGCCCCAGGGCGGCCGCGACCAGCAAAACGACCGGAAGCCCGGCGTGCGCTGCGTCGTCGGCAAGCCAGACCCGCACCGCCCCAAGCACAAGGAGCGCGCAAAACATTGCGTGTAAGCCCACCCGCAGGTTGCGCAACACGCTCGCAAGACCTGGAGTGGACGAGGCGAGATGGTCTGGCATAGTCACCTCACCTAGGCTACTGGGATAGTCGCCGGTGAGGCAGAGCTTGGGGCAAGATCAACCATCTGGTTGATAGCAGAATCAACTAGCACCCCGATGCCGCACTGAGCTGCAAAAACAACAATAGATATTATGTTTTTGGCACTCAGAGATATCGTCTCCGCCCGCGGACGCTTCAGCTTGATTAGCTTCGTCGTTGGGCTGATAACCGTACTGTTGGTGATGCTCACTGGCCTGACCGGTGGGTTGGCTAAGCACAACACCTCTGCTTTGGAGGCCCTGGCCCCTGAGCGCTACGTGTTCACTAGTGACGAGCCGTCTTTTCAGGAATCACAAGTCACCACCTCTGATGTGCAGGAATGGCAGGAGCTTGTCGACGATGGCAGCCAGGTTATCCCGCTCGGTACCGTGCAAACCCGGTTGGAAGCAGGTTCTGCATTGGGGGTTGCCGTGCTGGGCCTGCCAGCGGGGACTACGGTTCCAGCGCCCGTAGTATCCGGTGCGGGTGCCGCGGGAACAGAAATAGCTGGTGCCACAGGTGCAGGTGCGGCACCAGAAGCAGATTTGGCCGCGTCGCAGGAGGCGCAGGAGACGCAGGAAGCGGTGGTCGCCGAAGACGGCATCGTCGTCAGCCACGAAATCGTTGCCGAGGCCGGTGTGCAACCAGGTGAGACGGTAGAAATCGGTGGCGTCGAACAGCCCGTGAGTGCCGTGGTAGAAGACGAGCACTATTCGCACCAGCCCGTCGTCTGGGCAAGCACGCAGGTGTGGCAGCGGATTTCGCGCGCGCATGACGACGTCGTCGGTACTGTCCTGGCGGTGGATACCCGGGACCGGCACGCAGGTGCCTTGCGCGATGAGAAATGGCAGGATGCCGAAAACCAGACCGGGGATAGTGTTGCAACAGTCGAGGATTCTTTTTCTGGCTTGGCTGCCTACCAGTCGGAGCAGGCATCGCTCCAGCTGATTCAGGTGTTGTTGTATGCCATTAGTGCTTTGGTGACCGTGGCGTTTTTGAGCGTGTGGACAATCCAGCGCAGCCGTGATCTCTCCGTGCTCCGCGCACTTGGCGCCAGCCCGGGGTATGTGTGGAAGGATGCGCTGGGACAAGCCGCTGTGGTGGTTGGCATCGGCGTTGTGCTTGGCGCCGGCGTCGGCTGGGCAGCAGGCGTGTGGGCCGGGGGTTCTGTTCCGTTTGATTTGCAGTGGACCACCATCGTGGTGCCCGCCGCGGGTATCTGGGTGCTCGGTATGTGTGGCGCACTGGTAGCAACCCGACGAGTGAAAAAGATTGATCCGGCATCGGCATTGGAGGGAAAATCCTAATGAATACTGAAAATAAAAACCTAGCCGATAAAAACCCAGCGGTCGCTTGCCACAACGTCACCGTTGATTTCCCCGACGGCACCGGCACTGTCCGCGCTTTGGACAACGTGTCCTTGCAGGTTCTGCCGGGGACGGTGACTGCCATCGTGGGCGAATCAGGATCCGGCAAATCCACTTTGCTTTCAGCTATGGCGGGGTTGTTGCAGCCCACGGCAGGCGAGGTGCGTATCGCCGGTGAACTGATGAGCGTCGGCTCGGAGGAAAAGCGCAGCGAATTACGGCGCCAGCACATCGGGATGATTTTCCAGCAGCCGAACTTGTTGGAATCGTTGTCTGTTGCCGAGCAGTTGCTGATCACCGACCATCTGCGTGGACACACCCCGCGCCGGGAGCGGGCAGAAGAGCTGTTGGCCAAGGTGGGTTTGGAGGGGCTTGGCAGCCGCGGCGTCGGCAAGCTATCCGGTGGTCAACGCCAGCGGGTGAATATTGCACGTGCAGTGATGAATGATCCGGATGTTTTGCTTGCCGACGAACCTACTTCCGCGCTGGATCAGGAATTGTCGCAAGAGATCATGCAACTATTGCAGCAGTTATCACGTGATTTGGGGATCGCTACGTGCGTTGTCACCCATGACCGGGGAATGCTGAAATACGTGGATGAAGTGGTGGAAGTAATCGACGGCAAAATCAAGTAAAAATCTTGCATAGTGAATAGTTCCGTCTGAGGATCTGGAAGATGCTTATCATCAACCAGATGCTCATTGGCTGAGTGTTCGGTAAACGGCATGAGCCCTGGAAGGCTTAAATCTGACTCTAGATCCAAACAATGTTTCCAAAACTAACTATATAAAGGAGCAAAGCTACCAGATGTGCGGCCCAAAATAACAGCACCGGCGAAAAGCCAGCTGCAATGGCGACGGCGACAGCGCGTGGTGAGCGGGCAATCAGCGCTAAAGTCAGGGGAATGATGGCCAAACCAAGGGTCCAGCCAATTGCACTGACAGAACCGTAAGGAAATAGCGTCGGAATAAATTGAATCCCGACAACACATGCAGATAAGGCATAAGAAACGTTCTGTAAAGAGAAATCCATTGCTTGCGTTGAAATCCTTTATGTCAGCAATCAATCAAGTATGCATGAGACTGCAATGCAGGAAATTAGAGCGTGCGTTAACTTCATTCATGAATATCTACCCTTATTCTTCACTACAATAACTTCAGTATGGACTAGGAAACTATATTGCCAGGTACTATAGTAGTGAACCCCGCCATAGTCAAGGGGTTCTGTGAATCCGTGCAAGCCGGAGTGAAGGCGGCTTCATTGCGTGCATGGCGGGATTTTGCGGACGTGCCGCGTGGAATTGCTTGAGAGGTCCTTGTCGCGGAGCTAGATGGAATCTATTAAGTCATTAAGGAGCTGTAATGCAAAATCTGCTAAAGAAAATATCTGAGTTTCAGGAAGCATCGGCATACTGAAGTGTACTGGGTTTTGTTCCTAGGCATTTACCTTATTTTCCATTATTTCCCAGGACTCATCTTGTTCCCAAAACCCGACTTCAACCTCGACCGGGGTTCGGTACCCCAAGCTTTGGTGGAGTCTGGATTCATTCCACCAATTCACCCACTCAAACGTCGCGATCTCCACCTCGACAACGTCATTCCACCTGCGAGTATGGATCAGCTCGTTCTTGTAGGAGCCGTTCACGTTTTCCGCTAGAGCATTGTCATAGGAATCGCCAACCGTTCCAGTGGAAGATTGAATCCCGAATTCAGTGAGCTTCTCGTTGTAGACAACGCTGACGTACTGTGAGCCGTGGTCAGAATGGTGCACCAAACCTGTTGTTTCTTCAGCACACATGATCGCTTGGTTGAGAGCTTGCAGCGGTAAAACTTCGGTCCGCAAGGAATCCGATAGCGCCCATCCGACGATGCGCCGAGAAAACACATCGGTGACAAACGCGGCATACACAAAGCCTTTCTTCGTGCGCACGTAGGTAATGTCAGCCACCCACAACTTATTTGGCCCCGAAGCTGTGAACTCGCGCCCCACCAAGTCCGGGCGCAGATCCGCCACGTTGGGCTTACGCGTTGTGATTGGTGATCGGCCTTTGCCTTTGCCAGAAACACCAGCCAGGCGCATCAGCCGGGCAGTGTGTTCACGACCGATATCAATTCCTTCACGGCGAAGAGCATGCCACATTTTTCGCACACCGTAGACACCGTAATTGTCCCGATGAACGGTGCTGATACGTTCGACTAGAGCAGCAT
>NZ_JAXOFP010000031.1:0-11443 GCF_041224285.1 Corynebacterium drakensteinense
ATATTTTCCGCCAAGATGCGGTCTTCCACGAGACGGACCACGCGGTCCTTTGCATCCTGGTCAAATTTTTTGGGCATGTTCCAGATTTTCCCATCTACTCAAACGGAACAAAACCTGGGACACTTCAATCCACAGTTATATAATCAGTTTTCTAGACCCAGCGGTAGATCGTGGTGTGATCAACCGACACACCCCGCTGAAGTCATCATTTCCTCCAGAGCGCGGTAGCTCACCCCGTAGCGGCAGTACCACCCACTGCCCACAGAATAATGTCACGGGGGAAATGACGACCCGAGAAAATACCCATGGCTGTGATTAGTTCACGTCGCTCTTCCTACTGCCCCAACTTTGCAACAGCACCCAAAGCCCTGGAATGAACTCCTATCACCAGGGTCATTCCAGGGCATATTTCCCTGACTAAGAGAAGCAGTGACACAGAAGGTCTACCTCAGCGTGGGCCCTGTGGGCGTGCAGGTTCCGTGTGTGGCTGGTGTGCTGCGGCATGGTCGGCAGCGATTGATGACCGACTCTGGAGCGGGTGCCTTGTCTGGTCTCTCGGTTCAGGGTGGGTGGACTATTCGGCGGGTTGGATCTCACTCTCGGTGACCCACTTGTGGTTGGTCATCGTCATCCCGTCGACGGTGAGATCAACCATGTAGACCGTCTCCTCGGTGGAGTAATCGATGGTGGCCTCAGCACCCTTCATGCCGGACATGTGCTCGGCATCCAGGACAACGCTCGCCCCGTCGGGCAGGGGGGCCTGACCCGGATCGACGAGCTCCTCATGGACGACCCAGCGGTGGTCGGTAACCGGGGCCCCACCCTCGGCGGGAGTGTAGCTGACCGAATAGGTCGTGGTGTCAAACGCCCCGGAAATGGTGGCGGTGGCCCCGTCCATGCCGGGCATGTGGTCAGCGGTGAGGATGACCTCGGTGCCCACCGGGTACGTGGGATCCTCGGCCTCTTCAATGCCTGCCGGCGGTGTCCCACCGTCGGCAGGGTGGTCGTGCCCGCCGTGCTCTTCGTCGGCAGTGGTGGTGTCTTCCTGGTGGGTCTCGTTGGTCTCTGCGGTTGCCGTCGTGGTGCTGGTGGTGTCGGCATCGTCGGAGTTGTCGGTGGCGTCGCTGCAAGCGGTCAGCGCCAGGGTGGAGGTCAGTACCAAGGCGGCGAGGGTAATGCTGCGTTTCATGAGCGTTCCTTTCAAAAGTGGTGTGAGTTAGGGGTCGAGAGACAAGGTCAGTCAGTAACGGTTACGGGGGATATCGACCCACTGTGTTCCTCCTTCCCGTCGGTCGGAGCCAGGTGAGCCGGCTCCAGATCAATGCGGCGCAACAGCTGGGCGTTCAGGGCCACCACGATGGTCGAGGCAGACATCAAGATCGCGCCCACGGCCGGGGACAGCACGAACCCGATCGAGGCGAGCACTCCGGCGGCCAACGGCACGGCGAGGATGTTGTAGCCAGAGGCCCAGATCAGGTTCTGGATCATCTTGCGGTAGCTGGCCTGGGACAGCTCAATCATCGACAGCACTGCCCGCGGGTCATCACTGGCTAGGACCACCCCGGCAGATTCCATGGCCACATCCGTGCCGGCACCGATGGCGATACCGACGTCCGCGCGGGTCAGAGCGGGGGCGTCATTGACACCGTCACCGACCATGGCCACGCTCAAACCCCGGTCCTGCAGCTGCGTGACCTTGGTGTCTTTGTCCTGGGGCAGGACCTCGGCGAAGACCTCATCAATGCCTAGGTCCTGACCAACCGCCTGGGCCACCTGCTGGGCGTCGCCGGTAATCATCGCGACCTTCACCCCGCGGTCCTGCACGGCTTTCACGGCGGCACGGGATTCGGGGCGGATCTTGTCCTCGACGGCTACCGCACCGATGATCTGACCGTCGCGGACAATATGGAGCACACCGGCCCCACGCCCGGTCCAGGCGCTGGTGGTGTCGGTGAGCTCGGCCGGGGTGGTGAGGTTGAACTCGCGCAGCATGTTCGGCCCGCCCACGAGGATCTCAGCGCCATCGACAGTGGCCCGGACTCCCCGGCCGGAGGCGGCGCTGAAACCAATTGCACGGATTTGCCGACGGGAGGCCTCGGGATGGGCGGCCGCGGCCGCCACGATGGCGCGGGCCACGGGGTGCTCGCTGTCGGCCTCCGCGACGGCGGCCAGGGCCAGTAGCTCGCCCTCGGTGACGCCGACAACTGCCGCGACACCGGTGACCGCGTGCGTACCCTCGGTCAGGGTGCCGGTTTTGTCGAAGAGCACCACGTCGATGGTGCGCATCCGCTCGAGCGCCATCCGGTCCTTGATGAGCACCCCGGATTTCGCGGCCCGCTCGCTGGAGATCGCAATGACCAGCGGAATCGCCAGGCCCAGGGCGTGCGGACAGGCGATGACCAGCACCGTGACCGTGCGCACCACGGCATCGTCCGGGCTGCCGATGATGGTCCACACCACCGCGGTGATCAGAGCGGAGATCAGCGCGAACCAGAACAACAACGCCGCTGCCCGATCCGCCAGGGCCTGGGCCCGGGAGGAGGACTCCTGGGCGTCGGCAACCATGCGTTGGATCCCAGCCAGGGCGGTGTCCCCGCCGGTAGCCTCCACCCGGATGCGGACGGTGTTGTCGGTGGCCACGGTACCGGCGACCACCTTGTCACCGGTGTCGCGGAAGACGGGACGGGATTCGCCGGTGATCATCGCCTCATCGAATTCGGCGGCTCCGTCGAGGATGGTTCCGTCGGCCGGCACCCGGGCACCGGCCCTCACCAGCACGACGTCGTCGACGACCAGCTCGGAGATGGCCACGGTGCGGGTGGTCCCGTCGATGACTTTCTCGGCCTCATCCGGCAGCAGGGCAGCCAGCGCGTCAAGCGCGGAGGACGCGGCCCCGAGAGCGCGCATCTCCAGCCAGTGGCCCAGCAGCATGATGGTCACCAGCAGGGCCAGCTCCCACCAGAAGTCCAGGTCAAAACCGCCCAGCCCCAGAGTGGTGACCCAGGAGGCGACAAACGCCACGGTGATGGCCATGGCGATCAGGAGCATCATCCCGGGTTGGCGGGATTTCAGTTCTTTCCATCCGCCCTTGAGGAAAGGCGTTCCGCCGTAGACGAAGATGATCGTGCCCAGCACCGGGGGGATCCAGGTGGATCCGGGGAATGCCGGGAGGTGGTAGCCGAGCAGGTGAGCGACCATGGGGCTGAAAATAATGACGGGAATGGACAGAATCAGCGACCACCAGAAGCGGTCCCGAAACATTGCGGTGCTGTGTCCGGCGTGTTCGCCGTGACCATGAACGTGGTGGTCTTCGTCCGGGGCGGAATGCGGGTGATCGTGGGGCATTGCCTGGCCGTGGGTGTCGGCATCTGCGTGGTGTTCGTGGCTGGCATGATCCGGGTGGTGGGTGTGGTCTGTTTCCGGAGCGGGGTGATCACCATGGTGATCACCCGAATGGTGGGGAGTGCTCATGACGTTCCTTTCGCTCAACCCGGTCGGGGTCGAGATGATGGGTAAAACTGATCAGGATAAGACGGTGTAGCCAGCCTCCTCGATGGCCCGGCGAACGATCTCCGGAGGTACGACACCGGTGACCGTGACGGTGGAAACTCCACCAGCAGCGAGATCAATCTGGACGTCGTCGACTTGGGGGAGGGCCTGAAGGGCCTGGGTCACGCTTTTCGCGCAGTGCCCGCAGGTCAGGCCGGTGACCTGGTAGCTAGGGGAGGACCCTCCTGCTGACGAGTCGCTGGCGGCAGGGATGGAGGCGGTGTCGGCACGTGAGGCAGGTCCGCAACAGCTGCAGCCGTGGGAGGCCATCGGCAAGAGGCGGGGCGGGGAGGTGATCATGGGAAAGCTCCTACGAGTCGGTGGGATGCGGCGATGCCACTCTCTAGCATATACCCCCCAGGGGTATATTTTCAATGGGTGGAGGGCGCGGCTCTCACGCAGGGCAGGGTGTGGTCACCGAGCAGCCTCCTCACTGTCGGGAGGGGACAGCGGGAGGCGGAGGGCAAACACCGCTCCGCGACCGGGTCCGGGGGAGGTGGCGGTGAGAGTGCCGCCGTGGGCCTCGATCAATGCCTTGGAGATGGTCAGACCGATACCGGCCCCGCCGTCGTCCCGGCTGCGGGCGGCATCCCCCCGGTAGAAGCGTTCGAAGATGTATCTGAGCTGGTCAGGCGGGATGCCCTCGCCGTCATCGGCGACGTGGATGAGTGCGGTGGACGCCCCCTGTCGGTGGACGCTGATCCGGACCTGCCCGCCGGCCGGGGTGTGTCGTAGCGCGTTCGAAAGGAGATTGCTCATCACCTGGCCGAAGCGTTGCCGGTCCACGAGCACCCGGGCGGTGTCCGTAATGGTCTCGACCTGTAAATCGACGCCTTTGTCAGCATAAGCCTCCCCCGCGGCAGCAGCGGCGGTATGGAGCAGATCCCCGAGCCCTTCCTCTGCCAGGTCGAAATCGATCCGGTGTTCCTGGGCCCGGGAGACATCGTCGATGTCTTCCATCAACCGGGTCAGGCGGGTGAGTTGGTCAGCCATGATCGTGTGGGTGGCATTATTCCAGTCCACGACCCCGTCCTGGAGACCATCGAGGTAGACCATGAGCACCGATAAGGGGGTGCCCATTTCGTGGGCCAGATCAGAGAGCATCTGGCGGCGGACCTGTTCGGTGTGTTCCAGCCGGTCGGCCATGGTGTTGAAGGCATGCGCCAGGGTGGTGACCTCGGGGCCTGCTTTTCCGGCGGGCACGCGGATACGGGAGTTGCCGGCCGTCAGGCTGGTAGCGGCGCGGGTGAGATCCTGCAGGGGGGTGCGCAGACGACGCGATAACCACAGGCTGGCCAGCAGGGCGCTGATCAAGGCGGTGGGCAGGGCGACGGCCAGGGTGATCAGGTTGGCGCCCCGGTAGGCCTGCTCGGCATGGAACAGCTCCAGCGAGGGGTCCTCCTGGCCGGTCATCAACATATGATCATGGAACAGGGTCGGACCCACCATCGTGGCCACGGCCGCAGCCACCAGCAGGCTAATCACCACGACCAACACCTGGGCGGCCAGGAAGCGGAAGGTCAGGCCGGGTCCGTGATTCATGGCTGCTCCACCCGGTAGCCCACGCCACGCACGGTGTCGATAAACCCCCGGCCCTGGGTGTCGGTGCCGAGCTTGCGACGCAAGTTGCCGATGTGGACATCGACGATGCGTTCATCACCGACCCAGGTGGTGTCCCAGACCTCGGTGACCAGGTCGTGGCGGGTCAGCACCTGGCCGGGGCGCAGGGCCAGGGCAACCAGCAGCTCGAACTCCGTGCGGGTGAGCTCCACGGTCGTCTCCCCCACCCGCACCTGATGGGCGACGGGGTCAAGGATGAGGTCACCAACGATCAAGGGGGTGGTCACCTGCGGTGGGGTGGTGCTGGTGCGCGGGCGGCGCAGCACCGCATGCACCCGGGTCACCAGTTCCCGGATGCTAAAAGGTTTGGTGATGTAGTCATCCGCCCCCAGGGTCAAACCGCTGATCTTGTCGTCCTCGCTGCCACGCGCGGTGAGCATGAGGATGTAGCAATCCGAGAAGGCGCGGATCCGTCGGCACACCTCCAGGCCGTCGAGTTCGGGCAGCCCCAGATCCAGCACCACAACATCGGGGGAAAAGCGACGGGCCTCATCCACGGCCTGGGTGCCGGTATGCGCCTGGCGGGTATCGAAGCCGGCCCGGATGAGGTAGGAGGCCACCATCTGAGCCAGGGGTTGTTCATCATCGACGACCAGCACCCGCCCCGGGGGCGTGGCGGTGGTCGGTGTGCGGTCAGCCATAGACCCCAGTATCGCTCCGGCCAGGGGGGGAATACCACCCTCGCTCAGTGCCCGGCGGGGAAATCTTCATCAAATCTTCAAACATCACCCTTCGACCGCCGTCACCCCTGTGCCCCACCCCGGGCCGGCGGCATCGCCTCCCCTGGTCAGTTCAGCAGGCTCCACCAGGGATTTCACTGCCTGCACCGCATACCCGGGGCGGGTAGAAGGACATCGCCCACGGCTGTGGGGTGGTGTACCAGTGGTGACCCAGCCCACCGAATTCACCCCATTTTCGCCCTGTTATAAGGCTGTGAGCAGGGTTTTTGATTGCTAGTCCGTCAGGCACCCGTGCTAGATAAAGGTATGGCACCGACCTTGAGGCGGTGTCTTCTCACGGTCTTACCACGATCCAAGGAGATTGACGTGAAACGAGCAGCGATCGCAGCCGCCGCCCTTGCCCTCACCCTCACGGGGTGTTCGGCCGCCGACCCGGAACCCACCGCCGACGGGACGGTGTCCCAGGATACATTCCTGACTACCCATGGCCTGGCCGCCATGGACGCGGTGGAGATCATTGATCACCTCGACCGGCAGAAGGTCACTGAGCGTCCCACGGATCTGATCGCCTCAGTGCGTGCCGATGAACTGCTGCTCTCGAGCGATGGCCAGGAAGTCGTGGTCGATCTTCCCGACAATCAGACGTATGTCTCGATCGCACCCTATCTCACCTCCACCCACGACTGCTTCTACCACAGCCTCACGACCTGCCTGGGGGAACTCGACAATGAGGATATCCAGGTCACGATCACCGATGAGGCGACCGGTGAGGTGCTGGTGGACGAGGCGACAACCACCTTCGACAACGGGTTTATTGGCTTCTGGCTTCCCGATGATGCCACCGGCCTGATTGAGGTCAGCTATCAGGGGCGTACCGGCACCACGGAGTTTTCCACCACCGACGACGGTGCCACCTGTGTCACAGACCTGCGCCTGACGTGATGGCTCAGCAGGGTCCTCACCTGCGCCTGTCTCCCGTGTCACTGAAATCTTGCATCAAGGAAGGTTAAATCATGACGAACGCGTTTTCCCGACGACAGTTTCTGCTCGGCGGGCTCGTCCTCGCCGGCACCGGGGCCGTGGCCGCCTGCACCAGCGACCCTGGACCCGCTGCCTCGGCACCAGGTCCCTCCCTTCGCCCCACTCCCACCCCCACTGCGCTCGGTGAGCCGACGGTGCGTCGAACACTGACCGCCCGGCCCCTCTCTCTGGATATCGGCGGCATCGAAGCCAAGACGTGGGGATACGTCTCTGACACCGGGGATGCGGCCATTGAGGCCACCGCCGGCGACGTACTCCAGGTCGATATCACCAATGAACTTCCTGAGAGCACCTCCATCCACTGGCATGGCATCGCACTCCACAACGCAGCCGACGGTGTGCCCGGCATGACCCAGGACCCCATTGAACCTGGCGAGTCTTTCTCCTATGCTTTTGAAGTCCCCCACGGTGGCACCTACTTCTACCATTCCCACACCGGCCTGCAGCTTGATCGCGGCCTCCACGCCCCACTGATCATCCGTGACCCGCAAGACGCTGAGGACCAGGACGTCGAGTGGACCATCGTGCTCGACGACTGGGTCGATGGCATTCAGAGCACTCCCGACGATGAGCTCGACAAGCTCACCGGAATGGGTTCGGGCGACCATAACGGGAGGATGGGAATGGGAGGTCACGGCCAGATGATGCACGGCACCCCGGACCGAGTACTGGGCGGGGATGTCGGCGATGTGATGTATCCGCACTACCTCATCAACGGACGTATCCCCCGTGCTCACCGGACCTTCGAGGCTCGCCCGGGCGACAAGGCCCGCCTGCGGTTTATCAACTCCGGCGGTGACACCATCTTCAAGGTGGCCCTCGGTGGTCACCGCATGACCGTCACCCACACCGACGGCTTCCCTGTCCAGCCCTGGGAGACCGAATCGATCTACCTGTCGATGGGCGAGCGTGTCGACGTCGAGGTCATCCTCGGCGACGGCATCTTCCCGCTCACGGCTTTGGCGGTGGGTAAGGACGACCGCGCCTTCGCCGTCATCCGCACCGCCGGCGGCCAGGCCCCCCACCCCGATGTCGACTTCCCCGAGTTGTCGTCCACCGGACTGCTTCTATCCTCCCTGAAGCCAGCAGACCGTGCACTCCTGCCCGAGGGCACACCAGACCGAGAAGTCAGTATCGACCTGGGCGGGCAGATGATGCCGTATGAATGGAGCATTCTCGCCGACGGCCAATCCTCCTCCGCGACCGTGCAGGAGGGCCAGCGCCTGCGGATGGTCATGCGCAACAGGACCATGATGCCCCATCCCATGCACATCCACGGCCACACGTGGGCGCTACCCGGCAGCGGCGGGCTACGGAAGGACACCGTCCTTCTCCGCCACGGTGAAACCATGATCGCCGACCTGATCGCTGACAACCCCGGTGAGTGGGCATTTCACTGCCATAACGCCTATCACATGGAAACCGGGATGGTCAGCTCGCTTCGCTACGAGTAACCCCCACAGCAGGGTTGAGTGCCGAGGTGGGCGGGGGTGTGAAGTGTCCCAGGTTTTGTTCCGTTTAAGTAGATCGGAAAATCTGGAAGATGCCAAGAAAATTTGGCCAGGATGCCCAGGATCGTGTGGTCCGTCTCATGGAAGACCGCATCTTGGCAGAAAACATGTCGATGCAGGAAGCGTGTAAGATCGCGGCACTAAAACTAGCTGTCTCGTGGCATGCTGCCCGGCAATGGGGAGGCGGCTCGTCGCCTTCGTGATGGCGTGCTGGTTGAGCGCATTAGTGCTGTTCATCAAGCTAATTACGGTGTCTACGGTGTGCGGAAAATGTGGCATGCTCTACGCCGTGCAGGAATCGATATCGGTCGTGAGCACACCGCCCGGCTGATGCGCCTGGCCGGTGTTTCAGGCAAAAATAAAGGCCGGTCACCAATTACAACGCGCACACCTCAACGTGCCGGATCTGCGCCCAGACTTGGTCGAGCGTGAATTCAAAGCCCAGAGCCCGAACAAGCTGTGGGTGGCTGACATTACGTATGTGCGCACGAAGAAAGGCTTTGTGTATGCCGCATTTGTCACCGACGTTTACTCCAGGCGGATCGTTGGGTGGGCGTTATCAGATTCCATGCGCACTTCAGGCTTTGCCGCTGCAAGCTCTCAACCAGGCGATAGTGTGTGCTGAAGAAACAACAGGTTTGGTGCACCATTCTGACCACGGTTCGCAGTATGTCAGTGTTATCTACAACGAGAAACTTGCTGAATTCCGGATTCAATCTTCCACTGGAACGGTTGGTGACTGATATGACAATGCTTTGGCTGAAAACGTGAACGGCCCCTCACAAGAACGAACTGATCCATACTCACAGGTGGGATGATGTTGTCGAGGTAGAAATCGCAACGTTCGAGTGGGTGTCATGGTGGAACGAGACAAGGCTGCATCAAAGCTTGGGGTACCGCACCCCGGTTGAGGTTGAAGCCTCGTTTTGGGAACAAGACGAGGCTCGGGAAACAATAGAAAATAGGGTAAATGCCTAGGAACAAAACCTAGGACACTTCACAGGCACAGATTCAACAACCGCACAAACACGAAAGGGGAAGACACTAAAGCCGCGCGGAAACAGGCACAGAAACACAACACCGTCGGGCCGACGTTCGCCCCTCGTGGCGACAGTTCAGCAACAGCTGTATAGTTCAGTGTATGCTGACTATTTCTTCGCGCTTGGACGTGATGAACCGATTGGGTCGGGCGATGGCAGACCCCACCCGATCCCGTATTCTCCTGAGCCTGCTGGGCGGCCCGACCTATCCGGCTGCTCTCGCCCGGGAGCTAGAACTGACGCGGTCAAATGTGTCGAACCACCTCACTTGCCTACGGGACTGCGGAATTGTGGTCGCCGAACCGCAGGGGCGGAAGACCCGCTACGAGATCGTCGACGCCCATCTTGTCCAGGCGCTGAACTCACTGCTGGATACCACTCTGGCTGCCGACGAGAATGCCCCATGTATTGACTCGGCATGTGATGTGCCCGGGTGCACCACCGGAGAGGGGAACAGGTAAGTGGTAACTGGTCTCCTGGGGGCGGTTGGTCTGTTTATCGCCACCAATATCGACGACATCATCGTGCTCTCGCTGTTCTTCGCCCGTGGGGCCGGCCAAGCAGGGACCACACTTCGGATCCTGGCCGGGCAGTACCTTGGTTTCGCGGGCATCCTCGCAGCCACGATTCTGGTCACCCTAGGGGCGGATGCCTTCCTGCCCACCGAGGCGATCCCCTACTTCGGGCTGATCCCCCTGGCCCTGGGGCTGTGGGCAGCCTGGCAAGCCTGGCGGGGAGACGATGACGACGATGACGCGAAAGTCAGCGGAAAGAACGTAAGCGTCTTGACCGTCGCCGGGGTGACCTTTGCCAACGGTGGCGACAATATCGGCGTCTATGTCCCGGTTTTTCTCAGCGTGGATACCGCCACCGTTATCATCTACTGCGTCGTCTTTCTGATCCTGGTGGCGGGCCTAGTCCTGTTGGCGAAGTTCGTGGCCACCCGTCCACCGATCGCGGAGGTTCTCGAACGCTGGGAGCATGTGCTGTTCCCGATCGTTTTGATTGGCCTGGGTATCTTCATCCTCGTCAGCGGCGGTGCCTTCGGCCTTTAATAAGCTCATCCCCCATGCCCCCAGGGCCTCTCTAGGTTTTCTCACCTGCGTCAACTGAACCGCCCATGAAGTTGTCAAAAGCCGTTGCCGCAGGGGCTCAACCACGCTAGGGCGACAGAAATTCCAGTGGGATGCTGAGATGGGCGAACGGATTGCGGACATCCTGGGGGATACGTCATTAAGTCGAGCACGCGTTGAGGCGGTCGCCGGGTCGTATCGTGCCTTGTCGATCATGGCGTCGAGGCTGTCATATGCTTTTGCATTAATTCGGTGGCCGAAGGTTTCTGCTTCACCGGGGGCCATCTGTGCCAACGCCTTCTGACTCTGACAGTAATTTTAAACCTGCCCTATTGGGGTGTACCTCGTCGAGGATCGCGCGGGTTGTCGGAACGGAAGGCCTGCACGCGGTTCCTGACGCCACGGCCAGGTGTAGCGAAGTCTCGTACTACTGGCCCCGA
This sequence comes from Corynebacterium drakensteinense, assembly GCF_041224285.1. Classification (NCBI taxonomy): domain Bacteria; kingdom Bacillati; phylum Actinomycetota; class Actinomycetes; order Mycobacteriales; family Corynebacteriaceae; genus Corynebacterium; species Corynebacterium drakensteinense. The sequence goes on from NZ_JAXOFP010000031.1 coordinate 10,955, forward strand.
ATCGAGAACACAGCATCGATAAAGGCTGTACTGATCTCTTGAGGACAGCCGCCGCGGTAGGCGGTGAAGTTTGCTTCGGGGATGTGGCGGGTTGCGGCAATGACAGCGTCAAACTGAGCCGAGGTCGTTGTCATGCCGGCGTTATCCCCGTATCAGTGGTATTTGGTACACCACAGGGTTTGGCCAGCGCGAGGTCTGCCAGGTGTTTCGGCAAGCGCTTGGCCATGGGCGGGAAGGTCGCGAACGTCAGTCCTCCCGAGATGACTGCACCGACTACAGGAATGGTTTTTGCTGCTCCCTTAGCGAAGCTCTGTTTCGTCATGCGGAAGTCGAGGTTGGCGTTTAACCCGTCGTTTACGGGTTAAGTAGCAGGAGGGGATGCGGACGAAATCTTGGAGAGATTTTCCGCATGACTAATATTCGATACACGAATGCGCAACGACTTAAAGCGTTAGAAGTATTCGACAGGACTCAATCTGCCACCAAGAC
>NZ_JAXOFP010000032.1:0-8867 GCF_041224285.1 Corynebacterium drakensteinense
CAGCCACTGGGTGATGGTGCCTTCGGTGACGGATTCGCCGAGTTCTGGCATTTCGACGTCGGTAGCCTTACCGGAACCGCCGGAAGACTTCTTCTTGGAGCCCTCATCGTTGGAGCCCTTGTCGTCGGAAGAAGAGTCGGAATCAGCGTTGTCATCCGAGCTATCGTCGTCAGCCGAGTCGGAATCAGAATCAGACGAATCTGCGGCTTCGTCCTCGTCGCCAATAACGGCAATGACGTCGCCAACTTCGACGGTGTCGTCTTCTTCCGCCTTGATCTCCAGGATGGTTCCCGAGACAGGGGAAGGGACTTCGGTATCCACTTTGTCGGTGGAAACTTCTAGCAAAGGCTCATCGGCCTCGACGGTGTCGCCGACAGACTTCAACCACTGGGTAATGGTGCCTTCGGTGACCGATTCGCCCAGCTCGGGCATCTCTACGGAGTGCGACATGTGTGAGAGACTCCTCTAAAGTCGTTAGTAAATAGAAGCTACGCCATCCCAGCCTACCGCCATTGCTAGTGCTACGTGTAATGAGCCAATGCGCAATTTTGTGCACTACCCCTAGAATTGTGAACCGTGTTTAACCTATTCCGCCGCAACTCCGCGAAATCACAGCTCAAGCCGCCGCGTGCGCCTGGCGATACGATACGCGAACCCGACCGGGCAGACCTCGTCGACTGGGTCAGCGGCCGCGGGCTCGTTGAAGGTTTTGTGGAACCGGAAACCGTGGTTAATGAAATGTCGATCGTGCTTGTCGACGAATCGGGCGACTACATCCGTCGCCGCATCGGTGGGCCCAAAGGAATCGACGCTGTGGCCCAGGCGCTTGACGTGCCGATTTACGACGTCGAAGAGACCGGGTATCCACAGCGTATGCGCGAGCGCATGAAACGAGAACGAATCCTGCGCAAGCGTCGTGAGCAACTCGAGCGCCGCAAACAATGGGAGCAGCGCAACGAGAGTGACTAGTTTGCGAGCTCGTTGAGCCACGCAACCAACGTGCGCACCGGAACACCGGTGGCGCGCTGGGCAGTGTAGCCGGAAGCGCTCGATGCCCAGGCCGGGCCGGCGATATCCAAGTGAGCCCACTCGATGCCTTCGCCGACAAATTGAGACAGGTAGGTGCCGGCGAACTGCATGCCACCCCAGCGATCCTCAGAGATGTTGCGGATATCTGCGGCAGGAGTTTTGATGGCTTCTTCGTGTTCTTCCAGCAAAGCCATAGCCCATGCCTTCTCACCGACACCGCGTCCCAGTTCAGCGATGCGATCGCGCAGCTCATCCGACCCCATGACACCGAAGGTCTTCTTACCCAGTGCGAGCATTTGGTGGCCGGTCAGGGTGGCGGTTTCTACCAGGTAATCTGGCTTATCTTCGCTGGCGCGAACGATGGCGTCGGCAAGCACGATGCGCCCTTCAGCATCAGTGTTCAGGATTTCGGAGGTGATGCCGCCGTAGTGCGTGATCACATCACCCGGGCGGATGGCGTTACCGGAAGGCATGTTTTCTGCCAGCGGCACTGTGGTGGTGATTTCGACGCCAATGTTCAGCTTGGCCGCGGCGATTGTTGCAGCGACTACGGCAGCAGAACCACCCATGTCCATGATCATGTCGCCCATGCCAGCACCTGGCTTCAGCGAAATTCCGCCGGTATCGAACGTGATTCCTTTACCGACGAGCGCGACTTTCTTCTTTGCTTTACGGGGGCTGTGGTGCAGGCGCACCAGACGTGGCGGACGCACAGAACCTTGTCCGACCGCCAAAATTCCACCGAAGCCCTCTTTTTCCAGCTGCTTTTCGTCGAGTACCTCGACCTTCAAGCCTGCATCCTCGGCGAATCCGCGAATGAAAGAGGCATAAGATTCCGGGAACTTGTGGCTGGATGGCACGTTGACGAAATCACGCGCCAGGCAGACTGATTCCGCACCGACCTGCGCGATGCGGAAGACATCTTCGTCCTTCTTCGGATCGCCCAACACAGTGAACTCGGCTGGATCTTTGTCTGCCTTATTCTTCTTTTCTTCCGGCGCATCGACGCCGTCGTCCTTGTTTCCGCGGATTCCTGGGTAGGCATATCCGCCCATGATCAGCCCTTCAACGACAGCCCCGAGGCGCTCGCGGTCATCGGAAAGTGCTACTGCGACCGAATCGAGGTCCTTGAGCGAACGAGACACGGTACCTGCAGCACGGCGCAGGACTTCGTCGTCAAGCTTGTCCTTCGAACCCAGACCAACAGCGACCACGGCACCCGCACCCACTTTCTTTGGTGCAGGCAAACGGGTGATTTCGTTCGCTTTGCCGGTGGCTTTGACGGCCTGCAGCCCTTCGCGTACATCGTTTGCTGGGCCGCCGGATAGCCACGCGTTTTCGGCGATTTCTGGTGCATCTTTGTCGTAGTAGATGCCGATCACCAAAGCATCAGCTTTTTTCGGGGCCTTTTTGCTTAGTTCAACCGGGCTAATCTTTCCGCGGGCAGGAAGTGCAAACTGTTTGTCAGCCATACCTTTGAGAATCCTTTCTTGCGCTGCACAGCAACGTGGTGTTCATCGACACGTTTATCGACGCTGTTGGTCGAGCTTTCTCGACGCTTATCTGTACTGCGCTTTTGTATATTTCGTGCGAATATTTGCTTAGCTGCGGGAGCAAACGTCGTTTCCACCCTAGCCAGAATTGTACTGATTCGACGCTGGACCCACCGCTAAAGTGTGCCCTGGGTCTCTCAGGATCGCTATGCGATGGTCTGGATGGTCTGCTGTGCCCTATGTCTCTTTATGATGGATAAGGGAGTAGATTAGCGACTATGAGTGACTTCAAATTTGCAGTGACCCCCAATGACAATCCGACGCCAGCAGAACAGCGCGAAGAAATTCTTGCTAATCCTGCATTTGGCAAGAAATTTACCGATCATATGGTCAGTGCCGACTGGGATGCCGAACGCGGTTGGCACAACCTGCAAGTGGTTCCTTATGCACCGGTCACACTGGATCCGGCAACGACGGTGTTCCATTATGGGCAGGCCATCTTCGAGGGTATCAAAGCCTACCGGCAAGCTGACGGTTCCATTGTCACTTTCCGTCCAGAAAAGAATGCGCAGCGCATGACGAAATCCGCACAGCGCATGGCAATGCCAGATCTGCCAGAAGAGCTGTTTGTGCAAGCACTGGAAGAACTCGTCGCCGTTGATCGTGATTGGGTTCCCGCCAGCGGGGGCGAAGGTTCGCTCTATTTGCGTCCTTTCATGATCGCAACCGAAGTTGGTCTTGGTGTTGCACCGTCACAGTCCTATCGATTCCTGGTGATCGCATCACCAGTCGGCGCCTACTTCCAGGGCGGCGTGAAACCGGTATCGGTTTGGGTATCGGAAGACTACGTGCGCGCTGCGCCGGGAGGAACCGGAGCTGCGAAATTCGCCGGCAACTACGCGGCGTCGTTGGTTGCGCAACAAGAGTCCATCGAGCAGGGCTGCGATCAGGTGGTGTTCCTTGATGCTGCGAGCCGACAAAAAGTCGAAGAAATGGGCGGGATGAACGTCATGTTCATCATCGACGACAAACTCGTGACACCAGAACTGTCTGGCACTATCTTGCCGGGAGTGACCCGCGATTCGCTGCTGCAATTGGCCCGCGAAATGGATCTCGAAGTCGTAGAACAAACCATCACTCTCGAGCAGTGGCGCGAGGCTGCCAACTCAGGTGCGATGAGCGAAGCCTTCGCCTGCGGAACCGCGGCTGTGATTACCCCGATCGGCACCGTGAAAACCGTCGACGATACTTTCACCATTGGCGGCGGTGAACCGGGGGAGGTCACCATGCGGTTGCGGGATAAACTCACCGGAATTCAACGTGGTGAGCACGAAGACACCCACGGTTGGCTGCACAAGCTGGCATAGACGGCAACACCGTAGTTGTTTAAGCGTTAGATCGGTTTACATGATTTAGCGCTTAAATGATGTCTTCTTGGCGCGGATCCACGCGTGACTCTGCCGACATGGAAGACCCGGCCTCCGCCTGGGTCTGCGCGTTAACCGCATCGGTGATCGCGTAGACTTCGTCGCTGACAAGCTCAATCGCGGCGTTCAGCGCAGACAAGGCAAGTATTCCACCCGTACCTTGCCCAGTGGTGAGATCAAATGCCAACAGGGGAGTCAGCTCGAGTTTTTGTACCGCGAGCATATGTGCAGGCTCCGGTGATAATTGACTGGAGCGCAACCAGGATTTAGTGCCTGGGTTAATTTTTTCTGCCACTAATCCGCATACCGTTGCCAGGCAGCCGTCGACAAGCACAGGGGTGCGGCGGGCAGCGGCTTGCAATATGAAGCCGACCAGCGCCTGCGCGGTCACTGAGTCGAAGTGGCGAATGGTTTCTAAAGGTGTGGAGTTGGCACCTCGGCAGTGAAACATCTGATCGCGAACGGTGGCAACGTCGTGCTGCCATTGCGAAGTTGTGCCGGAAGTCTCGAGGCTTAGTAGTGCGACGGGTTCTGTCTTCGTGACAATGCCGAATAGTGCGGCGGCGTCGAGGGAGATATCTTCGCTGAGTTCTCCCGGGATGAGAATATCGGCACCGGCATCAATTTCAGAATCAGCGATTTGTCGGCCAAATTCCAGTGCCGTTGTGGATGCATGCTCCGAAGAATCGGCGGAAATTCGTTCTACACGAACGCCAACGCCGTGCGTGCGTGCCAAGGTGGCAACGGGTGCCCCACCGGCGGCGATATCGTCTGCGACGGTGTCGTTGTTTGTCCGGCTCTGGTCATCTGGAGCTGTGCCCGCGTCAGCTGCTGTGGTATCGGCAGGGTTGGCGGAGTCGGCATAAAAAACCACAACGCGTGGCTGTCGAAGTGGTTCTGCCGGAACTTTCGCCTGGCACGCGGCCATGAATGCTGCCGCATCAATGAGGCGGCCAAAACTGCGGCCGCGTTCCGTCGACGACATCGCGGCGGTGATAGCTGCAGCCGCCTGCTGATCCACCTCAGCTGCAGGAACAAAACCAAACTCGTCGTTCCCGGAGTGATCCGCGGATCCAACATAGCCTGGCGGGTGTGGAGTCTGCGGCGTTTGTGGGCTGTGCTGTGTGAAATCGTGCGACATCGTGGTGGGACCTCATGGGTGTGAGAGCTGTGCGCGCTAGACCCGCGCGATACCTTGGCCAGAGCCTGGCTAGACCTTGGCGCCGCGTTCTACGCGTGGCTTTGGCGAGCGCCACTTGCGCGGTTGGGTAGCGCGGGAGTAGGCATAAAAGCCTAGGCGGAAGCCGGTTTCGGTAGTATCCGGGAATTGTTTGCGCACGGCGTTATTGCAGCGTTTACCAAGAATGACACCTTCGATCGCCAAAACAACGATAACAACCATGCCAGCCAGCGAGATGATATTCGCGACATAGGGGTTGATGCCGCCCAGCAACGTAGCACCAAGGATGATCAGTGCGATCAGCATGACCCAGTTGCTGAGGAACGCGCGCGAGTCGACCCAATCGCGTGCATAGCGGCGCACCGGACCGATATCGCGCGCCAACAGGTAACGCTCGTCACCGGCGTCCATACGTTCCTGCTGGACTTTACGCTGACGCATACTTTCTTGGCGTTCTTCACGCTTGTATTCTTTCCATTCCTGCTTGGACATGGATTTTTTGAGTTCTTTACGACGCTGCCGCGCTTGAGCTGGCGAAGCCCCATTCGGGTCGCGGCGTACGCCACGCCGGATTTCTTGTTCTTTGCGTGTCGGGGTGGGCCTATTCTTTTTGGGTGTATAGCCCTTGGGCAAATCTTGTTGCGCAGATTCGGTGGCGTCGTCAGTTTTCCCTGTTTGGAGTCCTGCCTTTGTACTAGGTGTATTACGGCCAGCAGGTTTCTTCTCCGAGCCACCAGCGGTGGACGTGGAAGACTCGACCGCCCCAGCCTCGACGGACTCAGCGGAGTCGGAGGAATCGTTGTTCTGAGATTTTTGCCACGGTAGTTTCACAACTTAACAGGGTACAACCTCGTGCGGTACTAACAATAATAAAGCGGGATTAACTTCCTAAAAGATTACGAGAGTCCGTCGGGAAATGCTTTCGGGAATAATTTCTAGCGTGACGACGTTGTTCCAATTAAGTTGTTTTCGAAGTCGTTGGTGATACGCACTGGTCCACCAACCAGCTGGATACCAGTAACCGGAACCGTCAGGTAACTGGTTGTATAAGACGACAGAAAAAGCAACAGAGAAAAGCAACTGCGCATAACATGCACTCCGCGGGGTTTCGACTGACGTGAAAGGCGAGTACGCTGGGTGCAAAACACGCGTTCACCACGAAGGAGAACTACTATGACCGCCCCAACTTCGTCGACCGGCGTAATTTTGACCGATGCTGCTGCCGAAAAGGCCAAGTCCTTGCTGGAGCAGGAAGGCCGCACAGACCTATCCTTGCGTATCGCCGTGCAGCCAGGCGGCTGCGCAGGATTGCGCTACCAACTGTATTTTGATGACCGTGAACTCGATGGAGACAAGAACGATGAGGTCGGAGGCATCACCCTCGTTGTCGACAAGATGTCGGTGCCGTACCTGATGGGTGCGAAAATTGATTTCGCTGACACCATCGAGCAGCAGGGCTTCACCATTGATAATCCGAATGCTGGTGGATCTTGCGCTTGCGGTGACTCGTTCAACTAAACCTCGAGCGGAACGCTCAGAACGCAGCCAGGGTTAGCAGCAACACTGGCTGACAGCAGTGATACACACGAACCCCCTGTGCCGAGATTTTCATCTTCGGCTCAGGGGGTTCCTACCATTTAGTTCAGGCGAAGCTGGGCTGTGCCGCTAGCAAGAGAGTACTCAACGCTGTCCGCTGAGTACTCGTCTAGCCTGCGAATTAAAGGCGCACGGGGTAGTCGCGCTGCTCGATGTTCGGATCAATCCGGTTTTCGACGAAAATTCCGTACCAAACCATAAATGCCAAAACAGTCCATAGTCGGCGGGAATGATCTGAATGGCCATCCCGGTGTTCTTTCAGCATGTCCAGAACGGCCTGCTTGTCAAAGATATCGTCGGTCTGCGAGGCGTTGATCTGGTCTTGTGCCCAGCCGTGAAGCTCGTCACCGGCGAGCCAGTGGCGCATTGGAACCGGGAAACCAAGCTTTTTGCGGTGCAGAACGTGTGGCGGAACGATTTGTTCCATCGCCTTGCGTAGAGCATATTTCGTGGTGCCATGCGCAATTTTGAGTTCATGGGGGATGGTTTCAGCGACGCGGAAGACTTCCTTGTCCAAAAATGGCACACGGAGTTCAAGCGAGTTTGCCATGTTGATCTTGTCAGCTTTGACCAAAATGTCACCGCGCATCCAGGTGAATAGATCCAAGTGCTGCATCCGCGCTACTGGGTCCATTTCGGTCGACTGCGCGTAGATGTCTTTGGTGACATCGCGGTGATCCCAGTCTTTTCGCGCCCACGGGATCACACGCTGCATTTGTTGGAAGTTAAACGAGCGCGCGTTGCCGTAGTAGCGCTCTTCCATAGTCATCGAGCCGCGTTCCAACAGTGATTTGCCCTTCATGCCATCGGGCAGGACGCGCGATAGCACGCCCAGTCCACGGCGCAGAGGCCCGGGAACCTTCTCGAAAGGCGCCAGAGACAGGGGTTCTTTGTAGATAGTGTATCCACCAAAGAGCTCGTCGGCGCCTTCACCAGACAACACAACCTTCACATGCTTGCGGGCTTCTGCCGCGACAAAGTGGAGCGGAACAAGTGAAGGATCCGCTACAGGATCATCCAGATACCACATGATCTTCGGGATTGCAGCGGCGTATTCTTCTGGGCTCACCACTTTGACGATGTGTTCGGCGCCAATGGCTTCAGCTGATTCTGCAGCCACATCGACCTCTGAGTATCCTTCGCGCTCGAAACCGGTGGTAAACGTCAGCAAGTTCGGATTGTGGCGTTTGGCCAGGGTAGCGATAGCGGTTGAATCGATACCACCGGATAGGAACGAACCGACGGTGACGTCTGCACGCATATGCTTTTCGACGGAATCTTCCAAAGCATGGGCGATGCGATTAAACAGTTGCTGTTCTTCGCCGGATGGAACTGGTTTGGTGCGGAACCGGGGGCGGAAGTAACGCTCGTTCTGCACTTCGCCGCCGGGTGAAATCACGGCCGTGCAGCCGGATTCCAGGCGCCGAATGTTCGTGTGCAGTGATTCTGGTTCGGGGACGTACTGTAGGTCGATGTAGTGCTCGATCGCGCGCCGGTCAAGGTCCAAGCCTAGATCGATAGCGTCGGCAAGCTCAAGGATGGACTTCTTCTCTGAAGCGAAGACGGTCCCTACAGACGTTGTCGCGTAGTACAACGGTTTGATGCCGAATTGATCTCGGGCGACAAACATTTGTTGGCTTTGGGTGTCCCAAATGGCAATTGCGAACATTCCCCGCAGGTGCTCTACGACGGCAGGGCCCCAGTGGTGAAAGCCGACGACGATTGGCTCACCGTCGCCTTCTGTGTTGAAGCTGTAGCCGGCTTCTTGAAGCTCGGCCCGCAACTCTACGTAGTTATAGATCTCGCCATTGAAAGTCATGGCGTATCGCTCTGGGGCATCTTGGGGTCCCCAGCGTAATGGTTGGTGTGAATGTTCCAAGTCGATAATCGACAGGCGATTAAAACCGAAAACTGCGTGGTCGTCATGCCACGTTCCAGCTGCATCTGGGCCGCGATGCCGCATGCAAGGAAGCGCACCTTCCATTGCCGAGACATAAGAAGCGGCATCGCCGCGGGCGCTCAGCATAGCGAGAAGTCCGCACATTGATTAATTCTCCTCCGGATGATTATTTTGCCAGCACTACTTTACGGCCAGTTGTGTAAAGGCGGCTAATCACTTCCGGCCTGTCACTCGGAGATTTG
>NZ_JAXOFP010000033.1:0-5509 GCF_041224285.1 Corynebacterium drakensteinense
GTGAAATGGCATGCCATAAAGCTTTTAGCATCGCTACGGATTGCCCGGTGTATTTCTGTGAGCCTGGTTCGCCTTGGCAGCGAGGGACTAATGAAAACACCAATGGGCTATTACGGCAGTATTTCCCTAAAGGAACAGATTTGAGTCTCTACACTGCTGGGGACCTTGAATTTGTAGCGATGCAGTTAAATCGCCGACCACGCAAGACGCTAAGTTTTGACACCTCGGCCGAACGAATGGCAACCCTGCTAGAGTCAACCGAAACGTAGGACGTGTTTCCACGACCCCTAGAATCCAAGGTGTATCCAATGAGTGCTTACCCATTGTCTACCTCCCTTTTACGTCGTAGGGTTGTTCGCTCGCCTGAAAAAAAAGGGTGCGCGGGACAGCCCACGTCACGCGTGGGCTGTCCCGCGCACCGACGAGGAAGTCACGCCCACACCCCACCACAAGTAGCGGGGTGTGATTGTGAACCAGCACTAACGCTAGCAGCCACCCCTGACGAGGTCTCATATAGTGAAATCACCCGTCGACGTGCACGATATCTCTCTCTTATGTCCCGTGAATGAAACTAAAGAAAAGTTAAAAAGTGTCCTATATCATAGTTTTATCTTCATTCTTTTCAGATCTCAATCCTTAACACGAAAGGATCCGCAACGTGAAAAACACCGTTTCAGTCACAGGAGAACTGCTTTCAGATTCCCAACCAGTCAGTGATTATGACTGGCCTTCCGATGAGCCTGATCTTTCCACTACCACTCTGAGCGTTCTGAGTTCTTCTTTTCGGGATGATCTTTTGCGTGAGTGTTCTTTGTATCGAGAGTTCAGTGCTGACGGTTTCCTGAAGTCTTATGGAAACCAAACGCCGTTAGAGCAAGCCATTGCCTTGCTGAACCATCATGCTTTTCAATTCAACTCTAAAAAGCGGTTCCGTAATTCAGATGCAGTGAGACAGAGCGTAAAAGAATCTCTTGAAAACGGGGCACCATTAGACGTTGTGATCCCCATTTTTTGCGTTATTGGAAATAAACTGAAGCGATTCGACCCAACGGTAGTTACCTTCGCCGAGGAATGCACTCTTCTAGCCCTTCAACGGATTGCTGATATTTTCCAACAAGTTATTGGCTTGGAGCTTCGGTTTCAGATAATTTCGGATGCTCTATTTTATATCCGCCCCTTGGGCTCAGATCCTGTAGTCGCCTCTCTTTACTATAAGGAATTGTGTGACTATGTGGATAACCATAAGTTAAATAATTTGACTGTCCATGACATGTCTCTTTTGCCTTCGAATCGTTTAGAAGAATTTGAAGATGCATATTTACGCTTTGTCAAGCCTCTAAGAGAGGATCCCGGCCATGGCCTTGAAGAAGGAAACCACCAATCTTGGCTGCGATCTATGGCTTCGACCATTACGACGCGGGATATCCCGGCAACATATAAAGAAGTAGAGCAGACTTTCCGGAACCATGATTTTTCTACGCCTTTTGGACAAGAAGTACTTTCTCGAACAGGACACGCATTTGTTGACTATCGGGCGTTGAAGTATGCATTAAATGAGCTTCATTGGGATGAGACTCATTTTCCAGGGTCGATTCGGGCGACCATTCACCAGAAAAAAGAACCTGTACTGGGATTAAGGGTGTATCCAGAATACAAAAGGAAATCTCACTTGTTGCCGTATCATGGGGTTGCTGTTATTAAGCGCGGTGTGGATGATAATCCTGTTATGGAGATAGCTCCCGAAATCAGTGTTATCAGACGAGAAAGCTTTAAACGCTTTATTCTTCCCACGGGAAGTACCGATCTATATGTCGATACAACCTCTATTGAGCTGTAGAAATTAAAGACATGCAGCTGAAAAAAGCACTTAATTTCAACACTCTTCGTTTTGCTATTGCGTATGCCCTAGGTTTGTTTGTAGCTGGTGTCGATCTTTCTATATCGGTGCGAGCAGGCGAGGCGCTGACAGGAAATTCGCTGGGAGGAACAGCTTCCTATGTTTTGATAGCGCTAGGAACGATTATTGCAGCGAGAATAGGCGCACCGCAGTTACAGCGATTTGGGCCGAGAAGGATATTTTTCGCAGCTGGAATAATTTGCGTATTATCAGGCGTTTCAACGTCTTATGCCGCATATGCCAGTATTCCTGGATTGCTCTATGTAGGGATGCTTTTGATTGGCATCTTTATGGGGCTATCAAATTTTCATAGAATCCTAGTTAAAGATCACTCGAACAGCCCGAACCCATGGGACACTAGTCTCGTCCTATTAAGCGGTGTGGTCGGCTCAATTCTAGGACCGTGGGCTGCAGGAACAGTTGCAGGATCGGTTGCGGAATTCTCAAAAGCCTATCAGCTGGTAATAGCGGTGGGAGGATTAGTTCTACTTACATCCCTGATGTTGCCGAAGAATTCTAAGACGAGTGCTGAGCAGGTCACTACCACGTCTTTTGATGATCGCTGGTTGCTTTACTTGGGTGGAATAGCCGGAATGTTTGGGTACATGGCTATGACTCTTATGATGACTGCAGTTCCACTTGCCGCCCAAAGTCAAGGACTGGAAAGCCAGGTCATATCTCGCCTGACTGAAATCCATATGGTCGCTATGTATCTTCCCATTGTGATGGTCCCTCCGCTTTTAGCAAGGTGTTCTGCCCGCGCGACAGCAGCTGGTGCTTTAGGGGTTGGTGCTATTGGCGGTGTGATCGTTTTGATGATTGATTCTCAACTTGGAAAGACTAGTCTTTTTCTGTTGATGCTCATTGCTGGTGTAATTTGGGCTTTTTCATATACTGCTGCCTCGGATATGGTGGCGGAAAATCAGTTCGGAAAAGCTAATCCATCTGCACGGGGCCGTGTTGAAATGCTCCCGCCGGTCGGAATGATGGTGGGCGCCATTCTGGCTGGGCTGTTACTGGAGTATTCCGGTTTCTTATCGGTGACAGTTACATTTATCCTCGTGTCAGTCGTAGCAGTACTTACGCTCTTTGTCCTGAGCAAGAACTCCATTGCGATAGGCGTGAAACAGAGGTGAGCGATTATATATTCGACCTTGATGGAACTATTTACTCAGGTGAGTACGCTTATTTGTCGATGGTAAATATGGCAAGCTGTTTGCCTGCGGATAAAGTGTGGTTCCTGTCTAACTCGGACAGGATGGGAGGGGATCAAATCTGTCAACGCTTAACAGAAATGGGAATTAATATTTATGACTCATCTCATGTTCTTACAGCTCAGGATATTGCTCGTGATTGGGTAAAAAATCAACATGCGAGATATCGAGTTTGGGCCCCTGGTGCGAGTTCCCGACTCTTAGTAGATGGAAAAGAAATAAATCTTGAGGTAGGAAACCTTAGCCAAGAGTTCGATAAAGTTCTTTTGTGCCTCGAGGGGGTCTGGAGTGAGCTGGAATATCGGACCAGTGACCTTAACTGGTAACCTCGAGATTTTCTTTCTTCCAACACTCAACAAACGCATCCGGGCTTAAATAACCCAAAGACGAATGCGGATGCAACTGATTATACCTTTGTGACCACCACGCCACCATCCGGGCAGCATGGGTGTGATCATCAAAGACATTATCAGCCAACAACTCATCACGCATACGATTATGAAACGACTCCACAAACCCGTTATGCCACGGCTGACCAGGGGGAATGAACGCCTGGGTTAACTGTTGCTCATCAACCCAATCTCGTAGCTTACCCGCAATAAACTCCGGGCCGTTATCCATACGCAACACCTTTGGACAGCCATGCTCTAACACAGCAACATCTAGCATTTCCACCACATCAGCAGCACTAATAGACCGAGCCAGGCTAAAAGTCACATGCTTGCGACTAAACTCATCGATGACGTTGCAGATCTTAAACGCCCGGCCGGTGTAATCAGAATCAAACTGGAAATCCAGTGCCCAAATCTCTCCTGGTTTTTCTGCTGCTCCTTTTCGGGGTTCAGGATTATGTGAGATCACCTGCTTACGTTGTTTACGAGGAAAAACCCGTAAGTTTTCCTCACGCCACAACCTGCGAAACACATCCCGAGAAACGCTGAAACCAGCACCGCGAGCATGAACAAGTCCACGCCTATAACCCCACCGACGATGGGTATCAGCAAACTCATTCATCCACTCACGCAGCAAATGGTAGCGATCTGCGCTTGGGTTACCACTACGCTTTGCGCGTTGCCTACGCGCCCGCTGATAGCTTGATCTAGATAGCCCGACAACACGACACGATAACCGCGTACTAAAGCCTTTATCGGTGAGATAGTCCACGGATTCGTGTTTGTGTTGCGGGCTTAGAATTTTTTCTCAGCTAGCTCGCGTAATGCTTCTTTTTCTAGTTCTGCTTGACCCAAAAGAGCTTTTAGCTGTGCATTTTCATCCTGCAGACGCTTGAGTTCTTTGGCTTCTTTGCGGTTGATCTGCCCGTAGTCACGGCGCCAGCGTGCCAAGGTGGCTTCTGAAACACCGATGTCGCGGCAGATCTCTGCGTTGGTTTTGCCTTCATTGGCAAGTTTTGTGGCTTTTTCTAATTTAGCCACGATTTGTTCTGGGGCGTGTTTGGTGAACTTTTTCATGGTTTCCATATCTTTCTGACCTGGTCGGTCGTTATGGTCTCCTATGTTAAGTCATCCGGTCCGAAAAACCCCGCCCACACCAGGTCGAAGCGCTCGTTGCACGGCATGGTGAGAAAAAGGCCTCAGCTCTACTGCGTGATAGTGGCGCTGAGATTGTGGCAATGAACCTTGATAGGTGGGTCTCTCGAGGAGGAACGAAAAAACTTGGGCTAGGTGGCTGGATGGATATTTTAGATATTACCGCCTCTTTGGTTGAAAATTTAGGTAAGCCCAGCGAACTTGGTGTTTCTATTTTGGCCGATCGTGGTTTAGTTATCGAGGACAGCCTAGTTATTGGCGATAACGCCGATACTGATGGAGTCTTAGCTCGAGCTATCGGTGTGGATTTCCTCCTTTTTCACGCACACCATGATGGAAGATAGGCGGGTCAAGTCCGGTGAAGTGTCCCAGGTTTTGTTCCGTTTGAGTAGATGGGAAAATCTTCGAACATGCCCAAAAAATTTGACCAGGATGCAAAGGACCGCGTGGTCCGTCTTGTGGAAGACCGCATCTTGGCGGAAAACATGTCGATGCAGGAAGCGTGCAAGATCGTGGCACCGAAACTAGGTGTCTCGTGGCATACTGCCAGGCAATGGACCCAGCAGGCTCGCCGTTCGGGAACCATCCCAGAACCTGTGCCTGAAGATTTGGCCGCCGAAAACGCGAGGCTACGCCGTGAAAACCAAGAACTACGCGACACCAATGAGTTGTTGAAAGCTGCCTCAGCTTTTTTCGCGTCGGAACTCGACCCGAAACGTCGGAAATGATCCGATTCATCGATGAATACCGGGATCGTTTCTCAGTCGAGTTCATCTGCACGACGTTGAAGAATAACCGGGTTGGCGGGTTTATCACCTCACGGGGTTATCGCCAATCCAAAGCTCGTGGGC
>NZ_JAXOFP010000034.1:0-1777 GCF_041224285.1 Corynebacterium drakensteinense
ACCCTTAACCCAGATTGCACGCGTGGGGATTGAGGGTGTGAATCCCACTGTCGTGGGTTTGATGAGGTAGTCGATGTTGCGGAAGCTTTGGCATCGGCGTGCGTTGTGCTCCGTACGTTGTTTCAAAAACGGGTTTCATCAAACGGAACAAAACCTGGGACACTTCATATCCCACCCCAGGCCTAATGACTTGGGTGCAGCGGCAACGCTCATCCGATTTAGGCAGAGTCGTTGCAGGATCCAGTGGGTCACCTGGTCCGTGGTCTTTGAATTGTCGGGCGCGCAGGCAAGGCCAGCACGGAAGATCTTCTGCAAGCAACGCTTGTTGGTGCACCGGTAGCGTGGAAGGCGCACATGAAGTTGTTGGGTGGCCGACGATGGGCAGATCGACCAGGCTGCGGATGACGTGGTCGCGGAATACTCCAGGCTGCCCGCAGGTAGGGCATTCATTGATCGGCTCGACGGGTTCGGCTTCAATAACAGTGACGTCACCGTTTTCTGTGGCACCGGTGATAGTAGTTCCTAGTTTTGCGGTGCGGCAGATGGTATCGACGATGACATTTCCGTTAGGCTGCACAGTAGGTCCTTAGTTTTGTACGGATGGATTAGATACCTTTTTCCTACAAAGCCAAGGACCCCAATATCTTGTGCCACGCCCGAACCCCCGGCGAACTAATCAATGCACTCTAAAACCGGAAGAGCCCTTTTAGTACTACTGGTGGATTTCGGTTTTGGTGGGGATTAACGCCGCCGGCTTCGGTTTTTCCGTTGAGGAGGTCGTTGACTACTTCCCGATGGTGAAATGGGTCGATGGTGAGGTAGAGAGGAACCAGTCACCTGGAAGAGATCGATCCAGTCGTTGGTGTGCAATCTGGGAGGTAGGGTCGCGGGGTCGATTCCTCGCGAGCGCAACCATGATTGTGTTTCTGAACGTGATGAAAACAACCCTGCCCTTCGGAGAATTTCCCCTATCCCGCGTCCCCGGGCAGTGAAAACGGTGTGCACCATCGCCTGAAAGGCTTTGCGCTGCTCTATCGGAATCTTCGGGTCACCCACCCGGCGGATCACTAAGATCCCCCCGTCAACGTTTGGCTGTGGCCGGAAAGCAGGCCTTGGTACCCGAGAACCCAGGTGAAATGTGAACCATGGGGACCACTGAGCCGTCATCATCGTGCTTGCGCCTACCCCGGCCCGGCGGCGAGCGACTTCCCACTGCATGAGGAGTACAGCGTCAGTCCATGCTGGCGCATGCAGCAACTTTCGAAGAATGGCAGTGGTGAGGTGAAAGGGAATGTTTCCCACAATGACGCAGGGAGTGGCGGGTAACCGGAAGTTAAGGAAATCATCATGGACCACTTCGACCGCCGCCGAGGAGGTTTCTTGTGTGATTTTGGCAGCTAGTTTTGCGTCCACTTCAACTGCCGTTATCGCCCTCCCCAAGTGGGCCATCGGGTGAGTGAGGGCACCGCTTCCTGGTCCGATCTCAATGATGGGGCCGGAGGTTTGTTTCACAAGGTCGATGATGGAGTTGATGATCTTGTGGTTGGTGAGAAAATTTTGGCCATGCTCGTGACGGCCGTGTCCGTATGCAGACATCAGGTGTGCTCCTTGGATTTGAAAGGGAGCCGGGCATGACAAATAGCCGCCCGGCTAAAGGACCGGAGCGGTTTTTAACCTACGGGGTAGGAAACCGCCTTAGCGGTTGGTGCGCAACCGCAAGAAAGCGGTACCTGAAATCAACATGGGTCTAATTATATCCATTTAAAGGGTTAAGTAG
>NZ_JAXOFP010000035.1:0-1619 GCF_041224285.1 Corynebacterium drakensteinense
CGCGGACGGTCTTGGTGGCAGATTGAGTCCTGTCGAATACTTCTAACGCTTTAAGTCGTTGCGCATTCGTGTATCGAATATTAGTCATGCGGAAAATCTCTCCAAGATTTCGTCCGCATCCCCAAAAATGTGTCTGATCGGCGTGTCGCCGATTCCCTAGATCTGGCCTTTCCGGATACCGATTGAGTGTGTATATTCAACATCGATACCCTGGTCGTAGAAGGCTGGTCGTCCTGTTTCAAGGTCGGCTTTGTTGAGGTCTTCTAGGACAAGATCTGTAACTTTGGCGAGTTGGTCTTGTCCGAAATTGCACTGCCTGGCGATCTCGAGTGGGTCGCCAGGCAGCTGCGTTTGTGAGTACAGATACCATTCGAGCATTTTTCGCTGCCGTTCCCCGCTTCTGCCCCGGTGTGCATCAGCAATGCGTTTAAGCTGAGCATTGACCCCGCCTTCTAGGCTGTTGGTTGTTGATACCCAGTTGTTCGGGGTAATCGCAGCTGTTGGTGGCTGGAGATAGGTAAATAACCAGCCTTTGTGTGAGAGATCAAGCAGTGAGTTATAGGCTCTGCGCACCCGCAGATGCGTCCATTCCCATTGGTTATTTATGGTTTGTCTTTCTTTCGGCACGGTTGTTTTCTCATTGAGAAAACGTTTATGAACTTGACCGAAATCATGTAATTGAACTACCCATTCACGTGCCTGGTCAACGGTTGTGACCTTGGTGAGTGCAAGCGCTAAGCCGTAGATAGCTTTGCCGGCATCGGTGCGTGGCCGGCTGGTGGTTAAGCGGCGGACAACGCGTTGGGCATGGACTAGACAGCGTTGAATCAAGGTGGTCGGCCAGCAGGTTTTAATGGCGGAGTATGCACCTTGTCCGCCGTCAAGGACGACACATAGTGGTGGTGGAATCTTTGATAGCAGTTTTTTGTAGGCCTTGGCGGTTTCGCTTTTGGCCCAGTGCCAGGCAATGACGTGGTCATGGCTTGCTGCTATAAGCAGGCAGCCTGCTGCGGTGTAGGTGCCGTCGATGAAGATCTGGTCGTAGATGCGGTTGGGGTCTGGGGTGTTGGGGATGTCAATAAGCCAAAACGGTGCGAAGCGGCGGTTGAGAGTCCATCTACTGAGACCTAATTGCCCAGCGAGTTGTGTCAGGGATGTTGTCGATACTGCGTAGCGGTAGAAAGCCTGAAAATCTCGGGCTTGGGTCTTATCGGCTCGGTGACGTGTTAAGGAGCTGCCACAGGAGGGGTCTTTGCATCGCCATCTGGTTTTGCCTTTAGATGTAATGCCGTTTTTCTTCATTTGCCCAGCGCATATAGGGCATTGTGGTCTGTTGGTAGTCACTGGATAACAACACCAGCAACCTGCTAGCACATGTAGGTGCCGTTCCGGGGTATTGAACAAAAACGGGCCTGAATAATGTGCAGTCCCTTATTCAAACCCGATTTTCATGTTCCTAGCAGCAGTTATCCTGAAAAACAGACACATTTCCGGGGATGCGGACATTTTTTAGGAATATTCAGAGTAACAGCTTGCGCCGACGCTGATTAATACTTAATCCACCGAACTCAAGCTTGATTCTTCGTTCGTTATAGAACTCGACATACTCATGAATCGCT
>NZ_JAXOFP010000036.1:0-1445 GCF_041224285.1 Corynebacterium drakensteinense
GGGGATGCGGACATTTTTTAGGAATATTCAGAGTAACAGCTTGCGCCGACGCTGATTAATACTTAATCCACCGAACTCAAGCTTGATTCTTCGTTCGTTATAGAACTCGACATACTCATGAATCGCTTTGTCTAATTCCTCACGATGGCGCCATTTACGCCCATAGAACATCTCATTTTTCATTCGACCGAACAAACCCTCGCACGCCGAATTATCAGGTGAGCACCCTTTCTTCGACATTGAACGAACAAAACCAATGTCATGGGAGGCTTGGATCCAACTATTACCTCGATAATGACAACCCCGATCGGAATGGATCACTAAACTTGTCGGATCAGCAGGCGCATCATTGTCAATCGCCTGCACTAAGCAGCCGTCTGCAAGCTGCTGAGTGGGATGGTAACTCGTTGTTGCTCCCACGATCTTTCCGTCGAAACAATCCACCAACGCTGAAAAGTAGATTTTCCCGTCATCAGCAGGAAACTCTGAAATATCCGTCAACCACAGCAGCCCAGGCTTATCAGCATGAAAATTCCGTTTCACCAAGTTTGGTGGGGCATCTGAAATCTCCCCGCGATACGACGAATAACGACGCCTTTTCTTCACATAGCGCACCGTGAGCCCCTCGGTAGAAATGATTCGACGCACAACTTTCTCGCTGACCGTAATTCCCAATTGCTTCAATTGCATCCACACGCGACGATAGCCATAGCTGAATCCGGACTCTTTGACGATTTCGGTAATTTTTTCGGTCAGCTGCGCATACTTTGAAGGACTCTTCAAAGCTTTGAGCTGATAATAGAAGCTCGACGACGATAGCTCGACGATGTCAAGCAGTAGTGAAATCGGAAAAGCAGACCGTAACGCATCGACCACAATAGTTTTGACTCTGTTACTGAGATTGGTTGGGTCGATGCTGTCGTCTTTTTTTATTTCTTCCAGCTCTTTTTCTAGCACGGCCTTTTCTGCTGATAGCCTTGCTGCCAGTTTCTTCAGTTCTATGGCATCGTCTGGAAGTGAGCTTTCCAAGGCTTTATGCGTGACGATGCCAGCTGACTGTTTGCGTTCAGTTGCGCTCATCAAGCCCCACTTTCCTTCCTCACGGAATCGTTGGGCCCAAGCATAGACGCTCATTTTCGAGTTCAGCGACAGTTTTACTGCAACGGCATCAGGAGACATCCCGGAGTTGAAAAGCTCGACGGCTTTAAGCTTGGTCGTCAACGGGTAGCGTTTTAGCGTTGTCCGTCGAATAGGAGGAGATGGTGGTTCAGATCGCTGTCTAATCCAGCGGTGGAGTGTCCAACGGCCTGGGTAACCCAATTCGCGGACGGTCTTGGTGGCAGATTGAGTCCTGTCGAATACTTCTAACGCTTTAAGTCGTTGCGCATTCGTGTATCGAATATTAGTCATGCGGAAAATCTCTCCAAGATTTCGTCCGCATCCCC
>NZ_JAXOFP010000037.1:0-1017 GCF_041224285.1 Corynebacterium drakensteinense
TGAAGTGTCCCAGGTTTTGTTCCGTTTGAGTAGATGGGAAAATCTGGAACATGCCCAAAAAATTTGACCAGGATGCAAAGGACCGCGTGGTCCGTCTCGTGGAAGACCGCATCTTGGCGGAAAATATGTCGATGCAATCCGCGTGCCAAGCAGTAGCCCCAAAGTTGGGGGTTTCATGGCACACGGCTCGTCAATGGGCCCAGCAGGCTCGCCGTTCGGGAACCATCCCAGAACCTGTACCTGAAGATTTGGCCGCCGAAAACGCGAGGCTACGCCGTGAAAACCAAGAACTACGCGACACCAATGAGTTGTTGAAAGCTGCCTCAGCTTTTTTCGCGTCGGAACTCGACCCAAAACGTCGGAAATGATCCGATTCATCGATGAATACCGGGATCGTTTCTCAGTCGAGTTCATCTGCACGACGTTGAAGAATAACCGGGTTGGCGGGTTTATCACCTCACGTGGTTATCGCCAATCCAAAGCTCGTGGGCAAAGCGCTCGTCGCCTTCGCGATACTGTGCTGGTTGAACGCATTAGTGCTGTTCATCAAGCTAATTACGGTGTCTATGGTGTGCGAAAAATGTGGCATGCTCTTCGCCGTGAAGGAATCGATATCGGTCGTGAACATACCGCCCGGCTGATGCGCCTGGCTGGTGTTTCTGGCAAAGGCAAAGGCCGGTCACCGGTGACCACTCGTAGGTCAAAGACGGTGGATACGCGCCCGGATTTGGTCGAGCGTGAATTTAAAGCTCAGGGCCCGAATAAGTTGTGGGTGGCCGATATTACTTACGTGCGCACGAAGAAAGGTTTTGTGTACACCGCGTTTGTCACCGATGTGTTCTCCCGGAGGATTGTCGGTTGGGCGTTATCAGACTCGATGCGCACCGAAGTATTGCCGCTGCAAGCTCTCAACCAGGCGATAGTGTGTGCTGAAGAAACGACAGGTTTGGTGCACCATTCGGATCACGGGTCGCAGTATGTCAGCGTGGTCTACAACGAACGACTTTCCCAGCACGG
>NZ_JAXOFP010000038.1:0-868 GCF_041224285.1 Corynebacterium drakensteinense
GCCCAGACCGGCCTACAGACAGCTTGGTCTGTTTTGGTTTTCCCCGCGCATGCGGGGATGAGCCCTGTAGTCATAAAAACCTCTCCTAATCAATCCAGTTTTCCCCGCGCATGCGGGGATGAGCCCTGTAGTCATAAAAACCTCTCCTAATCAATCCAGTTTTCCCCGCGCATGCGGGGATGAGCCCAATTGCGTGTGGGAAACAACTTTAGAACAACTGTTTTCCCCGCGCATGCGGGGATGAGCCCGATAAAAACACACCAAAACCACGCGATAACCTGGTTTTCCCCGCGCATGCGGGGATGAGCCCCAACCAGATCACCAAAAACAACGAAAGACTTGGTTTTCCCCGCGCATGCGGGGATGAGCCCAAGGTCGCAGACCGTTGGTGGTCGGTCTGCTCGTTTTCCCCGCGCATGCGGGGATGAGCCCAGCGCTAATGACACTTGGCTGGATTATTTCAAGTTTTCCCCGCGCATGCGGGGATGAGCCAGGCTCGACGTCCCGAGCGTGTAATCTCGCACAGTTTTCCCCGCGCATGCGGGGATGAGCCACCGTTCCTTTGGATCTACCCCCGGCGATCAAATGTTTTCCCCGCGCATGCGGGGATGAGCCCCAACGGGTCTGAATCCATGGAATTCGCCCGGTGTTTTCCCCGCGCATGCGGGGATGAGCCTCCAAGCCGCTGCCGCGCGCGTGGCTGATAACCGTTTTCCCCGCGCATGCGGGGATGAGCCGCGACCTGGAGGGCGAAGCGAAGACCGCCGCCGGTTTTCCCCGCGCATGCGGGGATGAGCCACCACCCCCTGACCGCTACCCGGCAGGGGCTACGTTTTCCCCGCGCATGCGGGGATGAGCCGTGCACGCG
>NZ_JAXOFP010000039.1:0-669 GCF_041224285.1 Corynebacterium drakensteinense
TGACTACAGGGCTCATCCCCGCATGCGCGGGGAAAACTGGATTGATTAGGAGAGGTTTTTATGACTACAGGGCTCATCCCCGCATGCGCGGGGAAAACTTCTCGGCTTGCCGTTCGGATTCTTTCCATTGGGGCTCATCCCCGCATGCGCGGGGAAAACCGGCCTTAAACTGTGGTGGCATTGTGAGGCTCCGGCTCATCCCCGCATGCGCGGGGAAAACGTTATCAACGAATCTGTTGGCTAGCCAATAGGGGGCTCATCCCCGCATGCGCGGGGAAAACGGACGCCGGTCTGTGGAGCTACGCGCATTGACGGGCTCATCCCCGCATGCGCGGGGAAAACCAAAACAGACCAAGCTGTCTGTAGGCCGGTCTGGGCTCATCCCCGCATGCGCGGGGAAAACGTCTCGACTTTTCACAACCCCACCTAGTTGTAAAGGCTCATCCCCGCATGCGCGGGGAAAACGTGCGCACTACTGTTTGCACTGGCGTCGGGTTAGGCTCATCCCCGCATGCGCGGGGAAAACATTGTGTGACTGTTCATGTGTTCACTCCTGGTTGGCTCATCCCCGCATGCGCGGGGAAAACAAACGATTAAGCGGGCTATCCGCAACAGTGATAGGCTCATCCCCGCATGCGCGGGGAAAACTCTTGGGCACTCGGATGTGGT
>NZ_JAXOFP010000040.1:0-625 GCF_041224285.1 Corynebacterium drakensteinense
GATATCAAGGTGGTTCGTGGGCTCGTCTAGGATGAGTAAGTCTTTTTTCTCGAGCAGTAATTTAGCTAAGGCGAGACGCGTCTTCTGACCACCAGAGAGGGTGTTAATAGGCTTGTCGAAGTCCTCTTCATAGAAGCGAAAACCGTGTAATACCATCCGGATATCACTCTGATAACTGTACCCTCCAAGTTGTCTGAAGCGAACTTGCATGTTGTCATATTGTGTCATCACGTCTTGATATTCTTCACTAGCAGGATCAAGTTGGCTAATCCGTTCTTCAGTTCGGCGCATATTTTTTTCGAGTTTAATAACGGGTTCGAAGACCGCCAGCATCTCTTCCATAATTGTACGCTCAGATTCTAAGCCGGTATGTTGGTCTAAGAAGCCGACCGTTAAGTCTTTGCGCTTGGAGATGCGACCTTCATCCGGCTCTTCAATCCCAGCTAAGATGTGTAATAGTGTAGATTTACCCGCTCCATTGCGCCCGACTAAACCAATCCGCGCACCGCTCTTCACTTCTAAATTCACTTGATTGAACAAAATTTCTGCCCCAAAATGTCGTGCTACATTCGACGCTTGTAATAAAATCATTCCTATCGCTCCTTTCGTCTGTTCTACCCTTAAG
>NZ_JAXOFP010000041.1:0-545 GCF_041224285.1 Corynebacterium drakensteinense
GGGGCGGGGGGGGGGGCGGGGTGGGCGGGCCGGGCTGGTGGCGGGGGGGGGCGGCGGGCGCGGCGAGGGGGGTGAGGGGGGGGTTGCGCGCCTGCGGGGCGATGTGCGGCATGGGCGGGAGGGCATGCGGCCGCGGGCGTAGACGGTGTAGACATGGGAAACAACTCTCCTGTGGTTTTGTTCGGACGCTAGGCCTAGGCCCGATAGGGTGCAATTTCTGCGAACCACGTACAAATAAACTAACAACCGCTCGCAGACTGTGACTTATATCTGTGATTTAGATTGCAGTTTTGGTTCTGTAACCACAGTAGGTGATTCGGGGTGCAGTGGCTAGTAGTTGTTCGTGAAACGCTAGAAAATTACTGGAAACTCGCGGAATTTCATGCACGGATCACTAGTGT
Organism: Corynebacterium drakensteinense; assembly: GCF_041224285.1. Taxonomy (NCBI): domain Bacteria; kingdom Bacillati; phylum Actinomycetota; class Actinomycetes; order Mycobacteriales; family Corynebacteriaceae; genus Corynebacterium; species Corynebacterium drakensteinense. Next base: position 402 of record NZ_JAXOFP010000041.1, read on the forward strand.
AAAAGATTTTATCGCAAAAGAAATGTCTTCTGTTCACAAGAGGTGTGCACGCCTCGACTGTGGGGCGTCGCCTCTGCCCGCGAACCGAAGGTACTGGGCGGAAGTAGGGCCGAATTAGGGCCGAACAGGGTGACGAATGCGGGG
>NZ_JAXOFP010000042.1:0-540 GCF_041224285.1 Corynebacterium drakensteinense
GGTGACAGACAGTGCTGAGCCTGAACTCCTTACCGGTCAAGCTAGATCAGCCTTCGCCACACCCCACGAGCTAATCTGAACCACCTTCTACCCGCCCCCAGGCCCAGCGTCCGGCCAGCTCTCGACTCCTTCCACGCATCCCACCGTCCTCACCGGCTCGTAGGAAAAATCTCCACAGGTGTACTCCCCACCACCCTTCGCCCCACCCCGCGCGTGATACGTCGTCCACCGATACCCGTCCTCTTGCCCCCGGGGGGGGGGGGGGGGGGCGGGCGCCCCCCCGCCCGCGCCGGCGCGGGGGGACCGGGTGCGGGGTGGTGGCGGGGGCCGGGGTGGGGGGGGGGGGGGGAGGCGGGGTGGGGGTGGGGGGGGGAGTGCGGGGTGGAGGGGGGAGGGGCTTGGGGTTCGGGGGCTGCCAAGGGTTCGGTGGCGGACGGTGGCGGAGTGGGGGGCTTGGCCGTGGGGTCGGTGAGGACGTTGCAGGCGTTGTTGTGGGCGTTGGTGTGGGGGACGGGAAGCTGGAAGCGGGCGATCGACCAG
>NZ_JAXOFP010000043.1:0-502 GCF_041224285.1 Corynebacterium drakensteinense
GGCCGATGATTCCGACGACTCAGATGACACAGACGACTCGGCTGACTCCGACGAAAAGGACTCCAAGTCCGAAGAAAAAGAAGAGTCCAAATCCGACGACAAAGAGTCTGCTTCCAAGAAGAAGTCTTCCGGCGGTTCCGGTAAGGCTACCGACGTCGAAATGCCAGAACTCGGCGAATCCGTCACCGAAGGCACCATCACCCAGTGGCTGAAGTCCGTCGGCGACACCGTCGAAGTAGACGAACCACTTCTCGAAGTATCTACCGACAAGGTCGACACCGAAGTTCCATCGCCTGTAGCAGGCACCATCGTTGAAATTCTTGCCGACGAAGACGACACCGTCGAAGTTGGCGACGTCATCGTCCGCATCGGTGACGAAGACGCCGCAGCAGACGGTGCCGACGATTCCGACGACTCAGATGACACAGACGACTCGGCTGACTCCGACGAAAAGGACTCCAAGTCCGAAGAAAAAGAAGAGTCCAAATCCGACGACAAAGAG